>JBKHHV010000177.1:0-7765 GCA_046539005.1 Phycisphaerae bacterium
ATCTGGGCCAGGATCGCCCGGGCCACCACATCCCGCGGGGCCAACTCACCGCTGGGATGATACTCGCTCATGAACCGGTTGCCCTTGCGGTCGACCAGGTAGGCGCCTTCGCCGCGGACGGCCTCGGAGATCAGCGATCGGCTCGAGCCGGCGACGTACAGCGTGGTGGGGTGGAA
This sequence comes from Phycisphaerae bacterium, assembly GCA_046539005.1. Lineage (GTDB taxonomy): Bacteria > Planctomycetota > Phycisphaerae > SM23-33 > SM23-33 > CAZFPT01. The sequence continues at coordinate 177 of JBKHHV010000177.1, forward strand.
CTGCATCAGTTCCGGGTCGCTGACGGCCACGCCCGCCCGGAACGCCAGCCCAAGCGAGTCGCCGGAGGCGTTGGGCGGGTTGGAGGTCTCGCGCCACAGGGTGCCCGCGCCGCCGGCCGCGAGGATCGTCTGCCGTGAACGGATGATCTGCACGCCGAACCGCGGGTGCCAGGTAAGGGCACCGACACAGGCGGCGCCGTCCCCGCCGGCTGGGGGATCAGTCAGAAGGTCGATCACGAAGCACTGGTCGAACAGCTTGAGTTTCTCGGTCTGGCGTGCCTTGGCGACCAGCGTCTCGGACAGCGCCTTTCCCGTGGCGTCGCCGTCGGCGTGGACCACCCGGTGAGCCGAGTGTCCACCCTCGCGGCCGAGCGCCAGGTCGTCGCCTTCGGTATCGAAATCCAGCCCCCACTCCCGCAACTGGCGGATGTGACGAGGGGCCTCGGTAACCACGTCCCGCACGACCTGCTCGTCGCACAGGCCCAGCCCGGTGGCGAGGGTATCGGCCACGTGGTTCTCGAGGCTGTCCTCGTCGGACATCACGGCCGCCAGCCCGCCCTGGGCGTAATAGGTGTTGGACTCGCGGAACTCGCCCTTGGTCACGAGGATGACCTCGGCTTGTCCTGCCGCCTCCACGGCAGCGCGGAGCCCGGCGACGCCCGATCCGATGACCAGCACGTCGGTGAAGATGTGCGGCAACCGGCGGGTTTCGAAGCTGACAAGATAACGGCGTTGCAGATACGGAGTGTCCATGGACGAGCGGTCTTCCTGTTCTCAGGACGCGTCGGACGCGTCGGAATCGCGGCGGGCCCTGGCCCGGCGGAGGGTGTCGCGAAGATGACTCTTTTCGGTGGTGAGCCCGGCATCTTCCCAGGCAGCGACAATCTGCGTGGCGAGGTCGGCGTTGAACTGCTTGAGTTGCTCCAGCGCCGCGAAGTCCGGAGAATCGGGCGGGGCCTGGAGCATCTGGTCGTGGCAGTCGACGCTGAGGAGAAACACATTCTCCCGCGGCGGCCGTGCGAGGCGAAGCTTCATGTTCGGGTACATCGGGTTGCCCAGGCGGATCGCGTAGGAACGCACCTGCTGGGGGGGCGACTCCGGCGGGGTCCGCTCCACGGCGTCACTCAGCAGGTAGCCCTGCGGGTCCCAGTGGTCAGGGGGCAGGTAGCGCTCCGCGGTCGCCGGCAGCGGCGCATCGCCATAGGCGACCCGCAGGTAGACGTCGATGGCCTGCTGCAATTCGTCCTTCGAGGGCAGGGAGTCGGGATTCTCTTCCGTTTCGGGCATACCGATGTATTATAGAGTTTCGTGAAATCAGGTGGCCGACCACCGACAAACGGGTGAGCCACCCATATACTGTAGTGAGTGAAACGCGGGAACGCCACCGGCAAGTCTCGCCCGGCAGACACGTTGGAAGGAATCAACGCGCGATGGAGAACCGACCCACGGTCCTGGTCGTCGAGGACGACGTGGAGATGAACGAACTGGAGCGGGAGCTCTTGGACATTCACGGCATGGAAGCCATGGCCGCTTACTCCGGCACCGAGGCGCTGGAGGTGATGTCCGAACGGTCGGCCGACGGGGTCCTGCTGGACCTGATGCTCCCGGAGATGGACGGATACGAAGCGTGTACCCGCCTGCGGGAACGTGAGAACGGCAGCGGACATCGCACGGTGATCGTCATCATCTCCGCCCTGGATAACGAGGAGAGCCGCCGCAAGGGATTCCAGGCCGGGGCCGACGCCTATTTCGTCAAACCCTTCGATGTCGATGAGGTAATCAACACCCTTCGCGTCCTCATCGACCGCCGCTCGGCCGAGTCGGTGTAACCGCAGGTCGAAACCCCAGCCGAAAGTCGCTCGGGCTTTTACTCCCAGGCTAGCCGGCGCCCTCGATTACCGTCGGGTCGATGGGAATCGTCACCACGAACTCGGCCCCTTTGCCGGTGTTGGACACCCGCACGGTTCCATGGTGGAGGTCCACGAAGTGCTTGACCACCGCCAGCCCCAGGCCGATGCCCCGCTTCTGGTAACCGCTCCAGCCGGTAGAGTGCTTCATCACGTCCCGCCCGCTGAAGAAAGGCTTGAAGATGTGCGGCATCTCATCGGGCGGCACGCCCGGACCTTCGTCGCGGACCGTGACGGAGACGTAATCGCCCAGTTCCCTGCCCAGGAACACCCTGACCGTCCCGGCGTTGGGGGTGAACTTGATGGCGTTCATGACGAGGTTGGAGACGATGTCGAACAGCTTGTCCCGGTCGGCCGTCACCGGCGGCAGGTCGTCCACGAACTCCACGATGAGCTTCTGGTCGCGGCGTTCGACGAACTGCTGGCTGTCCAGGAACACCTCCTCCAGCAGCGACGGCAGGTCGACCTCCTCGTAGAGCATTTCCTCGATGCCCTCCGGGCCGGGCATCAGCTTGAACATCGCCTGGATGATCTTGTTGAGCCGGCGAGTCTTGAAGCTGATGGTCTCCAGGGCCTTCTTCAGCCGATCAACGTCACGGCTGTCGGCCAGCAGCTTCGCCGTGGCGAGGATGTACGTCACGGGGGTGCGCAGCTCGTGGCCGGCGATCTTGATGAAGTCTTCCTTGAGTTCATTGGCCGACTGCAGTTGCTGGTGGCTGGACTCCACGGTCTGGACCATGCGGTTGAAGTCGCTGGCGAGTTCGTCGATCTCGTCCTGGCCCAGCAGCCGTCCGCCGGCCCAGTTGCCTTCCACGCGCTTCGAGAAGTCGCCCTGGCTGACCTCGCGGGTCGCGTGGGTGAGAATCCTCAGCCTCCGCACGATGCTCCGCTCCACCAGCCACAGTCCCACCGCGAAAATCGCCAGGATCGTCGTCAGCCCGATCGCCGTCACGACCGCCCCCAGCCGATACAGCGGGCCCAATGCCTGGGACTGGGGCATGTACAGCCCCAGCAGCCACCCCTGCCAGCACATCGGATACTCCCCGATCTGGTCGGGCATCTGGAACGGGGCAAACGCCTGGATTTCCCCGTCGGTTACACGCCACGTACCCCTGGTTCGCGACAGTCCCTGCCAGCCTGCCAGTTCCTCTCCCAGAGGTTCGCTGCCCTCTCGATAGACGATCTTTCCGTCCTCGCGGATGAGCATCGACTTGGCGTCCAGTTCCTTGATCCTGTTATGGGGCGTGCAGATCCACTCTTCCAGTTCCATGACCGCCTTGGCGATGCCCACCAACTGCCCGTCCCGTTGGATGGGAATGACCAGTTCCAGTCCCCACACGCCGACCGACTCGTGGTAGGTGATCGGCGGCACGCAGATGCGCCCCCGCCCCTCGTACCAGGCATCCTGCCACCATTGCTCGCCGGCATGGTAGAAGTCGCTGGTCTTCTGTGTGGCGGCGACCAGTTGCCCCCAGCGGTCGGTCACGAGGATCTCCACCAGCTTCGGATCGTGGGTCTGGAGACGTTCCAGCACGGAGGTGATCGGATGGGTTACGATTTGGGCAACGATCGGATCGCTGTTGCTCAGGCGAGGCCACTGCCGCTCGATGCGGTCCAGTTCCATGGGGTCGAGTTGGCGGTTGGGGTCGGTGAGCTCCTGGACATGGGGCGACTCACGCAGAGACAGCTCCATGTTCTCGATGTCGTTGATGAGGATCCAGCGCAGTTCGGCCGTCTCGGCGGACGCGACGGTGAGAACCATCTGCCCGAAAGACTCCCGCCGCAGGCTTCCGCCGAACTTGACCACGACGATCAGCGCCCCGGTGAGCGGCAGCAGGCCCACAAGCGTCAGCAGAGCGACAAGTTTCGAACGGATACTCAGCTTCATCAGGCATTCCTTGCCCTCGACTTCCCGGGGCGGACGGCTGCAATCCGGAAGCGCAAAGTATTTCCTTCTCCCCGCACGTCCTAGGATACTATCGGCAGCCGGGGGCGGTCTTCTTCGCCCTCCTTGGCCTCAAAGTCCGATTGTTGCCAACCGGGGGCAATTGGGCTACCCTTTGTCCAGACAGATTTTCAACGCTTCCGTTAGAGAAAAGGATGCCGCCGATGCGCAAGGAGTCGATGGAGTTTCTCAAGACGCTGCTGTCCACCCCTTCCCCTTCCGGGCACGAGAGTGCCAACCAGCGGATCTGGTGCGACTACGCTCGCCAGTACGCCGACGAGGTCCACACCGACGCCTACGGTAACGCCGTGGCGATCCTGAACCCCCAGGGCAGCCCGAAGATCGTGCTCGACGGGCACGTGGACGAGATCGGCATGGTCATCCAGTACATCGACGAGAAGGGCTTTCTGTACGTGCAGCGGCTGGGCGGGGTCAACCCGGCGCTGGTGCAGTCCAAGCGGGTGGACATCCACGCCGAAAAGGGCGTCGTACGAGGCGTCGTGGGCGCCACGGCCATTCACCTGCGCGACCGCAGTAAGGACAGCGGCGACCAGAAGGTGCCGAAGTGGCAGGAAATCTTCATCGACATCGGCGCCAAGGATCGCAAGGCCGCCGAGAAGAAGGTGTCCGTCGGCGATCCGATCACCTTCGTGGACGACTTCGAGATGCTGGACAAGAACCTCGCCGTCGCCCGCGCCTTCGATAACCGGGCCGGTGTCTGGGCGGTCATCGAGGCACTGCGCATCGCGTCCAAGGGCAAGCCCAAGTGCGCCATTTACGCCTGCAGCAGCATCCAGGAGGAAACCGGGCTCAACGGCGCCGCCATGCAGGCCGGCTGGCACAAGCCCGATGTCGCCATCGCCGTGGACGTGACCCACGCCACCGATACCCCGGGCATCGACGTCAAGCAGCACGGGGAAGTGAAGATGGGCGAGGGCCCGTCGCTGAGCCTCGGGCGGGAGCACCACCCTGCCGTGACGCGGCGGATCCGCGAAGTCGCCAAGCAGAAGGACATCCCCCTGCAGATCGAGAACTACAGCCTCTCCGGCGGCACCGACGCCTACGCCTACTGGACCAAGAACGGTGGGACCCCGGTGGCGTTGGTGAGCATCCCCAACCGCTACATGCACTCGACGGTGGAAATGCTGGACCTGCGCGACCTGCAGAAGGTGGCCGAACTGCTGGCCGGCTTCTGCTTGAGCGTCAAGAAGGACGAACAGTTCCGCGTGGACGTCTGAGAGAACGGACCGGCCGCGATAGCCGGTCGACCACGGGATACGTAAATGCCAAAGGCCCCGGGGATTGCCGCCCTCGGGGCCTTCTGATTCGGCAGATTTCAGTCTGGCTGCCTGCCGACCGGCCGCTACAACGTCCCCTTCGTGCTGGGGACCTCGTCCGCCCGGGCGGGGTCGATCTCCTTCGCCTGACGCAGCGACTGGGCGACCGCCTTGAAGATCGCCTCGGCGACGTGGTGGTCGTTCACGCCGTAGGGCACGTTCACGTGCAGGTTCATCCCCACTTCGCGAGTCAGTGCCTGGAGAAACTCCTCCACTAACTGCGTGTCGAACGTGCCGATCTTGCTGCCGCTGAAGCGGACGTTGAACACCATGGCCGATCGGCCGCTGAGATCCAGCGACACGTTCGCCAGTGCCTCGTCCATCGGGACCGACGCACTGCCGTAGCGGCGGATGCCTTTCTTGTCGCCCAAAGCCTCGCGGATCGCCTGCCCCAGGCAGATGCCCACGTCCTCGGCGGTGTGGTGGTCGTCCACGTGCAGGTCGCCCATCGCCGACACCGTCATGTCGGTGAGGCTGTGGGTGCCGAGGTGATCGAGCATGTGATCGAGAAACCCGATGTCGGTGCGGCTCTCGACGTTTCCGCCCCCGTCGAGGTTCACCGTCAGTTCGATGCGGGTCTCGCGGGTCTGTCGCTGGATGGTTGCGGTTCGTGGCATTTCGGTGCGTTTCCTTCCTGTTCCGGGGGGCTGCGCTCCTGTGGCGCGCACCCGTAGCCCGACGTCCGTATCTATCTTCGGGCAAACCCCCTGCGCGGGTCTAGTCAAAAGCCGGCGGCTCAGGGGGGGCAGTTCTTCTCTTCCTTGCGACGCGGGCCATCACCGAAACAGCTCGTCCTCTTGGTTCTGCTTTTTATCGTAGTAGTCCAGCGCGAGGTGAAAAACCATCACGAACCCCACCGAGACGATGGCCGACGCCAAGAGCAACAGCGGCACCCACTTTTTCACCGGCCAGGAGATGGATCTTAGTGCGTAGATGAAGTTGACCACTGCCGAGAGGCCCATCGCGATCATTCCCAGGACGAGGGACGCCTTCACAAACCACGCGAATCGGCGCGGCGGCCGATACTCCATGGTCTCTTTCTCCGGACGGCAAGACGCCGGGCGCAGCTCGGCGACCGCCTGGCGCACCGCGATGCGAACAGCCGCCACGTCCAGCCCGCAGGCGTCGCAGCGGTCGGCCTCGTCGGGCAGCGTGTGACTGCACTTGGGACACGTGCTCAATTTCGGCCGCCTTTCTCACTCAATGTTCCGAAACCCAGCGGTATACTGCACTGGCGATGTAGAACTGCCCAAGAGACAACACCCCGCCCACCAGGCAGGCCAGCATCTTGATCGGCTCCGATTCGGCTAGAAATATGAAGCCGGCCATCAGAGCCGACAGCACGCCGATCAGACTGGCGATCATGACCGTCACCAGCGATACCGGCCTAAGGATCCGCGTCCAACTACTGACCTCAGGCCGACCACCGACCGGCCGACGACACACGCAGGCCGCGGGCGGCGGTTGCACCCAAAGCAGGTCCAGAGCAAACCCGCATTCCGGACAGCAGGACACCCCTTGCGATACCTCTCGCCCGCATTCAGGACAGCTTGCCATGGTTACCTCCCTTCGTTCGACGCACGGAGTTCCCCTGCCGTTCGGCCGAAAATACCGCAGGATTGCCCGGCAGACCGATGGGCAAGGCCATGATCCGCCGGATCAGATTGCGGCCCAACCCGCAACCGGGGCACCCAGGGACGTTCCGGTCGATTTCAGCGTCGCATCGCGGGCAGTGTTTCACGGTGGCCCCCCACAGGGCAGATCGGTGGAAACCCGACGGCCGGGTTGCTGAAATCAAGCCTACCCGAGGGCAACACATGCGTCAATAAGGTCTTGTGCCTGTCGATCGCGCAGGCGGCTGTTTGGCTTGGCGTTCAGCCCTTCTCGACATCCGATTCACTATTCCGCCCCGAAAGGGCGACACGAGTTGCGCCAACGAGCCAGCATGTTTCTCCACTTCGCGCAGAAACATGGCACCCGGCGACACGAGACCCCGGCCCCGATTTCCCGCGCCAATTCCATATCCGTTGCGGTTGCCGACAAACGCCAGCGGGTTGCCTTGGCGTTCAGCGCTGTTCACTACAGCACGGATGTCTGTCGCAGCGGCCAAAACCCTTCCCCCACTCTGGGGGAAGTGCCTGCGCAGCAGGCAATGGGGGCTTGCGGCGGTTCGGTGGAGAAGAATTGCGAGGTGCTCAGGGCAGGCGCCTCCAGCGCCGTGGCGGGGTCCATTACGAACATCGCGCGTCCGAGGGCGCAATCAGATTCGCACACGGATTCTCGCGTTCTGCCACCGACGGCCCGTGGCGTCAGCGCGCGTGTAGCAAACAGGCGGCGGGTTCCGGGGGTTCCGCGTCGCTCCACCACCGGCTATCCTCTGCCGGTCCTTCGGACCTCCGG
>JBKHHV010000178.1:0-7756 GCA_046539005.1 Phycisphaerae bacterium
GAGTAGCCCACATCGCCGCACTGGACGACCCGGCCACAGGGCAGGTCCTCCGCGAGGAGATCGACCCATGACGCGATCCCGCTCTGAACCATGTCCTTGATCACCGAAGAGGGGATGTGCTCGATGTAGGTCTGCCCCTTCTCCAGAGCGGAGACCTTGGCGGGGTCCACGTCGAAGCCGAGGACCTTGGCCCCGCCGCGGGTGAACTCCCGTACCAGGGGAAGCCCGACGTACCCCAGCCCCACCACGCCGACCAGCGCCTGTTTCTGACGAATCTTCTCGACCAGTTCCTTGACCATGCACTTTCTCCTGTCAAACGAATGCGTGTTTCCGTGCCGAAGTGAACGTACGCCCGGAAGATCACGCTTTTGCGAGCTTCGAGTTAAGGCAGAGGCAGAATATATCCCGGGAAGGGACATTCTGACAAGATTCCATTCGGCAAGCCGTCCGGTCCAGTCCAGTTTTTGTTTCAATCCTGGTGGCGGTCTTTCGAGCTTTGACTTAAAATACGCCTCTTGTCGCGTGAAAAACGGGCCCAGGAGGGTTCGAGTATCGTTTCTTTACAGGGATGAAGAATGCCAGACAAACTCAGAATTGCCGTCGCCGGAGCCGGAAACTGGGGCAAGAACCTTGTCCGCAACTTCGCCGGACTCCCCCAGGCCCAGCTCGCCTACGTCTGTGACCTCAACGAGAATATCCGCAATTCCATGTCGGCCCAGTATCCATCGGCCGAGGTGATTCCCAACTTCCAGGACGCCTTGGCCGACGATTCGGTCGATGCCGCCGTGGTGGCCGTCGATGCCCCGCTGCATTACAAGCTGGCGAAAATGGCCCTCGATGCCGGCAAGCATACCTACGTCGAAAAGCCCCTTACCCTCGCCCCGGCCGAAGCGAAAGAACTGATGGACCTCGCCGACAGCCGGGGGGTCAAGCTCATGGTCGGACACCTGCTGGAGTATCACCCGGCCGTCAACTACATGAAGGAACAGATCGGATCCGGGGAGACCGGCGATCCGCTGTATCTCTACTTCCAGCGGGTGAACCTGGGCATCGTCCGCACCAAGGAAAACGCCTGGTGGTCGCTGGCGCCGCACGACGTGTCGGTGGCGTGCTACCTCTTCGACGCCGAGCCGGTGTCGGTGTCGGCCTCGGGGCATGCCTACCTGCAGGAAGGGGTGGAAGACGTGGTCTTCGCGAACCTCAAGTTCGCCGACGGCCGCATGGCCAACATCCACGTCTCGTGGCTGGACCCGCACAAGATCCGCAAGGTCACCTTGGTGGGCAAGCAGAAGATGATCGTCTTCGACGACATGGAAGCCGCCGAAAAGGTGCGCGTGTACGACAAGGGCGCGGTGGTGGAGAAGGCGGTTGACTACACCGAGTCGATCACCGTCCGCAGCGGCGACATCCTGATCCCCAAAATCGCCGGCGGCGAGCCGCTTCGCACCGAGTGCCAGCACTTCGTGGACGCGATCGTCAACGACACCGCGCCCCGCTCCGACGGCGCCGACGGACTGCGGGTGGTGAAGGTGCTCCAGGCCGGGCAGGAATCGCTCGAGCGCGGCGGCCAGCCCGTAAAGCTCTGAGACCACACACCCACTCCGGGAGTTCACCGTGACCGAGACCAACTACTTCGTACACGAAAGCGCCTACGTTGACGACGGGGCCCAGATCGGCGAGGGCACGAAGATATGGCATTTCGCCCACGTCATGCCCACCGCGAAGATCGGCAGCGGCTGTATCTTCGGACAGAACACCAACGTCGACAATGGCGTGGTGATCGGCAACAACGTCAAGGTACAGAACAACGTCTCCATCTACACCGGGACGGTCATCGAGGACGACGTGTTCCTCGGGCCTTCCTGCGTGCTGACCAACGTCACCAATCCCCGCAGCCAGGTGAAGAGGCACAGCCTCTACGAGAAGACCCTGTTGCGGCGGGGGGCCACCGTGGGCGCCAACGCCACCATCGTCTGCGGGACCACCATCGGGCGGTATGCGTTCATCGCCGCCGGGGCGGTGGTCGCCAAAGACGTTCCCGATTACGCCCTCATGATGGGTGTTCCCGCCCGACAGAACGGGTGGATCAGCCGTCACGGACATCGAATGGTTCCCGACGCCGAGGGCATGATGACCTGCCCGGAAAGCGGCTTCCGCTACCGGCAAGTCGAGCCCGGCGTGGTCCGATGCCTGGACCTCGACGAGGAATCGCCCCTGCCGCAAGAGCTGGCGGAGGGCAGAATCAGCTACGACGAACTCAAGGACAAGGACTCCTGAGCCATACGCGGGCCCGCGTCAGAACCCAACCCGAGAAGGAAAGGGAAGGACCTCCATGCAAGTTCCGTTGCTGGACCTGAAGGCACAGTACCAGTCGCTTCGCAACGAGATGATGACCGTACTCGCCGAAGTCATGGAAAGCCAGTACTTCATAAACGGCCCGGCCGTGAAGGAACTGGAAGCCGCCGTCGCCGACTACTGCAACGCCACCTCCGCGGTGGGCGTCTCCAGCGGTACCGACGCGCTGCTGGCGAGCCTGATGACCCTCGGCATCGGCGAGGATCTCCCCGCCTGCCGCGTGGGCAAGCCCTGTCCGGGATGCGACGAGGTCATCACCACGCCGTTCACTTTCTTCGCCACGGCCGGGAGCATCTGGAGAACCGGCGCAAAGCCGGTGTTCGTGGACATCGAAGCCGATACCTACAACATCGATCCGGCCAAGATTGAGGCCGCCATCACCGAGAAGACCAAGGCGATCATGCCGGTGCACCTGTTCGGCCAGTGCGCCGAAATGGACCCGATTCTCGATATCGCCCGCAGGCACGACCTGGCCGTGATCGAGGACGCCGCCCAGGGCATCGGCGCCAAGTACAAGGGAAAGCCGGCCGGCTCGATGGGTACCACCGGCTGCTTCAGCTTCTTCCCCTCCAAGAACCTCGGCGGACTGGGCGACGGGGGAATGATCGTCACCCAGGACGAGGAACTCGGGCAGAAGCTCGCCCAGTGCCGCAACCACGGAAGCAAACCCAAGTATTACCACAAGTGGGTGGGCGGCAACTTCCGGCTGGATACCATCCAGGCGGCCGGGCTGCTGGTGAAGCTCAAGTATCTCGAATCCTGGCACGAAGGTCGTCGCGCCAACGCCGCCAGGTACGACGAACTGTTCAGCAAGTGCGACGCCATCGTCACGCCGACGATCCGCGAGTACAACGACAGCATTTTTAACCAGTACGTCATCCGCGTGCCCAATCGCGACGCGATGCTCAAGCATCTCAAAGGCATCGGCGTGGGGTGCGAGGTCTACTACCCTCTCAGCCTGCACGAGCAGGACTGCTTCGCCGGGCTGGGCTACAAGCGGGGCGACTTCCCCGTCAGCGAGAAGGCCGCCGACGAGGTCCTCGCCATTCCGATCTACTCCGAACTGACCGACGAGCAGATCGAATACGTTGCCTCCAAGGTGCTGGAGTTCGTCGAGAACCAGTAACCCCAGGGAACAACCAACCAGGCGCAGAGAAAAGCCCTCGGGTCCGTCCCGGGGGCTTTTTGTGAATGCTCCGATACGGCAATGTGCTCACGCCAGCAGGAGTTCGACAATCTTCTCCGCGGCATGCCCGTCCCCGTAGAGGTCGGGGTGGGGAAGGCGGCGGACTTCGTCGACCCGGGCGGCGGCGTTGACGATCACTTGCTCATCGGCGTCCACCAGCGTGTTCCAGCCGGCCGAGACGGTCTCCACCCACTCGGTCTCCGGACGCATGGTGACGCACGGCACGTTGTAGAAGTAGGCCTCCTTCTGCACCCCGCCCGAGTCGGTGAGGATCGCACGGGCGTTGCGCTCCAGGTCCAGCATCTCCAGGTAGCCCACCGGCTCGAGCATGCGAATGGAGGCCGGCACCGCCAGCTTGTGCTGCTGGATGCGTGCCCGCGTCCGGGGGTGAATGGGCAGTACCACCGGACAGCCGTCGCCACCGGAACGGTCCAGAGCCCGCAGGATCGCCTCCAGCCGACGGGGGTCGTCGGTGTTCTCCTGGCGGTGGCAGGTCGCCAGAAAGTACTCTCCGGGGGCGATCTCCATGCTGGGCAGCACGCTCTTCTCGGCGGCGCTTGGCTTGTAATACATGGCAACGTCGTACATTACGTCGCCAACCATTTCCACGCCATCGCGGATCCCCTCGGCATCGAGGTTCGTTACCGCCGCCTCGGTGGGACACAACAGCAGTCTGGAAACGTGGTCGCTCAGGACGCGGTTGATCTCCTCGGGCATGCGACGGTTGTAGCTCCGCAAACCGGCCTCCACGTGGGCGACGGGCACATGCAACTTCGCCGCGGCCACCGCGGCCGCCAGTGTGGAGTTGGTGTCCCCGTAGATCACCAGCCAGTCGGGGCGGTGGTCCAGCAGTTCCTGCTCGATCGCCGCGAGCATCTCGCCGGTCATCTTGCCGTGCGAGCCGCCACCGATGCCGAGGTTCACGTCCGGGCGCGGAATCTCCAACTGCTCGAAGAACACCTCGGACATGTTCGCGTCGTAGTGTTGGCCGGTGTGCACCAGCACGTGCCGACAGCCGCCGGCGTCGATTGCCGGCGCAAGAGCCCGGCACACCGCGGCCGCCTTGATGAATTGCGGGCGGGCGCCCACAACGGTAAGGATCGTTCTGGCGTTATCGCTTGTCATGCCCGGGAGTATAGCAGCGCCTCGGGAAGGGCGACAACCGCCTTGTCGTTCCGGCCCGGTTTTGCGCAGGTTCGGCGCGTGTCGGCGGCGGCAATGCCGGTGTACGTCTATTGACAGACCCCGCCTCGGGGAGGACAATCATCGGCTCGCTTGTCTCTTGAAGGAGAACGCATTCGATGCCGTATGATGCCGAACTGCAAACCGCCCGCCGGGCCGCCCTGGAGGCCGGGGATGCCATTCTGCAGATCCAGTCCGACGGGTTCGAGATCGCCCGCAAGGCCAACCAGGACCCCGTGACCACCGCCGACCTGAAGGCCAATCGCATCCTCAAGGTCGCCTTGCTGGGGGCGTTTCCCGACGACGGGTGGCTCTCGGAGGAGACGCGCGACGACGCCCGGCGGCTGGAGTGCAGGCGGACGTGGATCATCGACCCGGTCGACGGTACGAAGGAGTACACCCAGGGCATCCCTGAATTCTGCATTTCGGTCGCCCTTGTGCAGGACGAAGAGCCCGTCGTCGGAGTTATTTACAACCCCTCGACGCAGGAGTTGTTCACGTCGGTCGCCGGGGGCGGGGCTTTCTGCAACGACCGCCTCATCCACGCCGACCACCCCCTCGGGGGCAAGCCGCTGATCGCCTCCAGCCGTTCGGAAGTCTCCAAGGGCAAATGGGACCCGCTGGCGGACGCCTGTGATGTCAGGCCGGCCGGTTCGGCGGCCTTCAAGCTCACGCTGGTCGCCCGGGGCGAGGTCGACGCCACCTTCACCATGGCCCCGCGGAACGAATGGGACATCGCCGCGGGCGTGCTGATACTCAGCGAGGCCGGCGGCGTCGCCACCGATCGCGCGGGCGAGGAGATACGCTTCAATCAGCCCGACCCGCTCAAGAACGGCATTTTTGGCGCCACCGCGGCCGCCCGGGATGCGGCATTTGCCCTGATCGAAAGAACCTAGCGAGAAGTGACCCCGTCGGGTCGATGATCCGATAGAACCCAAAGCCGGCCCGATCGGTAGAACCCCTGACACGTGGGAGGCAGTCTTGTCCAAACCCAAGGCCGACAACCTGACCTGGCACAACGCACTGGTAACACGGGAGGACCGTGAGCGCCTGCTGCCCCAGAAGGGGTGCGTGGTCTGGCTGACGGGTCTGAGCGGCTCGGGCAAGAGCACCATCGCCCGGGCCCTGGAGAAGCGCCTCCTCGAGGGCGGCCATCTTGCCTACGTGCTGGACGGCGACAACGTGCGCCACGGGCTCAACGCGAACCTGGGCTTCTCCCCGGAAGACCGGGCCGAGAACATCCGTCGCATCGGAGAGGTGGCGGCCTTGTTTGCCGACGCCGGGGTCATTGTCATTGCCGCCTTCATTTCGCCGTACCGCGCGGGGCGAGACCACGCCCGTCGCGTCGCCCCCGACGGGCGATTCGTGGAGGTCTTCCTGGATGTGGACGTAAACGTCTGCGAGCAGCGCGACCCCAAGCAACTCTACAAGAAGGCCCGGGCCGGGGAGATCGCCGGCTTTACGGGCATCGACGCTCCCTACGAGAAGCCGCCGGAACCCGAACTCGCCGTGGATACCTCGCGGCGCGACCTGGAAGGCTGTGTGGAGGCGATCCTTCGCACGCTCCAGGAGCGCGGGCTTATCGGCTGACCCTAACGGACCCCAGAACGCACCATGGACAGCTACAACATTACCCACCTCAAGCAACTGGAAGCCGAGAGCATCCACATTATCCGCGAGGTCGTCGCCGAGTGCGAAAACCCGGTGATGCTGTACTCGATCGGCAAGGATTCCTCGGTGATGCTCCACCTGGCGCTGAAGGCGTTTGCCCCCGGCAAGCTGCCGTTCCCGCTGATGCACGTGGACACGACCTTCAAGTTCCCCGAGATGATCCAGTTCCGCGACGAATACTGCAAAGAGATCGGCGCCGAATTGATCGTCAGCACCAACCACAAGGCCTTGGAGGAAGTGGGCGAGTACGACAACTGGACCTGCTCGATGTGCGCCAACATGCTCAAGACCCAGGCGCTGGTGGCGGCGCTGCAGGAGCACGAGTTCGACGCGGCCTTCGGCGGCGCCCGGCGCGACGAGGAAAAGTCCCGTGCCAAGGAACGCATCTTCTCCTTCCGCGACCGCTTCATGCAGTGGGACCCCAAGAACCAGCGGCCGGAGTTGTGGCAGCTCTACAACACCTCCCACGCCAAGGGTGAGAGCTTTCGGGTGTTCCCGCTGAGCAACTGGACCGAACTGGACATCTGGAACTACATCTACATCGAGAAGATCCCGATCGTTCCGCTCTATTACGCCGCCGAACGGCCGGTCATTCGACGCGATGGGATCCTCCTGTACGCCGGCGACCTGAACAAGCCCCAGCAGGACGAGAAGGTGGAGATGGAGTGGGTCCGCTTCCGTACGCTGGGCTGCCAGAAGTGTACCGGTGCGGTTCCCTCGCGGGCGACGACGCTCGAAGAGATCATCGAGGAGACGATGATCGTACGGAAAAGCGAGCGGGAGAACCGCGCCGTCGACCAGGACCGCGAAGGCTCCATGGAAGAGAAGAAGAAGGAAGGCTACTTCTAGGCTCTCTTTGAGTTCCGACGCGATACAGAACAACACTCGCTCGACCAACAGCATTTGAGGAAATCATGGGCGCTATCGAGCTGCTGCAGGAAAACGAGAAGAAGGACCTCCTCCGTTTCGTCACCGCCGGAAGCGTGGACGACGGCAAGAGCACCCTCATCGGTCGACTGCTGTATGAGTCCAAGGGCATCTACGAAGACCAGTTGGAGTCGGTCCGCGGCGTATCGAAGAAGCAGGGAACCACCGGCGGCGAGATCGACTTTGCCCTGGTGACCGACGGGCTCAAGGCCGAGCGCGAGCAGGGCATCACCATCGACGTCGCCTACCGCTACTTCTCCACGCCGAAGCGGAAGTTCATCATCGCCGACTCGCCCGGGCATGAACAGTACACCCGCAACATGGCGACGGGCGCCTCCACGGCCTCGCTGGCGATCATCCTGGTCGACGCGGCCAACGGCGTGCTGACCCAGAGCAAGCGACACTCGTTCATCGCCTCGCTGCTGGGCATCCCCC
>JBKHHV010000011.1:0-24273 GCA_046539005.1 Phycisphaerae bacterium
AAGCGGTGGTTCAGCCTCAGCGAAATCCACCTCATCATGGAGTACTGCCCGGGCAAGACCGTTCAGCAGATTCGCCCGGAATCGATGGAGGAGATCGCCCGCATATTCCTCCGCGTCGCCGATGCCCTGGCGTACATGAACGACCAGGGGTTCGTCCACGCGGACATGAAGCCCAACAACATCATCCTCGCCCCCGACGGCGGGGTGAAGGTGATCGATCTGGGGCAGAGCTGCCCGGTGGGAACCATCAAGAAGCGGATCCAGGGCACGCCGGACTTCATCGCACCCGAACAGGTCCAGCGGCGCCCCCTGGATGCCCGCACCGACGTCTATAACTTCGGGGCCGCCCTCTACTGGGTCATGACCGGCAAGCCCATTCCCACCGTGCTGCCCAAGAGGCAGGAAGGCGGGATGTTCCTCAAGGACCTCACCCTTCTTCCGCCCGAGGAACTCAACCCGGCCGTGCCGCAGTCGCTTTCCCGCCTGACCATGGACTGCATTCCCATGCAGCCGGCGAAACGGGTCGCCTCCATGCGGGAAGTCCGCGGCCGACTGGACCTGATCTCCCTCGCGATGCAGCGCAACGGCAATGCCCGGAAGGAAGACGCAACGCCCCCGCGGCCGGGTGGGTCCGGCGAGTATCCCGCGCGAAGGGAGGCATAGCGTGGGGAACGTGGCGGCCGAGCTGTTCCGGCAGGCAGCATCCCTTGATCGTAATGGTCCGCTGCGCAAAGGTAACGTGGTCCACATTCCGTCCGAACGGGAAGTAATCCTCACCGGCGACTTCCACGGGAACCGAATGAACTTCACCCGCACGCTGTCCTATGCGGGGCTGGACGCCCACCCCGAACGTATCCTCCTGCTGCAGGAGATCATACACGGCCCGCTGGACGAGCGCACCGGCGTGGACCGCAGCATCGAACTGCTGATGCGGGCGGCACGGCTGAAAGTGAGCAAGCCCGGGCAGATCGTCTTTTTGCTGGGCAACCACGACGTCGCCCAAGTGACCGGGAACGAGATCACCAAGCAGGGAATGGGCAGTTGCGAGCAGTTCGACAAGGGCGTAAAGTACAACTACCCCGACGACTGGCAGGAGGTCCAGACCGCCCTGAACGAGTTCCTGCTGTCGTTGCCCCTCGCGGCCCGCACGCCGGGGGGGATGTTCATGGCCCATTCCATGCCCTCTCCCAAGCGAATGCACCTGGGCGGGACCGAGATTTTCGACCGCCCCTACCAGGACCAGGACCTCCGCCGCGGCGGGCCCGTATACGAATGGACGTGGGGCCGGGGTCAGACCGAGGAACAGACCGCCGAACTCGCCCGGGAATTGGACGTGGAGTTCTTCCTGCTGGGTCACCGGCACGTCGCCTCCGGCTGGGAACTGGTCACCGACCGGGCCCTGACGCTCGCCAGCGACCATGGCCAGGGCTGCCTGATGCGGTTCGGCAGCGACGAAACGCTCACCGCCGAGACGGTCGAAGCCCACACGCACCGGATTCTCTCTCTTTGAGGCACAGATGGACCTGACCGGAAAGAAAAAACGCCACCTTCGCCTGCTGGGCAAAACACTCTCCGCCAAGGCGGCGGTGGGCAAAGACGGACTGACCGACGAGGTCGTTGCCAACGTCGACCGACTGCTGGAGGGGCGGGAACTTGTGAAGGTGCGTCTCCCCGCCGGTCCGGAGCGCAAGGCCGTGGCGCCCGAGCTTGCCGACCGGGTGGGAGCGGCGCTGATTACGATCGTCGGGCGCACCTGCCTGCTCTACCGCCCGGACGAGACCCTGGAAACAGAACAAAGAATCGATTTCGGCTAGTACCGCCCGGCCCACGGACGGGTTACACGGAGCGGGTCAACGTTCATGCGGCAGCAACGCAGGCCGGTATACTGACGGCGAAGACATGATTCATTTTCGTTGCGAACATTGTGGCGATTCGGTTCGCGTCCGGGACGAGCACGCCGGCAAGTCGGGGCGTTGCCCCTTCTGCAAGGCGGTGGTGCGCATTCCCGAGCAGTCGGACGAACCGCTTGGGCAGGCGGCACCTTCGCTCACCGCCCAGACAGGCGCCGCCGGCAGCGCCGTTCCGCCGCCCCCCCCGGCCGTACCTTCCTCGCTCGACGACAGTCTCGGGGAGGACCTCAATCTCGTTCCCATCGCCAAGGACCCCGCCAGTGAGACCGACATCATCCCGGCCGCCCACGACGAGCAGATCCAGGCCGAGTTGAGCGTCAATCACGGCACGACCGAGCAGATGTCTCCCGTCCCGGCAGAGGATAAGAAGCCCGAGGTACCGAGAACCGCCCCCGCCCTTCGCCGCCGCCGCAAGAATCGCAGCCTCCTGAAGGGACTCCTGTGGGCATGGGTCGCCGTTGCCACCGCGGCGGTCCTCGGCCTGCTGGTGTACGTGTTGGTCGTCAAATAGTAAGCCATCTCCACTTCACGTAACCCACCCCAAGCATAGTGCGACCCCCGGTTGCGTCGCAGCCACTTTCGCCCCTCGAAGCTTTCCCCTAGCAGAACCCGCCCGGTCTCTGGGCCCGGATGGTGTCCGTACGACGGTGCCAGGGAGTTTCTGGAACCCAGACCGAACCATTTGCCGACCAGGGACGAACAAACCTCAATTGCCGCATGGGATGGCCGATCAGTTCACAAAACGGGGAGAAGATAGATGGACGGGATGCTTGGAATGGCCGGTCTGGCCGAAGCGGCGTTGTTCTACGGGATGCTGATCACCGTTGGGGGAGGCATCGGTCTGCTGGCGGGATTTGTCGGCCTCGTGTTCTGTGCGGCCAGGCCAGAAAGCTCCAGTGGCGTGCCGGTATCTCTGGGAGGGTTGGCGATCGCCGGGGGACTGTGGGCGGCCACTTGGTTTGTCATCAGTTCCCGCAGTATCGGAACGGGCTTCGTGGAAGACCTGCTCTGGAGCCTGATCCCATTGCTTCTGTTCGTAGGCGGACCACTGGCTCTGGGCATTCCCACAGCCGTCATCGGCTGGCGCCGCCATCGCTCAATCTCCGATCCGGGTGACTTCCGTCCGTAGCTGGACTGACTGCCGGAGGCAGCGGTGTCGCACTTCTCCGACCCTCAGGGCGACCGTCGCCCCGGCCTGGGGACCTGCCAAATCGACGCAAACACTGCCAAGGCTGTCGGATATGACATGCCCGAGCGGCAATACCTTCTTTGTAAGTCCTTTGTAATCCGGCATCTCCGCGTATGGCACGCGTATTGCAACTCTTTGGGTGCAACTTTGGACGCCGATACAATGAAAACGCATTCCGTTCGTCCCGGGGCCTGGGCTTCGGGCAGTCAGAACGAAAGAAAGCGAGATTAGAGAATGGCATCAAAGAAAGTGATTGGAATTGACCTGGGTACGACCAACAGCGTCGTCTCGGTGATGGAGGGCTCGGCCCCCAAGGTGCTTATCAACCACCAGGGCAACCGCATTACCCCCTCGGTGGTTGCCTTCACCGACAAGGGCGAGCGACTGGTCGGCCAGCCGGCCCGTCACCAGCAGGTGACCAACCCCAGAAACACGATCTTCTCGATCAAGCGGTTCATGGGGCGTCGTCACAACGAGGTGGCCGAGGAAGAGAAGCAGGTTCCCTACGAGGTGACCGGCGGACCCAGCGAGTTGGTGAAAGTCACGGCACGCGACAAGGAATACGCCCCGCAGGAGATCTCCGCGATGGTGCTCGGCGAGCTCAAGAAGGTCGCCGAAGATTACCTCGGCGATGAGATCGAACGGGCGGTCATTACCGTGCCGGCCTATTTCAACGACTCCCAGCGTACCGCCACCAAGGAAGCCGGTGAAATTGCCGGACTGAAGGTGGATCGCATCATTAACGAACCCACGGCCGCCGCACTGGCGTACGGGCTGGACAAGAAGGCCAATGAAAAGGTCGCCGTGTTCGACTTCGGCGGCGGAACGTTCGACATCTCCATCCTGGACATCGGCGACAACGTCTTCGAGGTGCTGAGCACCAACGGCGACACGCACCTCGGCGGCGACGACGTGGACGAGATTCTCATCAACCACATCGCCGACGAGTTCAAGAAGCAGGAAGGCATCGACCTCCGCAGGGACGCCATGGCGCTGCAGCGGCTGAAGGAAGCCGCCGAGAAGGCCAAGTGCGAACTGTCCACCGCGATGGAAGCCAACGTCAACCTGCCGTTCATCACCGCCACGCAGGAAGGCCCCAAGCACCTGACGCTCACGCTGACGCGGGCGAAGTTCGAGCAGCTCTGCGAGCCGATCTTCCAGCGACTGATGGGCCCGTGCAAGCAGGCCCTCTCCGACGCCAAGCTCACCAGCGGCGAGGTGGACGAGGTCGTGCTGGTGGGCGGTTCCACGCGTATCCCGAAGGTCCGCGAGATGGTCAAGGACATCTTCGGCAAGGAGCCCAACAAGAGCGTTAATCCCGACGAGGTCGTTTCCATCGGGGCTGCGATCCAGGGCGCCATCCTTGCCGGTGAGGTCGAAGAGCAGATGGTCCTGCTGGACGTCACCCCCCTGTCGCTGGGTGTCGAAACCCTCGGCGGCGTGATGACCAAGCTCATCGAGCGGAACACCACCATCCCCACCGAGAAGAAGGAAACCTTCTCCACGGCCGCAGATAACCAGACCGAGGTGACGATCCACGTGCTGCAGGGCGAGCGCGAGTTCGCCCGCGACAACCGCACGCTGGGCCGCTTCAACCTCACGGGCATCCCGCCGGCACCGCGCGGCGTGCCGCAGGTCGAGGTTACCTTCTCCATCGACGCCAACGGCATCCTCAACGTCTCGGCGAAGGACATGGCCACCGGCAAGGAGCAGTCCATCGAGATCAAGGGCTCCAGCGGTCTGGATCAGAACGAGATCGAGAAGATGCGCCAGGACGCCGAGGCCCACGCCGAGGAAGACCGCAAGCGCCGCGAACTGATCGACCTCAAGAACCAGGGCGACCAGTTGGCCTACCAGGCCGAGAAGATGCTCAACGAACAGGGCGACAAGGTCTCGGCCGAGGATCGGTCCAACATCGAGTCGGCCATCAGCAACCTCCGCGAGGCCCTCAAGGGCGACGACGCCGACGCGATCAACAAGGCCGTCGAGAACCTCAACCAGGCCTCCCACAAGGTCGCCCAGGCGATGTACGAGTCCACCGCCCAGCAGGCACCCGGCGGCGCGACGGCCGGCGGCGCCGAAGCCGGTCCGACCGAAGGCGGCAAGGGCAACGGCGACGACGAGGATGTCATCGACGCCGAGTACGAGGTGAAGGAGTAAGCAGCGGGAAACTGTGAACGACAGGAAATAGACTGTAAGCCAAAAGCCCCCGGGTCCGCGGACCTGGGGGCTTCTGTTTGAGTCCGAAACGTCGGCCGATTCAGCCTGCCGCCTGTTTCCTCGAATGGGTTCCGACGAGGTACATGAGGCCGTAGAAGCCCACCAGCGGAATGAGCCCCAGCAGCGCTCACCCGATCGGGGGTAAAGCCCTTCTCCTTCGCCAGCGCCCAGGAAACGATTGCCGGCGGGAGCACGGAAACCAGGATCATCAGGGGGAACAGCAACAGGACAACCGCCATCGGAAGAAGGATTTGCTGCTCACGTCGCGTGGGGACCTCCCTGGGTCGGAATTCGGGGTATCAGGTGAAGATGCTGATGCCGCGGGGGACTTGCTCGGCCTCGGCGGGACGTGTGACCGTGGCGACGGCTGCATGCTCGAACCCGGCCGATTCCCGCACCACGTAGGCCGGGCTGCTGTCCAGGCGTCTCTGCAGTTCGTCCGCCCGTCGCATCTGGACAGCCGTCACGATCGCCAGGGCACCCAGCGCGGCCGGCAGGAGCGTAAACAGAAGCCCGCCGGGGGTCAGCCACTGCAGCGTCACCACTCGCAGCATACCCCAGAGCGCCCCGGCCGCCAACAGGGCCACGCCCCCCAGTGCGACCCAGCGCCACGGCTCACGACGCGCCAGCGACGTGAAATGCTCCTGGCGCCCCGCACGCACAGCACCGACGGGGTTCACCTCAGCCGAGACTGCCGACGTCCGCAAGCCGGCGCGTCCCAATGCTTCGGGGCTTACCGCCGCGAACGGATTCGCGCGGATCACTTCCATCGCCGTCCGGTCCAGCAGCATCGGGGCGTCGGGCACACCGGTTGTGCGGCGCTGTGCGGTGATACCGGAGAGAAACTCCCTGGCCGTGGCGGTCAGACTGCCGGCGTTCCGGTCGGTCGGACTGCCGGGTCCGGAAGGATGCACGACTTCGAAGCCCTCCCGCCACCGGGCGACCATCTCGGTCACGTCCCCCTCGCGGAAGGAACCATTGGTCGCCAGCACGATCGCCGCCCTGCCCCGGGCGTGGTCCAGCCCGGCTCGCAGGGGTCCTTGGGGGCTGTCCCAGTTGGCCAGCGCCAGCATGCGAATGCCCGGGCGTCGCAGGCAGACATCGGCGGCCGCCCCACGGGCCGAGGCGTTCTCGTGCCGAACGATCAGCAGGATCTCACTCGGTTCGCCTAAGGCGTCCTGCAGATCCTCAAGACGGTCGACATACCGCCCAAGTTCATCGGCTCCGAAGCTGGTGGGGGCGATGAGGCTGAACGTCGTGTCGGCGTTTTCGTGCGTGCGTGCAGTCATGGATATCCGAAGATAGGTATCGGCCGATCGGGGCTCGGCGCATAAAGGGAATTCCTCGCTACCCGCGGACCTCCACAACCACCGCAGCCATGAGGCCGTGGGGGTTGAGCAGATACTCGTCGGTATGGTCGGGGTTGGTGCTGCGGAACTCGCCCGGACCGGTCCACGCCTTCCACGGAACGTGCAGCGGGCCGAGAACGTTCTTGCGCCCGCCGATCACTTCCACGTCGACCGTGTTGGGCCCGTCGTTGAGCCCGTCGGTGATGTCGGCCTCCATCGGCGCCCAAGGCAGCACGAACTCTTTGCCGCCGGCGTGAATGACCGCCGCGGTGCAGGCGACCTCGGGCAGGCGAAGCACGACGCGCTTGCCCGAAGGCTTGTCCACGGTCATCCGGTAGCGCACCGCCCCGCCGTAGAAGTCCAGCCCCTGGTCGCACCAGTCGCCGAGCTGCAGCATTTCGGGCGGCTCGACCAGCGTCATGCCCTCGGGCATGCGGTTCCCGTCGGTCCGGTTGCGCGTGCCGAAGTCGCCCACCAGGTAGAGCGGCTCGATTTCCACGTTCGGACGGTACGGGAACTCCAGGGCGATCTCGTTCTCGCCGGTTCGGACGTGGTCGGTGATGTACAGCAGGCGGATATCCTCGTCCACCCAGAAGCCGTCGTCCGTGGCGTACCCGACCGCCGCTCCGACCGGCTCGCCGTTGACCAGCACCTGGAAGTCCTCGGGGCTCTCCAGCGCCAGGCCGATCTTCGAGGGACGGGCGGTCACGTGGAAGTTCATCAGCAACTTGCACTGCCCGCGCACCTCGGTATCGATCACGCCCGTGCCGTACAGGTACCAGGGCTGCTGCCCGCGTGCCTCTCGCGGCTCGAGCCCGAAGGCGCCGCGCACCTCGTCATCGGCCCGGTCCATGGGCACAAGTTCGGAGGGCTCGCCGTCGTCGATCACGTAGCGGCAGTAGTCCAGCGGCAGCGTGTTGGGTTCCGACCGGGTAATCGGGAAGGGCCCGGACAGCTCGCGAACCTCCTCGATCACCGGTGCCTCCGGAAGCGCAGTGGCGTCGGCGTCGGTCAGTCCCAGGCTCACCAGCAGCGAACCGGTCGGCGGGACCTCCAGCGTGAAACTCACGTAATCGCCCTCGACCTCGTGGGGCACCTCGTAGCGCGACCCGTCCATCGGGTCCCACAGCAGAACCGGTTTGCGCCCGAGTGGGGTCACCTTCAGCCTTCGGGGGCTTTGGCGGTCGTGCGACTGGACAAACAGCACCTGCCCGCCGCGAACCTCACGAAGCATGGTCCAGACGAAGTCGGCCTCGCCCTCCTCGCCTTCGACCTGCACCGACAGCCGCCGCTGCAGCAGCTTCTCCAGCGCCTCGGGCATGGTCTCGGGACCCGAGCAGTGATGCACGCCGGCCAGGCGGTCGGTGATGCCCTGCCCTTCCTCGACGGGACGGGCATCGATCCGCTGGGGCGCCTCGCCCACGATCAGCACCTTCCCGCCGGATGCCAGGAACTTGTCCAGCAACTGCACGGTCGTTTCGCGCAGCGTCATCGCCGGGGGAACCACGACGACCCGGTATCTCATCTGGCCGACCTGGAGCCCCTCGCGGGTCGCCTTGGCATGCTTCTCCAGCAGCGACTCGTCGCCGAAGTCCCAGTCGTGGTGACGGCCGGTCAGCGAGAACGCGATGCTGTTGAGTGCCTGGTCATAGGGCGACACCGGCTTATCGTCGGTGGCGGTGGCGAGCCCCCAGGCGGTCTCGACGGGGTGGATTACCAGCACGTCGCGCAGGGGCCTCCCCTGGGTGAGCATCAGGTTGAGCCTGGCGAAGTAATCCTCGACGGTGCGGTAGTGCTTCCACCACGGGCTGTGGTCGCGGATGCTGGCAGGGTAGTCGCGCTTGGCCCCGCCCGCGAGGCCGTAGTGCGTCAGGTGCGGGCAGCGGAAGTTGATGCCTGCCGCCAGGTGCCAGTCGCCGATGAATTTGTGTCCTTCCAGCGGCCAATCCCACCCGGTGCAGCCCTGCAGTTCGCTGAGAGTCCGCTCCTTATCGAGCTGGGCCGATACCGACGAGCACTGCTTGGCGGTAATCAGTTCTTCCGCCTGGTCGCGCAGGATGTCGATGCCGGGCCATTGCATGTGCTCGTAGTGCGGCATGCAGGCCCCGACGAGTTTCGTCTGGCTGGCGAGCGAACCCTCTGCCAGCATGTGCCCGGTCAGGGCGAGGTTGTGCTTCTCGCACCATCGGCCGATCTGACCGCTGAAGTTCTCGGCGAACAGTTCGGTGCACGTGCAGTGGAAGTCGCGACGGACAGTGGAGAACGCGTCGCCCCCGGAGCGGTAGAACAGCTCCGGCAGGTGCTCGCGCAGGTCGTACCCCCGACGCTGGATGAACGCCCTGGGAAGTTCGGGGGTCCACTTGACGGCCGCGCTGTCCACGCCGCCGCCCCACGGGCCGACGCCGTTGTTGGGCTCGTCGGTGAAGATCGCCGGGACCAGTTCGCCGAAGTCCTTCTTGTAGCGGTCGGCGTATTCCTGGTGAGTCAGGTGGATGAACTCCCCGACGGCCTCGGCGCTCATGGTGTCCAGGTAGCCCCCGTCGTTGTACCACGGGATGCCCGGAGCGGGGATGACGTCGAACACCTTCACCACGGTCCCCTGCGGGACATCGGCCGGCTCGTCCAGTGCCTGGTAGGTCGCCAGTTGTCCCTGCTGATCCAGCGTCAGTGCGAACACGGCGATGCGCTGCCCGTCTTCGGGCTCATCGCCGGGGTCGGCCATCGTCAGGTAATGGATGCGATACTCGGGGTTGTCCCGGGTCACCGCCCCGCCGGCGGTTCCCGAAGGCCAGCGGTCCTCGTCGTACAGGTAGGCCTTCATTCCCAACTCGCGTGCCTTTTCGATGCAGGTGGAGATGCAGTCGAACCATTCCTTCGAAAGGTAGGGCGTCTTTAGCCCGTAGCGGCTGTGCATGAAGAACCCGCCCATGCCGGCCGCGTGCATGCTCTCGATCTGTCGGCACAGACGCGCGGGCTCCAGCTTACTGTTCCAGGACCAGAACGGCGCGCTGCGGTAGCCGCTTGAGGGCGCGATCCATTCCGGGCGAATCTCGTCGGCGAAGTTCATCGAAGGGTGCTCTCCTGCGGGGTTCCGCATTCTCCAGTGTATGAAGCAGCGATGTATTCTCTGCGCGACCGCTCTTGGGTCAAACGAAAAGCCGCCGCAAACCTCCGCTCGCCGGCAGTCCGTCCCACTCGACCCCGGAGGCGGCTGCATAGGGACGCTTGCGTGTTCAGGCGGTCGTTACCGCGACAGGTCATAGTAGACCGGCAGGTCGAACTCTTCGCTGTCGGAGAAGTACCGCTCGCCCTCCAACTCCTCGCGGCTATCGTATTTCTCGACGGTCATCGTGTAGTCCTCCCCGATCTTCCGGTCGAGGTCGAGCTTTTTGCGGTCGAGCACCGCCCAGTGTGCGACCAGCATCTTCTTGTGGGGGTACTTGCCACCGGCGAGCTTCCGCACCTCGTAGGTGTACACCACCAGCGCCCGCCGGTAGTCCTCCAGGTCCTCGATGGCCGGGGTGGCGGTCTTCTCGATGAGTTTACCGGTCACCGTCAGCGTCGGGGGCTTTTCCCGGTCCTTCGTCGCCTTGGCGTACAGTTCATACTTCTGCTTGGCTTCCCTGGGGCCGACGAACCGGTTGTAGATCGCCACGCTCTCGATCCGGCCCGCCCAGTCGCGGTCGCCCTCGTATTCGTCGCCGAACACCAGGTGCATCGGCTTCCAGTTGCTCAGCCCACCCTTGACGGCCGCGGTAAGCAACGTCTGCTTGCCGTTCACGCTGCACAGCAGCCGTCCGGGCACATAGCTGACCACCACGTGATGTGGCTTGCCGGCGGTAAGCTTCGCCAGCGTCACCTGGGGTTTGGTGCCGTTGTCGCCGGTGCGCGGCGTGCGCAGCCGAAACACCAACTTGTCGCCGGACTGTCCGAGTGTGAAGTTGCGGCTGCCGGAGTCCTGGGAGAAGCTCACGATCCGCGCGGGCCCGTCCTGCTTGAGATTCGCCGGGATGATCGTCGCCTCGATCGCCAGGCGGTTGGCCTTGCGGCAGGCGGCAAGGAGTCGCTTGTCGTCGTCGGGTGCGGTGAACGCCCCGCCGGCTGTGTCCATGGAGCCCCAGCGGCCGAAGATCGCCCTGCCCCGCGGCTGCACGCGGCAGGTCACGGTGTTGCCGTCGCGGCGGAACTGGTTGCCGGCCCCGACGTCCCGCCACAGAAACAGCAGCCCTCTTTCGTCGCCCGGCCAGGTGTCATGCTTGCCGAGTTTCTCTTCCGGCACGGTCGCCGCCCACCCGCGAACGTTCTTTGGGATCTCCGACTTCGCCCCACCCTCGATCCACGCGTCGGGGTAAAAGTCGCCGTGGTCGTTGTCGGTCACCTGGACCCACTGCTGCACCGAGACGAAGTCGGCCACGAGCTTGCCGAGGTAGACCTCGACGGCCTTTCCGCCCCCCCGAATGCGATTGCCACCGGGTTTGCCGCCCTTACCCAGGTACGGGCCGGTCATCAGAAGGTAGCGGACGTGGTTAGTCCATCGCGGATGGTACACCTCGAACCCCCGGATGCCCTTTGCCGCGGAGATGCCAACCTCCCAACTGTTGTCGTCGGCGACGCGGTGCATTCTCACGTTGCGATGCTGGCCGTCGAATATCCACATAAGGTAGCTGTCGTCCGGCGCCAGCGACGTCCAGCAGCCACGGCCGGTTTTGGTCCATCGCTTGTTGGGCAGTTCGGCCAGTCCCGCGTCCGCCCACGGAAACAGCCCCGCCGCCCGGGTTCCGTCCCGCGACACCTGGAAGTTGTCCACGTCCACCGGGGTCTTGTCCCACACCAGTTCGTCGGTGTCGGGGCCGTCCAACTTCATGCGGCGGATCGGGCTGTTGCGTTTGCCGCTGACGGCCTGGTAGTAGACCCACACGGTCTGGGTCTTCGGATCCTGCCAGACGTCGGCCGCAAAGCCCTTGCCCAGCGACTGGACGTCGCCGTCGCCGAACCCCACCCAGTGCATGGTGCCCTTGCTGCGGTCGGAGTAGACTACGCGCTTCCCGTCGGGCGTCAGCAGCGGTTTGGCGTAGCTGCCCACCCGGGGAACGATCGCCCGCTCGCCCTTGCCGTCGCGGCTGTCGTAGCCCATCAGCTTCAGTGAGTTGCCCTTGGCGAAGGTGTCGGCACTCTTGCGGGAGGTGTCCTGCACCCACACCAGGCGGGTGTGGGCGCCGGTCAGTCCGGAAACGTCATCACCCCGGGCGTTCCTGTCGGCCGCGTTGAGGGCCGCGGCAGATACAGACGCCACCACTGCAAAAGCCAGCACGTTACGAACAAGATTCATGGTACCTCCGGATCGGTCGTGGAACGGTTCAGTATACCACGAGCGGCGGCCAGGTCTCCAGCCGTCCTGCTTGACCGGCCTGGAGCATGGCGATACCGTTACAGGTCAGCCCAGCCGCTTCTATCGCACGAAGGAAGAACATGACCGACACGTGGAGCATCGTCCAGAATGGCTACGACCCCGCGACCGCCCGGGCTTACGAGGGGCTGTTCACCATCGGCAGCGGATACCTGCACATCCGCGGCTCGCTGGAGGAACACCTTCACGGCGCCCCGCAGAACGTGGACTTCGTGCGCCGCCCGGGCAATACCACCGCCGAGACCTTCGCCGACGCCCCGGCCAAGTGGGGCACCTACGTCCCGGGCGTCATCGGGCATCACCCGACCATGCTCAACGAGATGGTCAACCTGCCCTGGCCGCTGTGGCTGGTGCCGATCGTGGACGGCGAACGGCTCGACGTGAGCCGCTGCGACGTCTCGACCTTCATTCGTATGCTGGACCTGCACACCGCCAGCATCCGCCGCTCGCTGCGATGGTCCACCCGCAGCGGTGCCACGGTGGACCTGACAACGGAATGGTTCGCCTCCGCCGCCCGTCCGCACCTTCTGCTGCAGCGGCTCACGCTGTCGGCCGACACCGACGTAAAGGCCGCCGTCGAGGCAGGCATCGACACCGACGTGCGGACCAACGGTTTCGATCACCTCGAGGTCAGCGCGCTGGAGGTCCACGGGCAAGACACTGTCGCCTGCAGCGTCCGCACCGATCTGGCCCACGAAGTGCACATGCTCTCTCGCCTGGAGATGGAAGACGCCGCGTTTTCCCAGGACATCAACGACCGGGCGGCTTCGGTGTGCGGACAGTTGCATCTCGCCGCCGGCGATACACTGGTCGCCGAGAAGCGAACGGCCGTCACCACCTCGCGCGACCAGGTGCCTACCACTCCCGAGGAGCAGTTGGCGGCCGTTCTGGCCGAAGACTTCGATGCCCTGTTCGACGAGCAGCGCGCGGTCTGGTCGCAGCGGTGGCAGGAGTGCGACGTGGAGATCGACGGGGACGACGAGT
This sequence comes from Phycisphaerae bacterium, assembly GCA_046539005.1. Taxonomy (GTDB): domain Bacteria; phylum Planctomycetota; class Phycisphaerae; order SM23-33; family SM23-33; genus CAZFPT01. Next base: position 13,060 of record JBKHHV010000011.1, read on the forward strand.
CGCAGCTTGCGTTGCGGACGTCGGTGTTCCATCTGCTCAGGGCCCACGTGCCGGACTCGCGCGTTGCCATCGGCGCCAAGGGGCACGCCGGCGACGCCTACCGCGGGAACTTCTTCTGGGATACGGAGATGTACCTGCTGCCGTTCTATCTTTACACCTGCCCGCACCGGGCCCGTTCGCTGATGGAGTTCCGCCTCAACACGCTCGAGGGGGCCAAGCGCCTTGCCGAATCGCTGGGATACCGCGGGGCGCGCTACCCATGGATCTCCGACCCGGAAGGCAACGAGTGCTGTCCGTCCTGGCAGTACCGCGATCACGAAATCCACGTCACCGCGGCCGTCGCCTACGGGCTGCTGCACTACGCGGCCGCCACCGGCGAGGAGGACTTCCTGCAGGGCTCGGCCGCCGAGGCATTGGTGGAGACGGGCCGATACTGGCTCGACCGCACCGACCAGCGACCCGGCGACGAGCACCTCTCGCTGCTGGGCGTCATGGGACCCGACGAGTACACCCCCATCTGCAACAACAACAGCTACACCAACCGCATGGTCTCCCTGGCATTGACGGCCGCGGCACGGTACGGTCTCGCGGGCGGAGCCGATGACGAACTCTGCCGGAACTTCCGCAGCGCCGCCGACCGACTGGGCATCCTGGTGCACGACAACGGGCTGGTGCTGCAGTGCGAGGAATTCCAGACCTACGCCGAGCCGGACTTCGAACGTTTCTGGACCGACCGCAGCAAACCCTTCGGTGCCTGCGTGTCCCAGGAACGCATCTACCGCACCAAGTGTCTCAAGCAGGCCGACGTGCTGATGCTGATGATGCTGTTCCCCGGCGACTTCTCGGACAACGAAGTGCGCCAGGCGTGGGACTACTACCTGCCCTACACCACGCACGATTCCTCCCTGTCGGCCGGCGTGCATGCCATCGTCGCGTCGCGCCTGGGACTGCGCGAGCAGGCGTGGGAGTTCTTCCAGGCCGGGGCGTACAAGGACCTGGAGTTCAAGTGCGGCGGGGCCGCAGAGGGCATTCATATCGCCGGGTGCGGTGCGAACTGGGTGGTCGTGACCTACGGGTTCGCGGGCCTGGTGCCGGCGATGCAGGACAAACGCCTCACACTCACCCCCGCCCTGCCGGAAGCCTGGCAGCGGCTCGCCTTCCGGGCAATCTGGAAGAACGTGCCGGTCAAGGTCGAGATCGAACCCGACCGCACCACGCTGACCAATCTCGGCGATGGCGAACTCGAAACCCGCGTGTGGGGACGCGAGGCCACCATCGCCGCCGGCGACGAGAAGACCTTTACCCGCCCGGGGAGCGAATGATGACCGATAGCCGCGACACCCGCCGCTTCTACGCACCGGCCGTGGCGACCCTGGCAGACGGCCAACCGGATGCCGAGATGATCGTTCCCCTCCCCGAGGAGGAAGCCCGCCACGCCACGCAGGTGCTTCGCCTGCGGACAGGCGACGCGATGGAACTGTTCGACGGGACGGGCAAGGTGGCCCGCGGCAGGCTGAAGAGTGCCTGCAAACGGGCCGTCGACGTGCAGGTGGAGCAGGTGCGACAGCGCAATCGCCCCGGTGCGGTGGTGACCGTGGCGTTCGCCGTGCCCAAGGGCAAGCGGCTCGACTGGCTCCTGGAGAAGTGCACCGAGCTTGGGGCGGCCGTGCTCCAACCGGTACGGTTTGAGCGAAGCGTGGCGGGCGAAGGTGAGTTCAGCGAATCCAAACGGCGCCGGTGGGCGATCCACTGCGTTCAGGCATGCAAGCAGAGCGGCGGGGACTTCCTGCCGGACATCCGTGCCCCCCTGCCGCTGGGGGAGTACCTTGTTGCCGAAGATACCACGAGGCGCCTGCTGGGGGATCCAGAGGGACAGGCTATCGCTTCGGTCGCCGGCCCGCACGACAGTGCGGCCGTGCTGATCGGACCCGAAGGCGGACTGAGTGACCCCGAACGGCGGTCGGCAATCGACGCCGGCTTTCGCCCGGTCCGGCTGGGGCATACCGTCCTGCGGGTGGAGACCGCGGCCGTGGCCATGCTGGCGGCGCTGCGTGCACTGGAAGCCCCCCAACCCCCTGGCGAGCCCTCCTGAGGCTCCGCAACCCATTGCGGGTGCCGGGCCGCTGCGTTCCCTGCCTCGCCGGGAAGCGGTCCCATTTTGCTTCCCTCCCCACAGACAGGCGGTACAATGTCGGCCAACGGGTTCGAGAGGTCTTTCAGAAAGGAATCCTCCATGAGCCTCGAACGGTACGCCAACGACCAGTATGTCATCCGCCGGAAGATATTCTCGTTTTTCGGGGCGGCGTTTCACATCTACGATCCCCAGGGCAACGTGGTCTTCTACTCCAAGCAGAAGGCCTTCAAGCTCAAGGAGGACATCCGCGTGTTCGCCTCGGAGCGGATGGTCGACGAGGTGCTGTCGATCAAGGCGAGAAACGTGGTGGACTTCTCGGCCGCGTATGACGTGGTGGATTCCACAAACGGAGAAAAGGTCGGCGCGCTTCGCCGCAAGGGCTGGTCTTCGCTGGTTCGCGACGAGTGGCAGGTGCTGGACACGGCCGACAATGTCATCGGCTCGATCAAGGAAGACAGCATGGGCATGGCGTTGCTGCGGCGCTTCCTGAGCAACCTCGTGCCGCAGAAGTTCCACTGCGAAGCGGACGGGCAGACCGTCTGGACCTTCCAGCAGAACTTCAACCCGTTCGTCCTTCGGATCACGCTGGACTTCTCGATGGACACGGGCAACGTGCTGGACCGGCGGCTGGGCATCGCCGCGGCGATCCTGCTGACCGCGATTGAGGGACGCCAGGAATAACCGACCGCACCGGCCCGACCGTTTACGCCTGCAGGTTCCGCAGCTCGTTGAGAAGCAGGTCGGTCTCCTCGTCGGTCCCGACGGTGATCCGCATGGAATCCCGCAGCCGCGGGCGGTCGTAGTACCGCACGAGGATGTTTCGTTCCTTCAGCTCCGCGGCGATCCCTCCCGCCCCGCCGGGCGGTGAGGCGAGGATAAAGTTCGTCTCCGAGGGCAGCACCGACCAGCCCATCTGCTCCAGTTCGTCCACCAGTCGGCGCCGGGTTGCCACGACGTTGCGCGCATTGACGTTCTTATAGTCCTGGTCGCGCATCGCAGCGGCCCCGGCAGCGCAGGGCAGCCACCCGACGTTGTAGATCGACTTGGTCTTGAGCAGCCCCGCCAGCACCGTCGGCTGCGCGATGGCGAACCCCAGCCGCAGCCCCGCCAGCGAGTAGCCCTTCGACAGCGTCCGCAGCACGATGACGTTCTCGTGCTTCTCCACCAGCGACATCGCATTCTCCGAAGCGAAGTCGGCGTACGCCTCGTCGACCACCAGCAGCCCGTCGAGGTCGGAGGCGAGGGAGTCCAGTTCGTCGGTAGTGGCGGCTACGCCGGTGGGGCTGTTGGGGTTGGCGACGAACGTCACGGCCGCCCCGGCGCTGCGCATCGCGTCAAGGGGCAAGCGGAAGCTGTCCGGCTCCAGGGGCAGTTCGATGCGAGGGGCGTCCTGGATCTGGGCCTGCGTGAAGTAGAAATCGAACGTCGGCACCGGGTACGCCACCGCCCGGCCCTTGCCCAGGCAGGCGCGGGCGATCATCATGATCAGGTCGTCGCTCCCGTCACCGGGCAGAATCCAGTCGGTGGGCACGCCGAGCGCCTCGGATGCAGCGCGGCGGAACTCGCCAGCCATCGCGTCGGGGTATCGCCGCAGACAGGCGGTGTCGAAGTGGTGCAGCACGTCGGCGACGGCCGGCGAGGGCGGATAGGGGTTTTCGTTGGTGTTGAGCTTCACGACGGGGGCGTCGCCTTTGGGCTGCTCGCCCGGCACATACGCCTCCATCTCCACGATGTTGTCTTTGAACCAGTTCATTTGTCTCTACCTGCAAACCACGGGAAACACGGAACTCAAGGAGAATGCCAGGAAAGCCTCCAACTTCCCGGAGCCCTTCCTGTGCGCGGGTAGCTCCGTGGTTGCCTTCTGTCGGGTCTTTCGTTCTGGGCAATCACTCGCGGCGGATGCGTACCGCCCCGGCGTGGGCGGTGAGTCCTTCGCGGGTGGCAAAGTCGATCACGTCGGCGGCGTCCTCTTCCAGCGAGCCCGGGTCGTACTGCACGACCGAGGAGGCCTTGAGGAAGTCGTTGCAACTCAGGGGCCCGAAGAACTTCGCCGTCCCGCCGGTGGGCAGCACGTGCGAAGGCCCGGCGTAGTAGTCTCCCAGCGGAACCGGCGTGTGGGCACCCAGAAAAACCGCCCCGGCGTTGGGGATGCGCGACAGCGCGTCCTCCGGATCGGCGGTGATGATCTGAAGGTGCTCGGTGGCGAACTCGTTGGCCACGCGGCAGGCGGCCGGGAGATTCTCGGTCACCACCACCGCGCTGTAGTCGGCCAGGGCCATCCGGATCGCCTCGGCCCGCTCCAGCCGGGCGAGTTGCCGGTCCAGTTCGAGCTGCACCTGCCGGGCGAGATCGGCCTCGGGGGTTACCAGCACGGCGCTGCCGGGGTTGTGTTCGGCCTGGGCAAGCAGGTCGGCCGCCACCCAGTCGGCGCGGGCGGTACGGTCGGCTACGATCAGCACTTCCGAGGGCCCGGCGATACTGTCGATGCCCACCCGTCCCAGCACCTGGCGTTTGGTCTCGGCGATGAAGGCATTGCCCGGACCCACGATCTTGCTGACGGGACGGATCGTCGCGGTGCCGATCGCCATCGCCGCCACGCCGGCGGTGCCGCTGACGCGGTAGACCTCGGCCACGCCCAACTCGCCGGCCAGTGCCAGCACCATCGGGTCGATGTCGCCATCCGCCCCGGTGGGCGGGGAGACCATGACGACCTCCTTGACGCCGGCCACCAGCGCGGGGATCACGGTCATCAGCACGGTGGAGGGGTACAACGCCTGCCCGCCGGGAACATACACGCCCACCCGATGGATCGGGGTGTACCGCACGCCGAGCCGGCGCCCGCCCCGCCGCAGCATCGGCGGATCGTGCTGCAGGATCGCCTGCTGATATTCGCGGATGTTCCGCGAAGCACGCCCGATGAGGTCCAGGAAGTCGGCGTCGGCCGAGGAATGGGCCGCGGCGATCTCCTCGGCCGAGACGCGCATGCTCTGGGACGTCAGGTCCACTTTCTCGATGCGGGCTGTCAGGTCGATGACGGCCTGGTCGCCGCGCGTTTCGACGTCGGCAATCACGTCCCGCACGACCGCGGGCACGTCCCCCCCGGCGCTGCCGGTGGCGGTCAGCCCGCCCTTTCGCAGCAGTTCCAGCAGGTCGCGAAGCTGCCGGGAGTAATCCGGCTGATCGTATCGGATGATTCGCATGTCCATTTGGGGCCCCGTCTGTGGTTGGAGGCTGATCGGTTCCTGTGCAACGACGTCACGGCGCAGCGGTAGAGGCCGGTTCACGAACGGTGAAGAAACCGGCCGCAGACGGACGGCGCCGTGTTGGTCGAATGTCGTCTCATGGCGTGCTGAGCAGGCCGAAACCCGCGGCGGATTCTACCGCTCGGGTCGGGGTGGGTCAATCGCCGGGCGGGGAATCCGTCAGCGAATCGGGCACGTGCCCTTCCAGCAGAATGCGCCGGATGGCATGGGCGGCGCCGTCGGCGTCGTTGGTGTCCGAGACGTAGTCGGCCGCCTCCAGCGCCGCGGGCACCGCGTTGCCCACCGCCACGCCCACCTTCGCCCATTGCAGCATGCCGACGTCGTTGGCGTTGTCGCCGATGGCCATCGTTTCTCGGCGGTCTACGCCCAGTTCGTCGCACACCAGTCGCAGCGCGACGGCCTTGGATACCTGCGGGTGCATGACCTGCAGCAGGAAACCCTCGGTCTGCACCATGGCGACCTGGTCGCCCAGCAGGCCGGCAAGCCCCAGGGCGACCTCGGTAAGCGGCTCTCCCTCCCCCAGCAGGAGGATCTTGGTGATCGCCTGGTTGATCCACTGGCGAAGGGGCGCCACGACGTCCGGTTCGAACAGCTTGGCTGTCTCGGTGAGGAACGGGTCGCGCGACGGGTCGTACTGGTCGGTGTACCACTTGTCCATGATCTCGGCCGAGACCAGCACGCCCGGGTACGTGCGACGGGCGAAGTTCACCACCCTGCCGGCGACCTGGGGGGCAATGGCCCTGTGCAGCAGCACGCGTCCGCTGCAGGGGTCCATGACCAGCGCGCCGTTGTAGTTGATCATCGGGGTGTCGAGGTCGAGGAGGGAATGAAACGGGCGGACCGTGCGTGGCGGCCGCGCAGAGGCGAGAACCACGTGCACGCCGGTCTGGCGCCGCGCGGAGCGGAGGATCGCCGAGGTGGTCTCGGTAACCTTCTTGTCGGAGTTCAGCAGTGTTCCGTCCAGGTCGATGGCGACAAGGCGGATTTTCATTGCACGGGCTCCCGGGGGCTCGGATAATCGCCAAAAGTCCAGCTTATACAGGCAGTTTCGACCAAAAGGGAGGAAAACTTCCCCAACCGGCGGAACAGTCCCGTCCGGGCACCGTCCTATGATAGGATGGAGAGCCCGACCCGCCGCGGATCGACGGGGGCTTTTTGCGCTTTCCCGGGAGAGTGGACCGATGAGACATTCCAAAGTCAGGCTCACCGGCGCATGGACGGCCGCCGTGATGATCTGTGGCCTTGCCGCCGGAGCGAGGGGACAGATCTTGGTGGGTAAACGCGCCCCAACAGCCAGGAACCCCCAGGCCAACGTCGAGAACGACGAAGCCGAGAAGGGCAAGAAGGCCGACTCCCAGCGCAAGCGGACGCTGATTTTCAAGGGCAAAGACTACACCAAGTTGCGGGTTCCCTGGCGCGTGATGGACGGCGGAAGCTACACCTGGGACATCTACCGCTACGGGAACATCCAGTACGGCACCAACTACTGCTACAGCGGCGGAATGATGCTGCAGATTTCCGGCAACCGCTTCAGCCCGTCGGGGTATGAGGGGCTGGTCAACAAGTTGGGAGACGAAATCCAGCTTGGGCCCTGGACGCGCAGCCATGTGAAGTACCATCGGCGGGTGCGGGTGTACAAGAACGTCGGGCTCGCCCGATGGCTGGAGATCATGGAGAACACCTCCGACAAGGAGGTCGCCGTAAGCGTCCGCATCTACACCAACGTCTACGGTTCCATCCGCAAGAAGAAGTTCTCCGACAAGGACAACGACAAGTTCAGCGACCAGGACTGGTGGTTCATCACCGAAACCCAGTCGCACCGCAACTCCCCGGCCGTGCTGCACATCGTCCATGACCAAGCCTCCAAGGTGCAGCCGAAGGTCATGATTTCCGGCAGCAACATCTACTACGACTACACCATCAAGATTCCCCCCAAAGGCGTGCGCGTCCTGTGCCACTTCGAAGCGCAGGGCAAGATGGCGGACCTGGAGAGCTTCGCCGAGAAGAAGTTCCAGGCCTACCGCTACCTGCGGGACCTCCCTTCCGACGCCCGGGAGAACATCGTCAACTTCCCGCCGACCTTCGCGTTCGGGGGTATCGTGGTCCGCCGTCGCGAGGACGGCGACACGCTCGTGACACGGGGCGGCAAGCCAGAGGTCCTGCGAGGCGAAATCACAACCGACAGCTTCCAGTTCCACACTGCGGCCGGGGAGTTTTCCATCCCCGCCAAGGACCTGGTGTGCATGAAGCTGCCGGAGGAAGAGGAGACCCCGGCGTATGCGATCCTGGGCGATGGGCAGGTACTGGTGGGCAAGCTGCTCAGTACGGAAGTGACCCTGAAGCCCGACGGCAAGGGCCCGAAAACAATCCCCACCGAACGATTGGCCGAACTGTCCTTCCGGGCCGATGAGCGTCGGCCGATGGATATCCCCTTCGCCGGCCCCTACGTGGAACTCAACAGCGGACAGCGGCTGGCTTTCGACGGCCGCGCTTTTGACCTGCGGTTCCTCACGCGTTTCGGGGCGATGACCATCAAGCCCGGGGACATCCTCGGGGTGGACCTGGGAGGTAAGCGGGTGCCCTGCCACCGTGTCTTGTTCCGCAACGGGTCGGTGTTCGCCGGTTTCCTGCGCGAGCCGGAGCTGGACCTTTCGCTTCGGCTGGGATCGCGGCTGCGGATTTCCCGGCACGAGGTCTCGCGCCTGGTGTTCCACGAGCAGGTACGGCCGAACCCGTTTCTCACCCGCGTGGAGTTGACCAACGGCGACGGGATTTTCGGGCAACTGATCGACGAGAGCTACCGGCTCACGCACGAGTACGGCACGGTCGATCTCTCGCCCGAGCACATCCGGCAGGTCACCTTCGCCACCAAGCACAAGGATCGCGTCAGCGTGGAGACCTGGGACGACACGCGGATGCGGGCCATGCTGGGCAAGCCCACCTTCAAGCTGCGGGTCACACCCGATGTCACGCTCTCGATCGACGCCAGCCATTGCGCCTCGATTACCCGCAGCCAGCCCACTTCGCCCGACGAGGTGCTGGCGGAGGTCAAGGCGCTGCTTGGGAAGGTGACGTCGGTGTCGCGGCTGGAGGCAGCCGAGAAGGACCTGCGCAAGTACGGGGTGGGTATCATCCCGCTGCTGGAGCAGCAGCGCGATGCGACGGGCATCCCCGAGCTTCGCCGCCGCTACCAGGAGATGATCTCCGACCTGCGCGGCGAGAGCCGGCAGCCGGCGTCCGGGCCGGAACTGTTCCGGGGCGTCGGCAGGATGCAGTGGGGCGGGCCGTTGCTGGCGAGGTAGCCGACGATTGAGAAGAACACCAACCGCACCTGCGGAGAGAAAAGACCATTTACGGGAAGAAGTGGACCATGAACGGACGAATGATGCTGGCTTTGGCGGGCGCGGCGATGCTGCTGTCTGCGGCGTCGGCCGATGACTCGCTGCTGATCAGCGACGGCAAGAGCTACAGCTCGTCGTACTGGAACATCGACGACGGGGCAGGCTATCGCTGGGACGTGTATTCCACCTACGGGTACATCAACAGCGGGACCGACTCGGCCTACTCCACCAGCATGTACCTGTACGTGAACAACAATAACTTCTACTCCAACACGCGGCAGGTCTCCAAGGACGGGCGCGAGTTGCAGATCGGTCCCTGGCGGTACGGGAACGTGCAGGTCTACCGCCGCATCTACATCGACCCCAAGCTGGGGTACGCCCGCTACATCGACATCTTCCAGAACGTTTCCGGGCAGGACCAGAACGTCTCGATCCGCTACAACATCAATGCCGGCTCCAGCATTCAGAAAGTCTACACCACTTCCGGCAAGAACGAATTGTCCGAGAAGGACTGGGGCTGCGTCAGCAAGACCTCCAGCAATTCCCTCCCGGACACGGTGCACATCTGGTCTTCCCGTGGGTCGAAGGTGTCGCCGACCTTCAGTTGGTCGGCGAACAACAACACGATGCACTACAACATGAACCTGAGCATCCCGGCCGGGAAGACCCATGCCCTGTGTTTCTTCGAGGCCCAGCGCAAGCCCTACGACAAGGCACAGAAGTTCCTCCGTCGCGAGTTCTCGCTGTCAGCGGAAATGGCGAAGGTTCCCCCGGCGTTGCGGAAGATCATCGTGAACATGGGCGGGCCGGTGATCACCATCGGCTCACTGGAACTGCCCCGCAACGAGAAGCAGGACCTCTGCGTCACTCTCGGCGAAAACGAGTTCCTGGGCACCATCCTCAACGAGAGCTACGAGATCGAGACCTTCTACGGCAAGCTGTCTCTCTCGGCCGATAAGGTGGTGGGCCTCTCGGTGCCGGACGTCAATGATGACCACGTGCTGGTGGGGCTGGTCGACGGACAGGTGGTGGGCGGCAAGCTGCTGAACGGTCCACTTCGCCTGAAGCTGACGACCGGTTCGGAGATGTCGCTGCCGACCTCGAAGATCAAGACCTTCGCCTACCGGATCAGCAAGGAGAAGCCCTCGGAAATCAGCGCCAAGAAGTCGGCGGTGGTGCTGCGGTCGGGCCAGCAGTTGTTCTTCCGCGACTCCGACGCCGACGTGGGCTACCTGACCGAGTACGGACAGATCCGGCTCAACAGCAAGAACCTGCGGGGCATCCGGTTCGACACCGCCGACGGCGGCCTGCACCGCGTGTTCTTCCGCAATGGGTCGGTGCTGTCGGGACTGGTGGTCGACGACCAACTCAAGCTCACCCTCGCCCTGGGCAAGACGCTGGACATCCGCCGCCACCTCGCTGAGCGCTTCGCCTTCTCCGGCTCGGACGTCAACAGCGCCGACATGGCGATGCTGCAACTGCGCAACGAGGACATACTGTACGGCACGATCGTCCCGGAGAAACTCGTGTTCCGGACCTCGTTTGGCGAAGCGCCGGTGGAGCCCAACCAGGTGGCGTCCATCGAGTTCCTCGCCCGGCCGATCGGGAAGGTGAAGGTCAAGCTCAAGAGCGGCTCGACCATCGAAGGCTACTTCCCCAAGGACCAGAAGACGCTGCCCTTCCAGCTCGAGCCCGGCCCGCGGCTGAACGTGTATCTCGGGCACATCGTGAGCATCACCATCCCGGAAGACTACGGCAAGGAACCCGAGAAGCCCGAAACCGTTGACGACGGCAAGGACCGTGCCGACAGCGACAACGGAGATGGCACGCATTCGTCGCTGTCGGACGAAGAGCGGAAGAAGATCGAAACTGAGATCGCGGCCATCGACGATAAGATTGCTCGGGTGCGAGAGATGATACAGGAAATTCAGCAGCGGAAGGCAAGAGCCGACAACGAGGATGATCGGAAGAAGGCCGCTGCCGCCGCCAAGGTCCTTCAGGAACAGCTCAAGAAGCTCACAACCCAGAAGAAGGTCCTCTCCGAGAAAGTCACGCCATAGCCGTCCGCGCCTGGCTGCCTGTTCGTATTCCGGGGAGCACGTCGATTGCATTCGGCGTGCTCTTTGTGTTTCATGGGGCGTGCCATTGAACAGGAGACACGCATGCTCAGCGCCGGATACGCCCAGGCCGACATCACCCCGCCCGCCGACGTCACGCTGCAGGGCTACGAGTTCCGCTTCTCCCAGCTTCCGCCGGGCAACGACGGCGTTCACGACCCGCTGCTGTGCCGTGCCCTGGCGTTCCACGACGGAGACAAGCCGGCCGTGATCGTCTCGCTGGATATCTGCATCGTGTCGGTGGCGATGGCCAGGCACCTTCGCGCCCGCGTGGCTGAGCGGGTGGGCACAACCCCCGACCGCGTGCTGCTGTGCACCACGCATACCCACTCGGGCCCCGACCTCGACGAACCACAGAT
>JBKHHV010000179.1:0-7716 GCA_046539005.1 Phycisphaerae bacterium
CACCACGCCGCCGCCGGCCTCGTGGCCGCTGGTGCGCGGCAGCCCACGCTGGCGGGCCCAGCGACCGTTGCCGTCCATGATGATCGCCACGTGGCGGGGAATCTGCGACTCATCGAGCCCCAGTTCCTGACGCGCCGCGGCGACCGCTGCCTGGGATACGTCGGCCATTACGCAAGCCCCGTGATGTCCGTGTGGTGCAGAATCGTCGCCTCGCGGTCGGGCCCGACACTCACGAAGCCCACCGGCCGGGCGATGAGTTCCTCGATGCGGTTGACGTACGCCTGGGCGTTGGGCGGAAGCTCGTCGAACGACTTGCATCCGGTAATGTCTTCCTCCCATCCGGGCAGCGTCTCGTAGACGCACTCGGCCCGGTCCATGACGGCCGGGTCGAAGTCTTCCAGTTGCTCGTCGCCCACGCGGTAGGCGGTGCAGACCTTGATCTCTTTCAGCCCGCTGAGTACGTCCAGCAGACTCAACGCCAACTCGTCCACGCCGGAGATGTCCGCGGCGTATCGCACGGCGAAGGCGTCGAACCATCCGCACCGGCGAGGCCGTCCGGTGGTCGTGCCGTACTCGTTGCCGCGCTCGCGGAGGTAGTTACCGGTATCGTTGTCCTGCTCGCTGGGGAAGGGCCCGGCCCCCACGCGGGTGGTGTAGGCCTTGATGAGCCCCACGACGGTGCCGATGTCCTTGGGCGCCACGCTGGTGCCGGTGGGAATGCCGCACGCGGTCACCGACGAACTGGTGACGAACGGGAAGGTGCCGTGGTCGATGTCCAGCATCGAGCCCTGCCCGCCCTCGAACAGCACGCGCTTGCCCTCGCGGGTCGCCCGGCGCAAAATCGCCCCGGCGTTGCCCACCATCGGGGCCAGGCGTTTGCCCATGGCGGCGTAATCGGCGGTGATCTGCGCCGCGTCCAGTGTCTCGCCGCCTTCGTACACGGCGCCGAACTGCTGGTTCTTGATCTTCACGATGCGGGCGACCTTCCCGCTGAGCTTCTGCTCGTCCAGCAGGTCGGCCACGCGGATGGCGGTGGAGCGATTGGCCTTGTCGGAGTAGCAAGGGCCAATGCCGCGGACGGTGGTTCCGATCTTCGAGCCGCCCAGGCTCTGCTCGCTGAGGCGGTCCTGCATCTTGTGCCATGGCATCACGCAGTGGGCGACCGACGAGATGCAGAGGTTCTCGCCGCTCATCACCACCCCGCGCGCGGCGAGGGCGTCGATCTCCTTCAATGCCGTCTCCGGGTCGAAGGCAACCCCGTTGCCCACCACGTTCAGCACGCCCTCGTGCAGGAGCCCGCAGGGGATCAGGTGCAGGGCGTATTTCTGCCCCTCGACGTTCAGGGTGTGCCCGGCGTTGGCGCCGCCGCAATAGCGTGCCACGTACTGACTGGTCGCCGCCAGGGCGTCGACGATCTTGCCTTTGCCTTCGTCGCCCCACTGGAGCCCGATCACCGTTACATTGTTGCTTGCCATCAGATGCCGTGTCCCTTGTGCAAGAACCTCTCGAAACGCAACCGCATCAGCATAGGCACTATACCCCCTCTGTCAAGGAGCGAAACGGCCGGCAAGGGAGGTCCGGAGCGGGGATTCTCGCGTATCGCGGAGTGCTGGGGGGCGAGGGGCAGGATGAACACCTGTTCGTGGAAACTGCCCCGTTGATGTAGATCACCTGTTACCAACCCGCTGTACGGAGTTTACGCGTGTAGTCCCCGGGGCTCTGGTGGGGTGTGACCCAGGTTGCGCAAACGGATATCGGACGATCGCTTGGTTCCTCGATCTACTCCGCCTCGATCGGCTCGATGCATTCGGGACTGTCGTTGGCCGGGCTGTTGACCACACGGCTGACCGGATACGCCTCGAACGGCTCGGGGTCCCAGGGGGTGAGCAACCCGGCCACCGGTTGCCGGGCCCGCGAATCCTGAAGCCCGGGGTCCAGCCACATCCCGAAACTCTCCGGCGGGAGGATGACCGGCATGCGGTTGTGGATGCCCCTGAGCAGGTCGTTGGGCTCGATGGTCAGGATCGTGCACGTTTCCAGCGGCCCGAGCCCGCCCTGGTCCCAACTCTCCCACAGGCCCGCGAGGGCGAAGGGCTTGTGGTCCCGTCGGCGGATCCGGACAGGCTGCTTGCCGCCGGAGGGGAGTTTCTTCCACTCGTAGAAACCGTCGGCCGGGAGCAGGCAGCGGCGGTATTTGTAGGCCGCCCGGTAGGCGGGTTTCTCGGCGGCGGTTTCGGCGCGTGCGTTGATCATGCGGTTGCCGATGGCGGGGTCTTTGGCCCAGAACGGCACCAGCCCCCACTGGAAAAGTGTCAGTTGCCTGGCTCCGTCCTGGTCGGCCCGAACGGCCGGCACGGGCTGCGAAGGGGCGATGTTATACCGGGGCGGCCCCAGGGGAGGCAGTTGGCCCAGATCGAACAGGCGGGCAACCATCTCGGCGGGGCAGGTCAGGGTGTATCGACCGCACATGAGTAGGTCTCCTGAAGAAGAACCATGAAGACGCGCATAGTATGGTACCGTCAGCGACATACAAGAAAAGGACTGCAAGACCCGCATTTGCGAAAGATCGGTTGCAAACCCGCGCGGTGTGCGTCAATATTGTCAGGTCGGGCGTCGGGCAACGTTCGGCCGCCGAGGCATGGCTGCCAGGCCAGCCCGGACGGATGACGACAGACGGACAACCGGAGGGGGACGCCATCGCGGAGGGTGCCCGGGTGTGGGGTTTGTGTCTTTCGTCGAGGAAGCGAAAGGACTGCTCTTGATGAACGCACGTTCCGACCAGAGAGGTGACGGACTGCCTTCGGACGCCCCGGCGGCGAACCAGAATGCCGGAAAGCCTGGCGATGCGGTACTGGTTGCCGATCTGGAAGGCAGGGTGTTGTATGTCTCCCAGAATCGAGACGGCAACGGATCGGACGCAAGCCGCCTTCTGGGCAAGCGCATCGACGAAATTCTGCCCGCTCGTTACGTTCCGGAAGCCTCCACCCTCGAGATCATCCGCTCGGCGGTCGAGGACGGCCGATGGGTGGGAGAAACCTTGCACGATCTGAGCGGAACCGAGCGCCGGCGTCACCTGGTGGTCTATCCGCTGCGCGGCGAGGACGGCAAGGTCTCCGCGGTGGTGGGCTTCTCCACCAATCTTGCTGCCCGCGACGTGGCGCTGCAGTCCCTCCGTGACAGCGAACAGCGGTTCCACTCGTTGCTGGCGGCGATTCCCGACATCATCATGGTCCTCGACACCGAGGGGGTCTATCGGCGGGTCTACACCGCCGAGGAAGACCTGCTGGCCGCGCCCGCCGAGAAGATGATCGGCAAGCCGATGCACGACCTCGTTCCCGCCAACGTGGCCGAGGCGGCCCTGGCGGCCGTTCGGCGCGCTCTGGAAACCGGGGAGGTGCAGTCCTTCGAGTACGAACTGCAACTCGGAGCAGAACAGCACGTGTTCTCCGCCCGCATCGGACCGTTCGTCTACGAGGACCGACCGGCCACGATCTTCGTGGTGCGCGACGTCACCGAAGCCCGCCGGGCCGAGGAAGCCCTGAGGCGCAGCGAACGCGAACTTCGCCTGACCTTCGACGAGGCCCCGATCGGGGCGGCCGTCGCCGACCTGGACGTTACCTTCCGTCGCGTCAATGCCGAGCTGTGCCGCATCACCGGATACGACGAAGACGAGTTGGTCGGCATGCCCTCCTCGCAACTCACCCACCCGGACGACCGCGAAGTCTCCCGGGCCGAAGCCAGAAGGCTGATCGCCGGGGAGATCGACCAGTACCAGATGGACAAGCGATACGTCCGCAAGGACGGCTCGGTCCTCTGGGTCAGCGTGTCGGTGCGGCTGGTGCGCGGGGAAGACGACACCCCGCTGTACCTCCTGGCGATGATGGAAGACATCACCGACCGCAAGGAAGCCCAGGCCGCCCTTCGCCAGCAGGAGGTGCAGCTTCGCAACGCCACCAAGATGGAAGCGATCGGCCGACTGGCGGGGGGGATTGCCCACGATTTCAACAACCAGTTGACCGTGGTGAAAGGGTACTCCGATCTGTTGCTGCGTTCGGTCGACCGCGAGGACCCCAACTACGAGGCGCTGCTGGAGATCCGCAGCGCCGCCGAACGAGCCGCCAACCTCACCAACCAGCTTCTTGTGTTCGGCCGCAAGCGCGCCCTTCAGCCGCGGGTGCTGAACCTCAACGACATCCTCCGTGAGATGCGGGGTCCCCTGGGGCGAATGCTGGGGGAGGACATCCGCCTGGAGGTCATCAACGACGGTAACCTAGGGAATGTCGAAATCGACCAGTCCCAACTCCAGCAGATGATCGTGAACCTGGTGGTCAACGCGCGCGACGCCGTCGGTGACAGCGGACGGATCGTGCTGGAGACGGCGAACGTAAGCCTCACCCCCGACCAACTCCCGGCCGACTCCTCGTTGCGACCGGGCCCGTTCATCATGTTTGCCGTCAGCGATACCGGACGCGGAATGGACGAGGAGACGCGGCGGAACATCTTCGAGCCCTTCTACACCACCAAGCCCCAGGGCGAGGGCACCGGGCTGGGGCTGGCGATGGTGTACGGGCTGGTGCACGCCAGCGGGGGGTTCGTGGAGGTCGACAGCACCCCCGGGCAGGGGTCGAGGTTCCGCATCTTCCTGCCCCCCTCCGAGCAGGACGTTGCAGAGCCCGAGCCGCAGAAGCCCGTGGAGACGGCCGCCGGCGGACAGACCGTGCTGCTGGTGGAGGACGACGAATCGGTGCGGCACGTGCTGGTGCGCGAGCTGCGCGGCACCGGCTTCACCGTGCTGGAGGCGGCCGACGCCCGCGAAGCGCTGCCTTTGGGACAACACTACGAAGGACCCATCGAGGTGCTGGTGACCGACGTGGTCATGCCCGGCCTGAAGGGCCCCGAACTCGCCCGCCGACTGCTGAAAGCCCGCCCGCATCTGCGGGTGCTGTACATCTCCGGCTACGCGGAGACGGCCGTCTATACCGACGAGGGTGACCCCGGCGTTTCTCTTTTGCGCAAGCCGTTCAGCCCGCGGCAGCTCTCGCAGGCGGTGCAGGACATCCTCAAACAGCCCGGCAGGAAGAAGCGGTGACCTCCCAGCAGACGGAATCTCCCGATACGTCCGGTGAATTGCAGGACGCTACCGGGGTCGACCTGACCTCGGCCAAGGCCGTCGCCGAAAATACCGGTCCGGCGTTCGTAGCCATGGCGGGGACCTACTGCCTCGGCGTCTTCAACGACAACTTCTTCAAGCAGGCGGCGTTTCTGCTGGCGGTGTCGCTGGCGATCCCGCAGATGCAGGGATACGTGGTGGTTTTCTTCACCGTTCCTTACCTGCTGTTGGCGGCGCCGGCCGGCTGGTTCGCCGACCGCTTCTCCAAGCGGCACGTGGTAATCGCCGCCAAGGGGCTGGAAGTGGTCGCCATGCTCGCCGGGGCGGCCGGTCTGCTGCTGCACAGTTGGCCGCTGATCCTCACCATGGCGTTCCTGATGGGTTCCCAGTCCTGCATGTTCAGCCCGGCCCTGAACGGTTCGATTCCCGAACTCTATCCGCCTGAGCAGGTCACCCCCGTCAACAGCATCCTCAAGGTGGTGACGACGGTGGCGATCCTCGCCGGTTTCGCCACGGCCGGGGTGGTTCGCGAACTGGGCGGAGACATGGCGCTGGCAGTCAGCGTGGTCGGCATCTCGCTGGTGGGGCTGGTGGTGAGCCTGGGCACACCGCGCAACCCCCCGGCCGACCCGGAGGCGAATTACCCCTGGACCGGCGTAATCGACACACTGCGGCAGTTGCGCGGCATCCTGGACGATCGGCCCCTGGCGCGGATCGTGGGGGTGGCGGTGTTCATCTGGTCGCTGGGGAATCTGCAGGTGCTGCTGCTGAACCCCATCGGCAAGGAGCAGTTCGGCTGGGGAGATTCGGCCACGTCCATGCTGCTGGCGACCGAGCTTGTGGGCGTGGCGATCGGCGGCATCCTGGCAGGCAAGGTCGCCGTTGGCCCGCAGTGGTATCGGCTGCTGGGTAAGTCGCTGATCGCGATGTCGGTCTTTCTGGGACTGGTGGCGGTGCTGCCTTGGCTGGCGCCGTCGTGGCGCTACCCGGCGCTGGTGGTGTTGCTGCTGGGCGGGGGAATCTTCGGCGGGCTGGTGCTGGTGCCGTGCGAGGCGTTCGTGCAGGTTCGACCGGCCGGGGAAAGGAAGGGGGCGGTCATCGCGGCCGCGAACTTCGTGATCTTCGCGGGGATCCTGGTTTCCGGCTTCCTCGCCAACCTACTCAACGCGCTGCTGCTGCCCTCGTGGAGCTTCGTGGTGGTGGCGATCGGGGCGGTGGCGTTCGGTGCCTACATCCACATGACGCTCGGGCAAAGGAGCGAGCTGTGATCGACGCCATTCTCGCCGCCGTCGCCAAGGGGCTGCTTCGCCTGCGGTATCGCGTCCGCCCGCAAGGGCTGGATCCGATCCTTCGCAAGGGGCGGCAGCGCATTCTGGTCCTGCCTAACCATCCGGCGCTGATCGACCCGATCATTCTGGCGGCCTACCTTCGCCGTCCGCTTGCCTCACGTTTTCTGGCCGACCGCGACCAGATGGACCGCTTCTTCATCCGTTGGGTGGGCAAGCGCTGGGGCGTGCACACCATGCCCGACCTCGCCGGTCACGGACCCGGCGCGCGAGAGGAAGTCGAGGCCGCCATCGATCAGTGCATCGAATGGCTCCGGCAGGACGAAAACGTGCTGGTATACCCGTCGGGGCACCTCATGCGGACCCGCTTCGAGAACCTGCGCGGCAACAGCTCGGCCGAGCGGATCATCAAGGAAGTCCCCGACGCCCGGGTGGTGCTGGTGCGGACGCGCGGGCTCTGGGGCAGCCGCTTCAGTTGGGGCATCGGCCGCGAGCCGAAGGTGGGGCCCACGCTCAAACAGGGGGCGGCGGAGTTGCTCAAGAGCTTCCTCTTCTTCGCCCCGAAGCGGGAAGTGACCATCGAATTCGCCGAGCCGGACGACCTGCCCCGCGAGGGCAGCCGCGAGGAGATCAACCGCTACCTCGAAGAGTTCTACAACGCCGACGCCCCGCACAACACCTACGTGCCCCGCACGCCGTGGGAGCAGGGCGGAACCCGCACCATTCCCGAACCGCCCCGGCGCGAAGCCACCGGCGACCTCGGCGAGGTACCCGAAGGCACACGCCAGATCGTGACCGACAAGCTGAGCGATCTCAGCGGCGTTTCGCAGATCGACGAAGACGACGAACTCGCCCACGACCTTGGGCTCGACTCGCTCGCCCGGGCGGAATTGCTGGTGTGGCTGCAGGAGCAGTTCGGAGTGACCGCCCCGGGCACCGAGAGCCTCTACACCGTTTCGGACGTACTGCTGGCGGCCTGCGGAGAATCTCTCGGCGGCGGGGAGGTGTCCATGGAGCCGGTGCCCAGCGAGTGGTTCGCCCCCGACGAGGACACCGCCCGCGCCGGCGTACCCGAAGGCGACACCCTCGCCGAGCTGTTCCTGCACCAGGTGCGGCATAGCCCCGATCGGCCGGTCGTGGCCGACCAGCGGTCGGGCGTACGGACCTTTCGCGACGTGCTGCGCGGGGTGCTGCGGCAGGAGGCGGTGACGGTGCAGACGGAGTTCGGCGACGTGGCGATGAAGCCTGCGCGGATCGAGCGGATCGATTTCCCCGCCCAACGCCCGGGACGGGTGACCGTCAAGACCTGGGACGGGTCGA
>JBKHHV010000180.1:0-7664 GCA_046539005.1 Phycisphaerae bacterium
GGTCGAAAACGCCCCCGTCCGGGGGCGGTGGTAACGGCAGGTCACCTCTGTCCCGCCCCGAAGGGGCGGCACGAGGCGGGCGACAAAGCCGCACCGTCCTACTTAGACATTGCACCGGTATTGAGGCAACGTGGGCGTCGCAGACATCCCGGTCACCGTCATTTTCGGCGGGCTTACCCCAGGACGATGTTGCCGTCCTTGACGGAGACCTTTCGGCCGCCGATGGTCACCTTGGCATCCAGGCCCTTGCCGCTGACCTTCACCTGCGGGGCCTTGCCGGAGTCAACGGTCATGACCACGAGGTACTCGTTTGCGGTTCCGGTGGCGGAGATGAAGTTCCACAACTGCGGGTTGGGCGTGCAGAAAGGCGCCGAGACGCTGGTCTTGTCCGGGTCGGAGGCGATGACCGTGCCGCGAAGCTTCACGTCGTTGCGGATAACGGTGAAGGTGTTGCCCTCGGCCTCGATGCGGCACTCGGCCCCGACGTGCATGATCCACGGCTTGACGGCGTCGTCAGCCCCCTCGATCCGGTCGGCCAACACGATCAGCACGTCCGCTCCGCTCTTGCCGGTGTAGTCGACGGCCAGCGATCGTGACCCGCTGAACTTGCCAACCTCGGGGACGGGGATTTTCTTCGGTTCCTCTTCCTTGCCCTTGTCCTTCTTGCGTTTCTTCCGCTTGGGTTCGATAAACTCTTTCTTGCGGTCGGCTTGTCCGGAGATCGCCAAGGTGACCACAGCCGTGCTGCCGTCGTCGGCTGACTCGAAGTGCGAGACCTTCCGCGACATCGAGGCGCGGTAGAGGTCGGGGTGGAAGCCGAAGAAGTTCTCGATGCGTCCCTGGTGGGGGGCGTACATGCGCACGTGTGCGCCTTGGCGAGAGGCGAACCGCCCGCCCTTTCCGGTCATCCGCAGGTTGCCGTCCAGCAGGGTGACGACGAAGTCGCCCTCATCCTTGAAGCGATTGCGGAAGAGGAAGACGTTGGCCTGGTCGTCCCGGAGGAACGGCTTCCAGTCCGGAGCGGCGGGGGTGATGTCCAGCGGGTAGTACATCAGCATGTACAGTCCTTGGTGGGGACGCACGACGCCCTGGTATTTGTCGCCGCCGACGCTGCGGAACAGCCAGTCCACCGCCGGGCGCTGGTCTTGGGGGGTAAGGGAGATCGCCTCGGCGAAGATGCCAGAGCGGTCCCACGCGCTGGCGGGTCGGCCGTACTGGGCGATGCCGGCTTTGGGCACCGTCTGGTAGACCATGGACGGCAGTGCCTGTTGCAGCGCGGGATGATGGCCGATGTCACGGCCGCGCACCAGCCGGTTGGCGTGAGCGAACGGCAGGATGCCGCTGGCGAGGGCGGCGTACTTCTGGGCCCCGCCGAACTTGCCGATGCCCTTCTCGCCGATCGCCTCGTCGAGGTAGCGGATGACGGCTTTCTCGATCTGGTCGAGTGCCTTATTTGCGGCGGTGTCGTCGGCTCCGTCGAGCAGCGTCAGGTGGACAATGCCGGCCGCGGTGGCTGCGAGAATCTGCTCGTAGCGGTCGAGTTCTATCTTCGAGGGGTTGCCCAGGTTCTCCAGCATGTAGCGGGCTTCCTTGGAGAGGAATCCCCGAACGGCCTTGCGGTCGGCGGCGTTCCAGGCGGGAGAGGCCAGGTCGTAGGCGATCGCCGCCCCGTGCAGGCGGCTGATGCGCTCCATGGGGGCCAGTCGCGAGGGCATGGGGTAGGAGGCGATCTCATTCAGGACGATCCGGGCGGACTCGGCGGCGTCCTTCTTCTCGCCGGTCAAGATGTGGATGGAGGCAAACCCGGCGGCCTTGAAGCCGGCCTCTTTCAGCACGTCGCGGTTGCCGCCGGTGACGCGGATCGCATTCATCAGCTTGGTCGCCTGGCGGATGCGATAGACCACGGCCTTGCCTTTTTCGGTGGCCGCCGTCTTGCGGAGGTCCTCGATGTCGTTGGTCCGCAGGATCAGCCGGGGGTGCTCGCCGGAGGCGGGCGCCTTGTGGTCTTCGACCTTTTTGACCTGGAATTTCGTCCCATCGGCCGAATGGGCCCGGCCGACCGCGCCCAGCAGGACGCATGCAACCAAGCCCACAATTCCGGTCGACCTGAGTAACCCGTTTGGTCTTCGCATCATCATACGGCACGTCTCCGGATGTTCGTCACAGCGGCGTCGGTCAGTCGGACTTCATACTCATGCGGATCAGCAGCGAGAAGCCCATGGTCCCGCCGGCGTTCTCGATGCGGTAGAGAATCTTGTTCATTCCGCGTTTGAGCTGAACCGGCTGGATGTTCTCGGTGGCGTTGTAGGGCTTGCGATCCTTGGGGCTCTGCCAGACCTGCTCGTCGTTGACCCACAGCTTGCCGTAATCGTCGGTGCCGGTGGCGACCCAGATGGTCCGCGGCATGTCGGAGTATATCTCGGTGAAGGCGTACCAGATGCCGTAGGAGACCACCCGCCTGGGTTCGATCTTCCAGTGGGCGGTCTTGGAACTGCCGGCGTGGCCGACCTTCTTGTACTCCCAACCGATCTTTACCCCGTCCTTGCCGGTGAACTCGTCGTCGAGGTTCACGTTGGCCTCGGGCCCGAAGCGCACGTCGAGGTTCTGGCGCCGGCGGTCGCCAGGGAACGGGCCGATGATGTACCACGAGTCGATGTACATCCACTCGGTGTTCATGCCACTGCCGCTGACCAGCCGACGGCCGGGAATCGCCCGGAAGCTGCCCAGGTCATAGCGGAAGGTGTAGTCGATCTCATCGGGCATCAGTTCGGGCCCGCGATAGCTCATCATCGACACATCGTCACTGGTCATGTCCACGCTGATGCCGGTGCCGGCCTGTCCCTTGGCCTTGCGGGTGAACTCCAGCAGTTTATCGCAATAGCCCTCGATGTCCCGGAGCTCGACGGTCGCCAGTTTGACCTGGTACTTGAAGGCGTCGAGCTTCTCGCCCCGCTTCTCCACGGTCGCGTAGAGGGCGTCGCGATCGAGACTCGGCCGCTGGGGACGCGGGGTCACCGAGGCGTCGTAGGCTTTGCGGTAGTCGTAGCCGGGACGCATCGCCACGTTGCTGGCGGCGAGGAACTCGCGGTAGATGGTGACCATCTCCTGCTCCATCGCCTTGGCGGTCTCGTAAACCTCGTGGAAACGAAGCTCCTCGACGGTCTGGTCGGCCTGTCGGCGGCTGGCGAGTTCCTGGCTGTCCAGCACGGAGTTGATGTTCCCGCCGAGGTTCTTCTGGATATTCTGGCTGACATCCGGCTTGTTGAGGATTCTGTCGCGGATGTCCCGCATCTCCTCGACCTTCTTGTGGATGTCCAGGACCTGCCGGGCGAGCCGTTCGCGGCGTTTTTCACGGTAGTTGTTCACCACCGCCCGCATCTCGCTGGGGGCGATCACATCCCCGTCGGTGCCGGCCTCGTAGAGGAACAGCACGTATATCGCCCCGCCGATCAGCAGCGCGTGGAGGATCACCGAGGTGATTACACGGCTGATACTGGACTTTGGTTCAAGGGACTTGGCCATGACCGATCTCCTATTGTCCTTACATCTGCGTTCGC
Source organism: Phycisphaerae bacterium (assembly GCA_046539005.1). GTDB lineage: Bacteria > Planctomycetota > Phycisphaerae > SM23-33 > SM23-33 > CAZFPT01. Next base: position 3,558 of record JBKHHV010000180.1, read on the forward strand.
ATGCCCCAGTTGGTCAGCCCGTAGTGTTTGAGCTGATCCCATATGGGCATCAGGTGGCGGACCCGCGTGTCGCGGTCCACCTCGAACCGCACCTTGGTGTCGGGGTTCTGGGCGGCCTCGCGGATCGCGTCCAGCATGCCCTGCTGCTGGACTTCCGTGGAGTCGACGTAGGTTTCGCCCTCGGCCGTCACGCGAATCACCAGATCGCGATCCTTGGGTTTGACCAGTTCGGCATTGGCGCTGGGGGTCGGCAGGGTGATGCCCAACTCCTTGATGGACTTCTTCGTCACGGCGATGACGATGAAGAAAATCAGCATCAGGAAGACACAGTCGATGAGCGGCCCCATCTGGACTTCCATGCTTTCACTGTCGTCATTTCTGATCCGCATCGGAGCCTCCCTTCTTAAGGAACCATGCGTTCTGGAGGTTAGACACCTCTTCGCCCAGAATGTTCGCCAGAACGCCGGTGCGGCTTTTGAAGTAGTGGTACAGGCCCAGGGCCGGCACCGCCAGAATCAGACCGCCGGCGGTGGTCACCAGCGCCTTGCCGATGTCGCCCGCCAGCGAGGCCGGGTCGTCCATCGTGCCCACCACGCCGATGGTGGCGAACGCGCCCATGAGCCCGAACACGGTACCCATCAGCCCCAGCAGCGGGCTGAGCGTACCGACGGCCGCGAGGGGGTAGTTGCGCCGGGCGTGGACGGCGAAGTCGCGCTCGCCGATCTCGCCGGCGACGGTGTTGATGTGCTCGAAGTTGTTCTCGCGGTGCTCGACCATGAAGGCGATAATCTTGCCCAGGGTGCTTCGCGAGCGGCGGGCGAGCTGCACGATCTGCTCGTACTGCCCCTGCTGCCACAGGGCGTTGGCCCGGTCGGCGAGCTTGTGGGGTACGATGCGCCCGCGACGGAGCATCACGATGCGATCCACCACGAACACCAGGGCAATCGCCGCCAGGAACGCCAGCGCCCACATGGTGTATCCGCCCACCGCCCACTTCGCCTGGAAGGTCAGCCATGCGTCGTTCAGTTTCTCGCCGAGGGTCTTGGGACCCTCGTCAGCGGGAAGCTCATCGGCCGCCGCGTTGGGATCCGTGGCCGTGTTGGCGTCGTCCTGAGCCATCGCCGGGGTAGCCGCCGACACAACGCACCACGCCGTCAAGGCGATCAACATCGCCAGAATCGTAAACCGCTTCATGTGCACCATCCTTCTCATGACTCGTTCGGTCCTTTCTCACCATTCCTGGCCGCCCCGCCTAAAAACGGGAAGCCCTTGATCCTGTGCAGTACAACCCGGCCGTCAGCCGCCGGGAACGAACTTTTTTCCGTCAAACTTCATTTGCTGCTTCCCGACCATAAAGGTCGAAGTCATTCCCCCGCCGGTCGATCCGACCTCCGAAGGGTGCCTTCTGAAGGGTCATCCCTGCCAGAAAGCCCTCGGCGTTTTTCCCGGCCCGAGCCGTCAGCTTACCATTCCCGACGGAAAGCTCCACCTTGTGTGGAACCAAAAACGTTGCGCGAACGGTCGCTTTTCCGCTGCGAAGTTCAGAAAAACCTCTCCCCCGCCTTCGCAGAACCAACCCCCTGCGGCAGGTGCATCTGCCAGGCTTTCCTGCCGGCTGCGGAAACCGTGTCCACCGGCACCACAAGGCCCCGGGCGCCGCATCGGTCGCTGAAATCCACCCCGACGGCCCGCCGCCCGCGAATGCCAAGAACCCGCGTGCCTTCCTTCTGCACACACCCCCATTGGTCCACCGTTCTGCCCTTCCCCCGCCGGAGGTACACGTCGTCCATGTCCAGAGTTACCTCCCCCGAGCCGTCCTCCCACACGCGGAAGTGCTCCTCCATGGCCGCCAGATGGACGCAGGGGGAGGTGTCGGGGAGCATCACGACGTTGAACTACCCGCGTTTCATCCCACGCCCCTGCCCGCATGCACGCCCCACCAGGTGCCCAGCCCATACAGCCGAAACGTGCCGTCGCTTCCGGTCAAGTCGCCGGTCGGAGCGGATCTATCCGGGGAGGATCTACGCCGACGCCTCGTCGAGCGTCTTCATTTCCTGCTCGCTGAGGGAGATGTCCATTGCGCCGAGGTTCTCCTTGAGCTGGTCGGCATTGCTCACCGAGAACAGCGGAAGGATCGGCGGGTCGTGGTTGATCATCCAGGCCAGCACGAGCTGGTTGGCGGTAAGACGCTTACTCTCGGCCAGCTTGTACAGCGCCGCGAGGCGGGCGTGGTTCTCGACCGTGTCGTGGGCGTTGCCGATGTCCTTGTCCTTGCGGGTGTAGGCGCCCCGGAGCAGGGGCGAGTACGCCACCGGCGTTACCTTGCGATGCTTGCAGCACTGCAGCAACTCTTCGGAAGCCGGCGGCCACCACTGGTAGTCCACGCCGCGCTGGGGTCGCAGGTAGGTGCACTTCTGCTGGATGGCGACATAGCGGGCGAAGTCGTTGTATTCACTGGTGCACAGCGCCTCGGCCAGGCGCCACGAGACGGTATTGCTGGCGCCGATGAACCGCACCTTCCCGGCGGTGACAAGCTTGTCGAACGCCCCGAGAGTCTCCTCCAGCGGCGTATCGCGGTCGTCGTTGTGGGCGTAGTACAGGTCGATGGTGTCGATGCCCATCCGCTGGAGGCTCTTGTCGCACTCGCGGACGATCACGTCGGCCTTGAGGGTCTGCTCGGCCCCGCCCAGTTCGTCGCCGGGGTAGGCAAAGCCCACCTTCGAGGCGATGAACACCTCGTCGCGACAGCCGCGGTCCTTGAGCCAACGGTTCAGCAGGCGTTCGCTCTCGCCGCCCTGCCCCTCTTCGGTCCAGTGGGCGTAGACGTTGGCGGTGTCCAGGAACCGCCCGCCGGCCGCGAAGTACCGGTCCATCAGGTCCCGGGAGGTTTCCTCGTCGGTGCGGGTTCCGAAGTACATGATGCCCAGGCAAAGGGCACTGACATCCACGCCGGTATCGCCCAGCGGAAGGGTCTTCATCGGGATCTCTCCTTGTCCATGGTTACAGAACGGGTTACAGGAAAGCTTAGTCGGCGCCGCTGCGGGTATCAAGTCGGACCCCGGCCGCCTACACTGGGAAGATGAAAGGAGAGAAGCCATGTCGCAGCGCAGAACCGTGATTGTCACCGGGGGCGGGCGCGGCATCGGCCGGGCGATCGCCCAGCGGATGCTGCAGGAGGGATACGCCGTGGTGCTGGCCGAAATCGACCCGCAGTTGGGCACCCGCAGCGCCGAACTGCTCGGCGAGCAGGGCGAGGTGCTGTTCGTGCCCACCGACGTCGCCCGGGAGTCGTCGGTGCAGAGAACGGTCGAGAAGACCGTCGACACGTTCGGCCGCGTGGATGCGGTGGTCAACAACGCCGCCACCTCGGCCGGCGGGCCGTTGGAACTGCTGAGCCTGGGCGACTGGAACCGCGTGGTGGGGGTGAACCTGACCGGGCCGATGCTGCTGGCCAAGCATTCCGCGCCCCACCTGCGCAGCGCCGGCGGGTCGATCGTGAACATCGCCTCCACCCGGGCGCTGATGAGCGAGCCGAACACCGAGGCCTACTCGGCAACCAAGGGCGGGCTGGTGGCGTTGACCCATGCCCTGGCGATGAGCCTGGCGCCGGTGCGGGTCAACAGCATCTCCCCGGGCTGGATCTATACTGCCGACTACCGCGAAGGCGGCGACGGCTGGGACGCCCTCCGCGAAGTGGACCACGCCCAACACCCCGTCGGACGCGTAGGCCGCCCGGAAGACGTGGCCGACCTGACGGCCTGGCTTTGCGGCGACCGCAACGGATTCGTGACCGGACAGAACTTCGTGATCGACGGGGGCATGACGCGGAAGATGATCTACGAGGAAGGAGAGTGACCGGTGATCGCTGGTCATCCGTGACCTGTGCCCAGTGACCGGGCAGCCGGCGGACAGGGACAGAGGGGATGCTGCAGGCGTCTGACGCCCATGTTGCCTCAACAGCGGTGGCATGCACCGCCGGGGCGGTACAGCGCAATGGACCGGAGATGATGCCCCGTGTCAATTCTCGAACAGCGGCCCTTCCTCTTCCCGTACGCATTGCAGGAACGGGCATTGCAGGCAATCGCGGATTTTCGTGGCCATCGTGCC
>JBKHHV010000181.1:0-7639 GCA_046539005.1 Phycisphaerae bacterium
TCCTCCTTGATGCGTTTCCAGTCATCGGGGGCCTTTACGGAAGAATCGGTGAAGTGCGGAATCGTGCTGTGCCCGTCTTTGGGCACCTCGCCGCTCAGCCCTTCCTCGTTGCGGATGATCAGCCGATCGCCCTTCTGGCCGATGGTCTCGCGCTCAAAGGGCGGGCTCAGCCAGACGTTGCCGCCCACCGAGGGCATGCGGTCGAAGTTGAAGAACCGGTCTGCCTCCCGGTTGCAGGTGATGCCGTTCTCGACGAACAGGTCCCACTGGCTGAAGTTCTCCCGCCAGTAGCCGAACTCCCGGTTGAAGCAGCGGTCCACGGGGCAGTAGTGCATCTGGGCGTTGAACCGATCGCGGTCGGTCATTGCCGAGTCCCACTTGCTGCGGCAAGGCTGAACGGACATGCAACTGCGCTCCTCTGTCTGGGGGCCTACGCCCGGGCCGGTCGGCCAGGCGCTTGTGCGGCGTTTCATGGTGGGCTATTGTGCCTGCATAGATCGGCGGCGTCCAGAAGCCGCCGATGATTCCGACCGGGAGCCTGCATGCTGGAACTGCTGGACAGCTACGCCCTGCGAGTCATGGTCGTTCTGCCGATGTTCGGGGCGGTATTCGCCGCGGTGGTCACCCCGCCGCACGTTCGAGGCCGAAACAACGGCTCCGGGCAGCTTGCGCGGTTCAACGCCGCCAGCTTCTCCATCGCCACAGCCTTCGTTACCGCCATCGCGGGCGTACGTTACATCACCGGTTCGGACCTCGCCCGCGTTCACGACTGGCTGCGCCTGGGACTCGGGCTGGACCTCTCGCTGGGAATGGACCCGGTGTCGCTGCTGTTCGCCGCAGGGGTGGCGATCGTGACCCCCGCGGCGGTGTTGGCCAGTTCCCGCCAACTCGCCGGGGCCGGGCGCGGGCATTTCTCGTGGCTTCTGCTGACCGAGGGCACGCTGCTGGGGGCGATCCTATCGCGAGACCTGCTGCTGACCACGATCTTCGCCGAAGCGGCCGTGGTATCCGCCTTCTTCTGCCTGCGTCCCGGGCGGCTGCCCTCCCCATACCGTAACCACCGCCTGGGGCTGCAGATGCTCGCCTCGGCCCTGTGGCTTGGGGGCGTGCTGCACTGGGGCTGGACCCACTTCGACCAGACCGGCGTGCTCAGCTTCGCCTACGCCGATCTGCTGCACCTGCGGCTGGAGGGGCTGCCCGCGGCGATCATCACCCCCGCCCTGACGGCCGCCCTGCTGATCAAGACCGCCTGCCCGCCCGGCAATCTCTGGTTGCGTTCGGCGTTGCACTCGGCACCGGCCGGCGGGGCGATCCTGATGCTGGCAGGCGTGACGAAGCTGGGGCTGTACCTGGGGATCGTGGTACTCACCCCGGCCATCCTGCCGCTGCTGGGAAGCATCGGGGCCTGGGCGTCGGTCCTGCTGGGGCTGGGCGTGGTGTACGCGGCGCTGATGTGCTATCGCCAGCGGACGTTCCTGGACGCGCTGTCGTGGTCGACAGCCCTGGTGGCGGCACTGGGGCTGGCGGGCGTCGCCTCGGGCACGGCGATGGGGCTCAGCGGCACCGCGGTGCTGGCGATTGCCCATGCCATCGGCGTGGCTGGCGTATTGCTGGCGGGCGTGCAGGCCGTTCCGGGGCTTACCTCGGCGTCGCTGGAAGATGTCGGCGGGCTGGGTCGCCTCCGCCCACTCCTGGCCGCCGGGGTGGCGCTGTGGCTGGCGTCCATGGTGGCCGTGCCCGGCATGGGCGGATTCGTCGGGGCCTCGATGGTCATCGGCTCGCACATGCAGGCCGTGCGGGCGGGGCAACTCGACTGGATCGCCGCGACCATCCTTGCCGGGTTCGGGCTGGCGGTGCACACCGCCTACATGCTGGTGCTGGGTGCCCGCGTGATGGTCCGCCGTCGCGATCCCCATACCACACGGCCCCTGGGGTCGCTGCCGGGACCCATCCACAGCCGCGTCCGGGCTACGATGCTTCTGACGGTGTTGCTGGCGGTGACCTTCCTGGTGGGGCTGCGGGCCGACGTCTTCGAGCCGGAGCTTTCGGCGTCCCACTCCAAGCTGCTCTCGCGTCTGGGACGCCTGGAACACTACGACGGTCACTACGGCGCAGCTACCGTCACCGGGCCCCTCTCTGCCGTCCTGATGTGGGCGGGCGTGCTGGTCGCCGGGGTCGCAGGCGCGCTGGCCCTGCGGGAGAAGCGCCTCGGCCGCCTGATGGTCTGGCTGCTGGTCGCCGATGCCTCGGCCGTGCTGCTTGCCGTCTCCTCCGGTGGCGGGCCCCATGCCACCAGCTTCCTGACCGGCGGCAGCGCCCTGGCGATGGGCGCCGCAGGGCTGACCGTGGTGCACGGCCTGGGACTTGTGCTGGCGATGGGGTACGTGTCCCGCACGCGGGAGGGGGAGTTTCGCAGCGTGGAACACCTGGCAGGACTGGGCTCCTCGCACCCGGGAGCGGCGCTGGCGCTGGGCGTGCTGCTGTGGAGTACGGCCGGGCTGCCGGTGACGGCCGGGATGATCCGGCGGTACTCGATCGCGGGGGCGGCCGTCTGGAGCGGATGGACACCAGTATCGCTGACCTGGCTGGTCGTTCGTTGCATGGCGGCCGTCGCGGCGGTGCGCATGGTGGCGGCATTACTCCGCCCGGCGGGCATCGACGTCCTTCCCACCGACCCCATGCCCGGGTTGCGGGGGCAGTTGTGGCGCGTGGCGATTACGGTGATCGTCGTGGCGATCGTGATTCTCGGGGTCCTGCCGGAACTCGTCCTGGACCCGCTGATGCAGCAGTGAGCCCCGGCTGACCGGCAAAGCGGGAAAAGCCTGTCGTTTCGCTCAAGTCGCCGCATGCCCGTTCGATAATGTTTCATGGGCGTTGGTGCGCGCGGGTCGCAGCAAACCAGAACCGGGCCGGAAGGACCAGCAATGAACGTAACTTCTGCAGGAGCATGTTCCGGATCGGCCTTCGCGCTGGTGGCCAACCAGTCGATGGCCCAGTCCCAGGGCAACGCCGGAGCGGCCGCGGAGGTGCGGGCGGCGAAGATGTCCCAAGACGTCCAGAAAATGGCCGGGGACGTCATCGCCCAGACGCTTGAGAAGATGGACGAAATGGCCTCCACGGTCGACGTGTTGGCCTGAGGGATCCGCCGGATTCACCGGGGTGCAGAGTCCCGCCGGGAGACGCCTTTCTCCGCCGGGCGTTTTTTGGCTTTTTCGCTCCGGCCTGATCCCATATCGTACTTTAGCGCTGCGAGGACATACGCACCCGCCGCGGGAGCGCAGCGAGTAACCTGGAACCGGAGGTACTGGATGGACCTCACTCGAACGACCGGGCTGAATCCCTTTTCTGCCGCCCTGCTGCTGATGGGGGCAGCCATGCTCTTGCTGGCCGGAGGTTGCGCGCATCAATGTGGCTGTGGCAGCGCCGCCTGCCCGCCCGGGGTCTGCCTGCAGCAGGCGTCGGGGCCGGTCCTGGTGGATTTCTCCACCCCCCAGTGCCCGGGCTGCCAGAAGATAGAGACCACCATCGACACCCTCGCGGTGGAATACGAAGGCCGCGCCACCGTTACCAAGATGAACGTCTACCGCCACCCCGGCGTGGCCGACGCCCACATGGTCCGCAAGCTGCCGACGGTCGTGCTGTTTGTCCACGGGCAGGAGCAGGGCCGCTGGGTCGGCCCCAAGCCGGGCAATGTGTACCGGGCGGCGCTGGAGAAGGCGGTCCGCAGCATGCCCCCCTCCAGGCAGAAGCCTGACGCCGGGGAGGTCAACTGGACTGTTCAGCCGGGGGACTGCCCGGACGGTCAGTGTCGCGTCCCAGGAGATCGATCGATCGCCAAGCGCCTCTTTCGAATCGCCACGCCATTAGCGCCCCCAGGACGAAGACATACCCCGTAGCGGCGATCCACGGACCCGTTGCCCCCAGTTGCGGGGCCACGGTCACCATCGCCACCCCGCCGCCCACGACCACCATCCAGCTTGCCACGATCGTCGCCACCATCGGCCACCGCGTGTCGCCCGCGCCGCGTAGCGCCCCGATATAGACGATCCCCACCGCATCGGCGAGTTGGAACAGGGCCGCGCAGATCATGATCCGTCCTCCCACGTCGAGGATCTGCCGGCGGATGGCTTCCAGTTCCTCGGGGCTGCGGTCCAGCACGGCCGCCTTGGTGATGAACAGGTCCATCAGCGGGTAGCGGAACAGGTAGAACCCCAGCCCGCAGAGGCCCATGTAGACGGCCGTTACTCCCAGCGCCGTGCGGGTGCGGTGGACGGCCAAGTCGGGGCGTCCCTCGCCGATCGCCCTGCCCACCAGCGAGGTGGTGGCGATTCCCACCCCAATCGCCGGCATGAACGAAAGCCCGATGTACCGCATCATGATCGTGGTAGCCACCCGGTCGGCGAGCCCGAAGATGCCCGACAGCAGCATGATCGCCATGCCCCAACTGAAGATGTCGTTGCACAACTGCACCCCCGCCGGCCAACCGGTTCGCAGGATGTCGGCGATCTGCCGCCACCGCATGCCCAGTTGCCGGGTCCCGAAAGCAGCGTGCAGCCGCGGGCAAAGGAACACCCCCAGCAGGATCGCCAACTGCACCCCCCACGCCAGGACCGACCCGATCGCCGCCCCTTCCAGCCCCAACTCGGGCAGCCCCCACCTGCCGAAGATCAGCCCGTAATTGGCGGCGACGTTGAACAGGTTGGCGATCACCGACGCCACCAGCACCACCCGGGGTCGATGAATGCCGTAGAAGAACTGCTCCAGCACGCGGGCCGAGAGCGTCAGCGCCGCGGCGAGGATCATGTAGCGGAAGTACATCGCCGCCAGGGGCGCTTCCTCGTAGTCCAGCAGCGCAAAGCCCCAGTCGCTCGCCAGTGCCAGCGGCGCGATCAGCACCGAATACCCCATCGCCAACGCCAGCCCCGCCCAGGCGTACTGCGCGCAGCGCTGGGTCCGCCCCCCACCGAGATTCTGGCTGACGTAGCTGCTGACCACGCTGAGCAGCCCGAGCATGAGGCTCTCGGGCGCGAAGGAGACCATGCCGCCGTAGAACTGGGCGGTGACCGGCACGGGCCCGATCCAGGATACCATCAGCCCGTCGATGAACTTCACCACGGTGGCGTTGAGCATGGTCAGGCTCGCAGGCCAACTCATGGTCAGCACGGCCGCTAACCCGCTGCCCGGGGTGGTGGTCGGTTGTTCGGGCGTTTCGATCATTGCTTCCCGCTTATCGCTTACTGCTTATTGCTTATCGCTTGTTGCTTACTGTTTGTCACTTCCTGCCCCTTGCGAACCGTCGCTGCTGTTGTCAGTCTAAGCTTTTGCAGAAGGCCGACAAGAATACGCCGGGCAGGCAGCGGAGCGTGCCGGTAAAGAGCCGTGTATTTTCGGATTTTCTGTCGGGGTATCGGGCTTGGGAGACGTCCTGACTATGGACATGCAGGTGCCGTTCCAGGACGACGACGTGGACCAGCAGTTGATCGAGGCATTGCGCGAAGGCGAAACAGGTGCCTTGGATGAGTTCATGCGCCGGAATCAACGTTGGGTCCGCGGCGTGATTTACGCCACCGTCGGTCAGCCCGACGCGGTCGATGACATCGCCCAGAAGGTGTGGATTCACCTCTGGCAGCGGGTGCATCGGTTGCACGATCCGCGCGCCTGGCGGTCGTGGCTCTACCGAACCGCACGGAACGCCGCACTGGACTTCGGACGTAAGAAAACGCGGATGCGGAACCTGTGGCAACGCGTCAAGGACCGCTTCGATGAATCCGACACCATCAGCAACGAAAACCCCGAACACACCGTCGACCTGGAAGAGAACCGCTCGCGGGTGCTGGAGGCCGTGGAAACGCTTCCGGAAATCTACCGCCACCCGGTAATCTTCCGGCACCTGGAAGGCTGGACCCATCGGCAGATCGCCGAGGTGCTGGGCGTTTCGCCCTCCACCGTCGAGGCGCGCCTGGTCCGGGGAAGACGCATGCTGCGGGACAAGCTGTTTCCGGGAGAGAACGAATGACCTCGCCCCTGAACGAGAACGAACGACGCGACCGCGACATCTGCCGCTATCTCGACGGGCAGATGACGCCCGAGCAGCGGGCCGCCTTCGAGCGGGAGATGCTGCGCGACCCGGGCCTGCATCGCGAGATGCAACGGTTCGAGGAAACCGACCGCCACGTGGGCGATGCCCTCAACGCCCTGCTCGGCGACCGCCAGGTGCCCAAGGTCAGTCAACGACCAGCCGCGGGGAAACCCTCGGTGCTGGTCCCGACGGCCGCGGCGATCGCGGCGATCCTGCTGGCGGTGGTGGGATACTTCGCGATTCTCTACACCGGCCAGCCGCACCACGGTGAGGACCCCGTGGCTGTCAAGTCCGATGACCCCACCGAGCGGAATCACTCCGACGATTCGACCCCGACCACGAGCGGAGACGCGGCAACCGCCGAGAGAGGCAGGGCGGCGGCCTCGGGCTACGCGGCCGGCGTGCCGGTCGAAACGGCAGCCTTCTTCGCCTGCGAAGACACCCCCGTCCGGGTTGTCTCCGGCAGCGAACGCGATGCCGGATACGCCCCTGATCCGCCCCAGCCGTGCAAACCCGTGTCCGACGTGCCTGCCGAGACCCATGTGGTAACCCGCCGCGTGTTCGAGGTAACCGACGAGGAGACCGGCGAGGAATACCTCATCCAACTGGACGAAGTGAACTGCCGCCTCTCCATGACCGCAACCGACCTGTGACCCGTGCAGAGCAGACGGGAGAAACAGCCATGAAGATCATTCGATTCATCACAATCGCAGCCGTGCTGGGCGCATTTGCCGCATCGGCCCATGCCGAGGACACCGCCCCAGCCCCGGAGACGGCCGAGCCCAGAAGTAAACTCCCCGATAGCGAGGCGCTCGACCTGAGCAAGGCTGCCTCCCAGATGCAGACTGCCGACCCGACCGGGTGGGTGGGCATCCGCGTAGCCCCGCTGCCGGAGGCCTTGGCAACGCAACTGGGGCTCGGAGAAGACGTCGGCGTGCTGGTGCTGAACGTCATCCGCAACGGGCCCGCCGACAAGGCCGGGCTGCAGCGCTACGACGTGCTGGTCAAACGCGAGGGCAAGCTGATCGCCGCCGACGCGGCCGCCTTCATCGCCGACGTGGTCGACCGCAAGCCCGGCAGCACCTTGACGCTGCGGGTTATCCGGCAGTCGAAGCAGAAGACCATCCCCGTCATCGTGGGCAAGCCCCGCACCTTCAACGAGGTCCGCTACAAGTACGCCCCCCTCGAGCCCACCCAGCAACGCCAGCGCGAGGTGGGCGGGCTGCAGGCGCAGGTGCTGCGGCGCGTGGACAACAACTGGGTCCTGGAGAAGGACCCCAACCGCGTGAACCGCGCGCTTTCCAACCTCCGAACGCAGGACTTCGCGACCAATTCCGATCGCCAGTCCGGTTCGGCGACCGCCGGCGAGAACACCGCCCTGAAGCGTGCCCTGCCCTCCGAGGCCGTCACCTGGAACAACTCCCGCGACGTCCGCGTGACCGTGGCTCGCACCGAGGACGGGCTGGTGGTCACCAAGAAGCCCGAGAACAGAGACGCCAACGCCCAGGTGGACCGGTATGCCAGCGAAGTCGACTTCAAAAACAGTGATCGGGCGACCTA
>JBKHHV010000182.1:0-7629 GCA_046539005.1 Phycisphaerae bacterium
GCGGCGCGCGGCGGTCAGGCTGTCGCCGGCGGTCTTCCACTTGGTGACGAGGTGGAAATCCACGATCGCCTCCAGCACGCCGGTGTCGTCGGCGTAGAGGCTCACGCCGCCGTTGACGCTGGGCAGGCCCTTCCCGCCGTTGCCGGGGAAGATCGTCGCCGATTTCACCGAGTTCTCGGCCAAGCTGAACCTCAACGACGTGACGTTCATCCCCATCAGCGCCCTGAAGGGCGACAACGTCGTGGAGCGGTCGGACAACACCTCGTGGTACAAGGGCACCACGCTGCTGAACCACCTGGAGACGGTGCATATCGCCTCCGACCGCAATCTCATCGACCTGCGGCTGCCGGTGCAGTATGTCTCGCGTCCCAGCAGCGACTTCCGGGGCTACATGGGAACCGTCGGCTCGGGGACGATTCGCCCCGGCGACGAGGTGGTGGCGCTGCCCTCGGGCAAGAGCTCGAAAGTCCGGCAGGTCTTCGGCATCGACGGGCCGATCCAGGCCGGCTTCCCGCCGCTGCCGGTGACCGTCACCCTGGAAGACGAGATCGACATCTCGCGCGGGGACATGCTGGTCCACAAGCACAACCTCCCCCGCGTGGATCGCACCTTCGAGGCGATGCTGGTGTGGATGAACGAGGACGTCATGGTCCCCGGCAAGCAGTACCTCATCAAGCATACCACGAAGATCACCCCCGGGGTGATTTCGGAGATTCGCTACCAGGTGGACGTCAACACGCTGCGGCGCACCAAGGCCGAGCACCTCAAACTCAACGAGATCGGCCGCGTGGAACTGGAACTGGCCCGCCCGGTCGCTTACGACCCCTACGAGCGGAACCACGTGACCGGGTCGTTCATCGTGATCGACCGCCTGACCTGCAGCACCGTCGGGGGGGGGATGATTATCGAGCGCGAGCCCCGCGACATGAAGGCCGAGCCCACCCGGCGGGTCACCGAGGTGCGTTCCGAGCACATCACCGGGCATGCCGGACAGGTATCGACCGAGCAGCGGCAGGCGAAGATGGGCCACAAGCCCGCGACGGTCTGGCTGACCGGGCTGACCGGCTCAGGCAAGACGACCATTGCGTACGCGGTGGAAAAGCGCCTCTACGACGCCGGTTGCGCGGCGGCCGTCCTCGACGGCGAGAATGTCCGCATGGGTCTCAACAAGGACCTGGGCTTCACCGCCGACGAGCGGGCCGAGAACATCCGCCGGTCGGCCGAGGCGGCGAAACTGATGAACGACGCCGGGCTGATCGCGATCTGCTCGTTCCTCTCGCCCTACGAAGAGGACCGGCAGCGGGCGGCCGAGGTGGTCGGGCCCCGGCAGTTCTTCGAGGTGTACCTGTCGGCCCCGGTGGAGGTCTGCCGCGAGCGGGCGACCCGGGACATCTACGCCAAGGCCGACGCCGGGGAGGTGAAGCAGTTCTCGGGCGTCACCGCTCCTTATCAGGAACCGCGCGATCCGGACCTGGACCTGCCGACCCACGAGCTGAATGTGGAGGAGTGCGTAGACCGCATCGTCGCGCTGCTGCAGGCCAAGGGCATCGTGAAGATATGACACCGGCGGCGAGTGCGATGCCCGTTGTCCGGGCCCGGCCCGACGGCGGCAGCCCCGTGACCGGCGCAGTGCAGAAGGAGAAGCCATGAAGCGATACGGCAGCATCATCCGCGTGCGCCCCGAGAAACTCCGGGAGTACAAACGCCTGCACGCCAATGCCTGGCCGGGCGTACTGGAGCGGATCCGCAAAAGCAACATCCGCAACTACAGCATCTTCTATCGCGACGGGTTGCTGTTCAGCTACTTCGAGTACGTCGGGGACGACTTCGAGGCCGACATGGCCGCCATCGGCGAAGACCCCGTCACCCGGGAATGGTGGCAGCACACCGACCCCTGCCAGATGCCCGTGGAGTCGGCCGAGGAAGGCGAGTGGTGGGCGCCGATGGAAGAGGTCTTCCACACCGACTGACCGTCGCAGGCGGTGTCGCCGCCCGGCCGGGGAGTTCGTCAGCCCAGCATCCGGCGCAGCGTCCGGACCCACTGGCGGATCATCACATCCTGCGAGTACTTCTGCTCGGCAGCCCGCCGGGCGTTGCCCCCCGCCTGCCGCAGTTCTTCGCGGTTGCGGCAATAGTGACGCACCGCCTCGGCGAGCCCGTGGGGGTCACGGGGAAGAACGTGACGGCCGCACTGCTCCTCGGCGACCAGGTCGGTCAGTTCCGTATCGGGCGGGCTGATCGCCAGCAGCGCCGCGCCGGCCGCCAGGGCGTAGTAGGTCTTCGACGGGACCGAGATGCCCTTGTACGCCTCGTCGAGACAGACGATGGACAGGTCGGCGACCGCGAACGACTGCGGCACCACGCCCCACGGTTGCAGCGGCAGCAGCGTGAGGTTCGGCAGGTTCTTCCGCTGCACCAGGTCGCGCACCTCGGCCTCGCGGGTACCCCCGCCGATCAGCATGAAATGCACTTCCGGTCGGTCCTGCAGCAACTCGGCGGCCGTGACGATGGAGGCCACGTCGTGGGTCGCCCCGAAGGCCCCGCTGTAGGTCACCACCAATTTGTCGACCAGCCCGTGCTCGCGTGCGAAGGGGTTGTGGGGCTTGGGAATTGGCCTCACGAAGTCGGTGTCGGCCCAGTTGGGCAGCACGTCGATGTGCAGTGGCTCTTCGTTTCGCAGGTGGGTTTGCAGTGTCCGTGCCATCCGCGTGCCGATGGTAACCACCCCCTCGGCGTCCAGCATGGCCCGCCGGCTCAACGCGCGCCACACGTTCCCCGCGCGTCGGCCGATCATACCGGTACGCTCGGCCGCTTCAGGGTATACGTCATACACCAGCAGGGCATAGCGCACGCCGAACAGCCGTTTCAGCACGGGGCACAGCAGGGCGGTCACCGGCGGGTTGCTGACCACCAGGGCAGGGGTGCGGCGGTGTCGGAGCATCTGCCGGGCGGACTGGAGGGCGAAAACGCCCCAGGTCCATATCCTCTTCCATGCCGGCCTCTTGCGCAGATCGGCCGCGTCGATCACCGTAAACCGCAGCTTCTGGTCTTCGCAGCGGTCCACTCGACCGGTGACGGCCAGGCAATGGGTACCACTCTCTTCCAGACCATCCAGAAGCTGCACCATTAACGGTCCGACGACCTGGTTGGTCACCAGCAGGCGCCGCAACGGGTTGTCTGTCGGTTCGGGCATGGACCTCGAAGTTGTCCGGCCGACGCCGGATTCCCCCTTGGCGCCGCGTTATCCGCCTTGCGGACGTGGCTCAAGGGGCTATCATGGGCATACTTTCTGGAGCGGTCGGCGGATATGTCCGACACCTCCTTCAGGACTATATCGGCTCCCGACCGGCGAAGAAAGAAGCCGAAACGCCCGGCCCGGTCGCTCGCAAGGCTCGCTATTCCTGAAAGTTCGACATCGAGTCCCGGAGAAGCACATGCAGGCTTTCGTCCAACCGTGGGATTACCTCATCGTCACCGCGTCCAATGACGCCCAAGCGGCCGCGTACGAATCGCAACTGGATATCCGCCGCGAACTGGGCCTGCTGGCGGGGGTGCGGAACATCCTGGTCGTGCCCGACCCGGGCGGCCGACGCGTGGGATCCGGCGGAAGCACCATCCACTGCCTCGGCGAGGTGCTCTCCCGCGAGCTTCCGCCCCAGGAAATCGCCGACCCTGCCGCCTGGGAGCAGGCACTGCGGCGGCTGCGCGTGCTCATCGTCCACGCCGGGGGCGACTCCAAGCGTCTGCCGGCCTACGGGCCCTGCGGGAAGATCTTCGTCCCCGTCCCGGGCGAGAGCGACAGCGCCATCGGCATGACGCTCTTCGACCGGCAACTTCCCACCTATCTGAACCTCCCCCCCGGCACGCCCGGCAGCGGGCAGGTGGTCATCACCGCAGGCGACGTGCTGCTGAGCTTCGAGCCGGCCGAGGTCGACTTCTCCTCCCCCGGCATGACCGGGCTTGGGTGTCTTGCCCCGCCCGAACAAGCCGGCAAGCACGGCGTGTACGCCGCCAACAGCGACGGGGTGGTCCGCACGTTCCTGCAGAAACCCTCGCCCGAGGAGCAGCACCAGCAGGACGCCGTGGACCGCTACGGCCAGGCGATCCTGGACATCGGCGTCATTCATTTCGACGCCCCCACGGCCATCCGGCTGATGCAGTGCTTCGCCATGAAGGCCGACGACGGTTCGCTGCACTGGACCGGCGAGATGGGGCGGGCGATCGACGAGTCGGGGCTGGACTTCTACCGCGAGATCTGCTGCGCGATGGGGATCGAGGCGACCAGCGCCCACCACATCGCCTCGGCACGGGGCAGCGGTTCGGGCTGGTCGGATGCCCTGCTGGGACGCCTTTTCGAGTCGCTCAACAGCGTATGCTTCCAGGTGCAGGTACTGCCGCGGTGCGGATTCCTGCACTTCGGCACCACCCGGCAGATCATCACCTCCGGGCGCGATCTGTTGCGGCTGGACCGCGGTGCCAGTCAACTGGAGGCCTGCCTGAGCATCAACAACGATGTTCCCGACGAGGACGACCTGCTGCGCGGTACCCAGGCGTGGGTGGAAGGCTGCCTGGTGCGCGCCCCGCTGACGCTCACCGGCCGAAACGTCGTCGCAGGGGCCGACATCGAGGAGCCCATCACCCTCCCGCAGGGCGCGTGCCTGGATGTGCTGGAAGGCCACGACCGCCGCGGTAACCGGGTATGGTTCGTCCGCTGTTACGGCGTGGGCGACTCTTTCAAGACCACGGCCGACCAGGGCGCCACGCTGTGCGACATGCCCCTCGCGGCGTGGCTGGAAGAGGTCGGCGCGACGCCCGAAGAGGTCTGGGACCCCCAGATCCCCGCCGACCAGCGCACCGTGTGGGATGCGAAGGTCTTTCCCGCCGAACCTGCCGCGGACGGGTTCGCCCGGTGGCTGTGGGTGTATTAGCCCTCCGAGGCGACCGAGGCCCAGAAGGAGGCCTGGCGCAGCGCCGACCGCTACAGTCTTGCCGAGATCGCCACCCTCGCCGACCAGGACGCCTTCCACGCGCGTCGACTGCGCATGCGGGCCGAGCAACTCCGCCGCTCCTTGGCGAGGCTTTTCCGCATCGACAGCGAATTCTCCGCCCGCGAGCTGGCCTTCGCGCTCGGAAAGGCGGCCGACCGGACGGCGTGGGTCGCCCAACTCCTTACCGAGGCCCAGTGGCACTACGGGCCCGGGCAGAGCGGGGGGCTGGAAGGTTTGGCGTTCGGGCGGATCATCCACTCGCTGGGGGAGGCGGTGGAGATGCTCGCCTCCAGTGATGCAGAGACGTTGCAGATTGTCCTGCCTGGGCTGCTTGAGGCCCTTGGCGAGCCGACCCGGGCGTGGCTGGATGCGCTGGAACTGGTCCCCGACCCGCTGAAGGAAGCCCGCCGCTGGGCACAGGACGCCAAGGCCGCCGCGTTCGGTTACCTGAGCCGAACCATCGTCTCCAGCGGCCGATCCGTGGACGAGCACCCTCGCAGCGCACTGCGGGCCGACGAAATCGTCTGGGGCCGGGCTCCGGCGCGGCTCGACCTCGGCGGCGGATGGACCGACACCCCCCCGTATGCACTCGAGCACGGCGGATGCGTAATCAACGCGGCCGTCAATCTCAACGGGCAGCCGCCGATCCACTGCTATGCCCGGGTCATTCCCGAGCCGGTGCTGCGCATCGCCTCCATCGACATCGGAACGCAGGTGCAGATCGAGCGGATCGAAGACCTGCTGGATTACCGAAGCCCCACCAGCGGGTTCGCCCTCGCCAAGGCGACCCTGGCAATCAGCGGGCTCGACCCGGCGGCCGACTGCTGGCCGGATGCCATCAGCCTGCGCGAGATGCTGGAGCGGTTTGGCGGCGGCATTGAGCTGACGACGCTGGCCGCCATCCCCAAAGGCAGTGGGCTGGGCACCAGCAGCATCGTCGGGGCGGTGATCCTGGCGACCATCCAGCGGGTGATGGGGCATACCCCCACCCAGCAGGAACTTTTCCACGGCGTGCTGAAACTGGAGCAGGCCCTGACCACCGGCGGCGGCTGGCAGGACCAGGTGGGCGGGGCGGTGGACGCGGTGAAGATGGTGCGGACCGCCCCCGGGCTGGTGCCGGACCCGATGATCCAGTACGTGCCCGCCGACGTGCTGGACCCCCGACGCAACGGCGGCTGTACGTTGCTGTACTACACCGGCATCACGCGACTGGCGAAGAACATCCTGCAGCAGGTGGTGGGGCGGTACCTCAACCGCGACCGCCAGGCGATGCAGACGCTCCGGCAGATCCACCACCTGCCTTCGCACGTGGCGGAGGCGATGTCGCGCAAGGACCTCAAGCGGTTCGGCGAGCTTGTGGACGTGGCGTGGCGGCTCAACAAGCAACTCGACCCGAATTCCTCCAACGCCCGCATCGAGCAGTTGCTTTCGCGCGTACAGGAACACCTCTACGGCGCCAAGCTCCTCGGGGCCGGCGGAGGGGGGTTCCTGCTCATGGTCTGCCGTTCGCCCGAGGACGCCGCGAAGGTGCGGGAAATGCTCGACGCCGAGCCGCCGAACAACTTGGCGCGGTTTTTCGATTTCGACATCAGCCCCGACCCGCTGACGGTGACCGTCTGCTGACCGTTGAAGTCATGGCGCCGGCGTGCTTTGCCGATAGTTGGAGAGAATACCAATCGCAACCAGACCAAGGGACCGGATATGAAGATCATCAACGTCGCCGGAGCGCGGCCGAATTTCATGAAGATCGCACCGCTGATGGAGGCCTTCGCGGCCGCCGGCGGGGTGGAACCGATCCTGGTGCACACCGGCCAGCATTACGACGAGAAGATGAGCGACCTGTTCTTCCGCCAGCTCGGGATCCCTGAGCCGGACGTGAACCTCGGGGTGGGCTCGGGCTCGCACGCGGTACAGACAGCCGAGGTGATGAAGGCGTTCGAACCGGTGGTCCTGGAGCAGCGGCCTGATGCGGTATTGGTGGTGGGCGACGTCAACAGCACCATCGCCTGCGGGTTGGTGGCCAGCAAGCTGCACGTGCCGCTGGTGCACGTGGAGGCCGGGCTCCGCAGCGGCGACCGACGCATGCCCGAGGAGATCAACCGGATTCTCACCGACGCGATCAGCGACGTGCTGTTCTGCACCGAGCCGGCGGGGGTGGAGAACCTGCGGGCCGAGGGCGTGCCCGTGGAGCGGATTCACTTCGTGGGCAACGTGATGATCGACACGCTGCTGCGCAACCGCAGCAAGGCCGAGGAGTCGACGATTCTGCAGGATATCGGGCTGGAGGCCGGCGGGTATGCCGCACTGACGATGCACCGGCCCAGCAACGTGGACGATCCTGAAATCCTTTCCGCGCTGCTGGGCGTGCTGGACGAGATCCAGCGCGAGCTGCCGATCGTTTTTCCCGCCCATCCGCGGACGAAGAACAACCTCGGAAGGTTCGGGCTCAGCGGCCGTGTCGAGGCGATGGAGAACCTGCGGATCATTGAGCCGGTGGGTTACCTGGACTTCCTCAAGCTCACTGCCTCGGCGAGGGTGGTGCTGACCGACTCCGGTGGCATCCAGGAAGAAACGACCATCCTTCAGGTGCCGTGCCTTACGATGCGCGAGAGCACCGAGCGTCCGATTACCGCCGAGGTCG
>JBKHHV010000183.1:0-7533 GCA_046539005.1 Phycisphaerae bacterium
TACGGGCTGCCCGGCCGTGGTCGTGCAGCCAGACATGCTGATTGTAGGGCGATCAGCCCGGCCGGGCAAGGCCGACCACCTCCAGGGCAAACGCATTCTCAGGGCCAGAGGGTAAGTAGGTGGAGCATGTAGTCCAGGCTCCAGCCGGCGATCTTTCGTTTTCGGCGGATGCTTGTCTTCTTGGTCTTGTCGGCCTTGAGCAGATTCAGGGCGATGCGGGACAGACGGGTGAAGTTCTCGGCGGCGTGGCCGACGCGGATTCGGCGGTCGTCCTCGTGGAACACCACATCCATGCACCAGTGCAGTTGGTTCTCCACCGACCAATGGCCGCGGGATATAGACGTGGGACATTCCCGATGGGCGTCGGGGTGATCCACAAGGGCGAGTTCGTCTACACCGGAACGTACAACGTCACATCATGACCCTTTCAGGGCCGCGGCTACGATCCGGTCCCTTACGGGTTTCCGGGCGGCTTGGCGGCGATGCGCCTGGCCTTGGTGGGCGGGGCGGCAAGGTAATACAGCGGCTCGTCGTTGTACGACCGGACGCCCTGCCCCCGGCCGACCCTACGGAACCCCGGTGGCGAGAGAAGGGCGCTGAGGCGCCCCTCGCCTGCACGGCCCTCCGGCCGCAGGCAGTGCGATCAGGCTGGTCGTCACTTGGCGCCGATGGCCTTCCTGCTGGCGGCGAGTTGCTTCTCGAACGTCTCGGCGTCCACCCACCTCACAGAGTGATCGACGTACAGGACAAAAGTGCCCTTGCGGCGGTAATGGCTGGGCTGTTCGTAGGCCATGATTGTCTTATCGGGCAGGTCGGTCTTGCCGGCGAGGTTCATCAGGATGTAATCGGGCTCGCCGCGGATCACGTCGTTGCGGGAATCCCAGCCCAGTTCTCCGCTGCCGTCGACGGGGCTGTCCAGTTGGTCGACGGCCATGAACCCCTCCCGGATGAGCACCTCGTAATTCGAGGCAGGTCGCCCATACTGGTTCTCGTAGAGGGCCATGGCATTGCCCACGCCCTGCAAACGCGAGGCCGAAACGGCCCGTTGGGCTTCCTGCCGCGCGCGGCTGAGCGAGGGCATGGCGATGCTGGCTCCCATCACCGGCAGCGAGACCAGCTCGGCCCCGACGGGCACGGCGCTGTAGCTCTCCACCAGGATGCCGTCGTCGTCCAGCGACACGCCGGTAATGCCCGGCCTCATGTACTTCTGCAGTGTCTGCAGCGTCGGCAGCCACGCTGCATGGAACGGCACCCCGGTCTCGTCGGTGAGGGTATTGGCGCCCATGGTCCAGACCACCAGTCCCATGTTGTAGGTCTGCCGCAGCAGGCTGGGAGTGTTGACGTAGCTGAGAATGACCGGTTTGCCGGAGAGCTTCGCCCGGTAGGCCTTGTAAATCTCGTCGGCCGACACGGATCGGGCGGTGCCGTTGTTGTCGAGGATGGTCTTGACCACCTGGGGCCAGAGGGCCACGTGCAGTTTGTCCTTGTAGATGCACCAGGCCGGGGCGATCGGTACCCACCCGCCGCGGAAGCCGAGATAGCGGATGTCCGCGCGGGCGGTCTTTGCGATGTTCAGCACCGGGTAGGTCGGGCGACTCCAGCGATGGGTGTCTTCTCTCTGCCGCATCCGTTCGGAATGCTGCCGGAGCATGGTCTCCAGTTTGTCCACGGTGGCAGTGGCGGTTTTGGTGTCCTTGAGGGAGACCGTCAGCGACGTGCCGGTCAGGAACCCGCCTCGCGAGGGCGCGCTGCTGAGCACCCAGGTGTCGCCCAAGGCGTCGGCAAAGTCTTTGCGGACGTCGATGCCGGTCTGTCGGCGGACCATCTCCAGCCCCTGGTCCAGGGCGTTGGGGTCGCCGAGGATCGTAGAGGCCGCCTTTCGCGACTCGCCCAGCACCGTCGAGAGGCTCAGCCGTGCGACAACGAACAGGTCCGCGTCGACGGGCACGCCCGAAAGGTCGGCATCCTTGAGCGGCTCACCGCCCAGCAGTGCCGGGACGCCGCTGTGGGGCGCCGGGGAAAACAGGCGCGTGCGCGTGTACATGTGGCGGTCCATGATCCGCGTGGCCGTGGCGAGGGCGGTAGCCTTGTCCAGGCCGGCCGCCTTGAGCACTTTCTGCAGGTCCGGTTCGCCCTCCCGCGCAGGCGGCAGGAGCTTGGCGATCCTGGCGGTCACCGTCGTGACGTCGACATACCCGGCCGCCTGGAGGTTCTCCCCGCCGACCTTCTTCATCACCGCCAGGAACTTCTTGTTGGTCGCCAGCGACTCCTCGGGCTTGACCTTCAGGATCGGCTCAACCGCCTCGCGTCCCAGCGTGGCGAAGAACAGGTTCTCCTGGAAGCCAAGGCACATCGTGACAGCCCGATCGAGGGCAATGACCTTGACCTCGACGCCCTCGATGGTCGCCGTGGTGGTCTGGATATCCTCGCCCAAGGCCTTCAGTGCGGCGTTGAGTTGCTTCTCGAAGTCTGCCTTGTCGGTCCCCAGGTCGATCAGGACCGCCACCGGCGGCAGGGCGTTTTCGGCGTTGGGCTCGGGTATGTCCAGCACGGCCGCCGCGGCAGGGTGTTGCCAGGCGGTCATGCCCATTTCCCACGCATGCCCGACCAGTTGCCTCATCGTGGCGGCCCGATCAGATTCCATATGGTCCTTCCCGGTCTGCTTCTGGAGGGCGGTTCGCATGGCTTCCAGCAGTTGGGCGACGGCGGGTTCCCCGAGCATCTGTCCCAGCAGCGAGCCGTCGAAGACCAGCGATCGTCCCGCCCAGCCGAAGTAGGCCGGCGCGTCGGAGGGGATGCGCTCGGCCAGCGGCGCGGGGTTTGCCGCGGCCACCGGGGCGACGGCGGCGCTTACGACGACCACCCATGCGATGAGTTGCCTGGTCATGTTGAGACTCCTTCTGTCGGGAGGTGTTCCCGTTCTCGGGTCGGACTGCTCCCCGGGACAATATCTTACGTGCAACCCCCCGTGGCGACCAGAGGTTTCCCGCCGCCGTCTTTCCCGCCCGCAGGCAAGGGGAAAGGTTTTTGATACGCCCCGGCACGGGGCTCCGATAGAATAGGTACCCATGAAACGCCTTTCTGTCATATGGACGCTGGCGGCCTCGATCTGTGTCGGCTGTCAGACCGACACCCGTCCGGACAAACCGGGCGTGCCGCTGCACACCGAGGTCCGCCGCGACGAGTGGAAGCTCGGGTACACCACCGGGCATATCCTCCGCACCCGGCGGTATCGCATCTTTACCACCGTCAAGCGGGCCCTGATACTCCAGAAGGTACCCGCTTTCCTGGAAGCGAGTTACAGCAACTATCTCGAGCTGACCGGCCTCGAGGCCCGCCCGGTCGACCAGTGCATGAACGTATACGTGATGGCCTCCCGCCAGGAATGGTCGAACCTTACCGAGCACGTCATCGGGCGGACCATCCCGCTGCAGGCCGGCGGGTATTGTTACGAGAAAACCTGCTTTTTCTGGGACATCGGTCTCCGCGGGACACTTTCGGTTGCCGCCCACGAGGGCTTCCACCAGTTCTTCCGCCACCAGATGGAGGACCAGCTTCCCATGTGGCTGGAGGAGGGGTTGTGTACGCTGGCGGAAGGCTTCCAACTCCGCGGAGACGGCGTGGTGTTCACCCCCGACGATAACCCCGGGCGTTTCAACAACCTGCGAGCCGCCATCGTCGAGCGGCACTGGCTGGACCTGCCTGTGCTGCTGTCGCGGCATTCCCAGGAGGCCGTCTCGTCCGACCTGCCGGAGCAGGCGGTGGGCTACTACGGCCAGCTCTGGGCCCTGATGCGATACATCCGCAGCAATCCGAAGTATTCCAGGGGGCTTACCAGGCTGCTGCAGGATGCGCGGGCCGGGCGGCTCCACCAGTCGCTGGAACTGACCCGGGCGGGGTACTCGCTGCTGCGCCGCCAGGGGTTGCTGTACAACCGGACGGTCTCGGTGCCCCTTTTCCGCAAGTACATCGCCTCCGATCTGGACGCCTTCCAGCGCGAGTACACCTCCTACGCCCGCAAGTTGGTGATGATCGACGGAGCCGGCGTTTCCCGCTGAGGAAAACCCCAATTTTCACCGGTCATTTGCCCGTTGACGAATTGCCGGGTTTGACCTATACCAATAGGGACTCCAAGGAAGGCACCTCGCGCTCCCCTCACGGAAGGACCGGGCGCCCGGCGCACTGTGCCGAGACGAGGTGCCGCATCAGGGACGCGAACCGGCCTCGACGCGCTCGCCGCACGTCCGAAGGGGCCAACGAGGCGCTTATGAACAACTCGCCGATTCGATGGATCGGGACCTGCCTGGTATTGCTGTGCGCGGCCGCGTGGGCCAACGCGCAGCAACCTGCCGCCGAACGCAGCGTCAACATTTACGAGGAGCAGTTGCGGGTCCGCCTGGATGAGCAGATCCCCGACCGCTCGGACACGGGCTTCCGGGCAGGCGGGTGGCTCAGCGCCGCGGCGATGCACTTCGACGATGCCGCCGTCAACGACGACCGCGACCTCCGCAAGTATCAACTCCGCGGGTGGCTGAGCTTCAACTACAAGGGCGTTCACCGCTTCTACGTCCGCGGGCTGCTGAACCTCGATGAGTGGAGCGGGAACGACAACCCCGCCGCCCCCGACCGCGGGGACGACTTCGAGGAACGGATCGAGCGGGCGTGGTACCAGTTCGACTACGGCGCCTACTACCGCACGCGGTTCGGCGAGGAAGCCCCCTTCGACCTGCGCGTCCGCGTCGGCCGATCGTTCGCGACCATGGGCACCTCGCTGGTCCTGGCGATGCCGCTGGACATGATCGAACTCAACGCCGGTTTCGCCGACTGGCATCTCAAGGCCCTGTGGGGCGAGACGATCCACGACTCGCATAACATCGACCGGTCGGCCCCGGTCGCCCATCGCCAGGAACGCTGCTTCTACGGCGTGGAACTGGCGTACGAGGGCTTCGACCGGCATCGGCCTTTCGCCTACTACCTGGCCCAGTTCGACCACACCACCCCCGACCCGGGCCTTGCCGGGCAGCGGTTCGACTATTCCTCCCGTTACGTCGGGGTCGGCAGCGAGGGCAGCTTCCTCGACCCGGGGCTGCGCTACCGCGTTGAACTGGTCGGCGAGTGGGGCCGCACCTACTCGGCCGGCGCTACCGGCTCGCAGGACCGCATCTGCGCCTGGGCGGGCGATGCGATGATCGAATATAATTTCGACTGCCCCACCCAGCCTCGCATTTACGCCGAGTATCTTTTCGGCACCGGCGACAGCGACCGTACCGTCAGCGCCGTCTCGACGCTGGGCGGCAACACCGCCGGAACCGTCGACAACGCGTTCAATGCCTTCGGCTTCCGCGACACGGGCATCGCCTTCGCCCCGGCGCTGGCGAACCTGCACATCTGGTCGCTGGGGGGCAGCTTCTTCCCGCTGGAAGACCACAAGTGGTTCGAGAAAATGGAAGTGGGAACCAAGGCGTTCCTGTACTACCGCGTAAAGAGTTCCGGAGCCATCAGCGACACCACCGTGACCTCCGACGGCCGATACGTCGGCTGGGAGATGGACGTGTTCTGTAACTGGCGGATTACCAGCGACCTGTCGTGGACGGTGCGGTACGGTTTCTTCAACCCCGGCGACGCCTACGACGGTGGCGACAAGACCTGCCGCCAGTTCGTCTACACCGGGCTGGTCCTGAGCTTCTGAGACACCTCCAAGGGATGGAGACGACGATGCGATCGACGCGATGGATGCTACTGCTGCTGACGGCCGTCCTGCTCGGCGGCGCCGGCGGCTGCGCGAATAACGGCACGATCACCGGCGGCGATGCGACGCTCCCGGAAAACGAGAACTCGGCCGCCTACCTGGACCGGATTTCCACGGCCCCGTGCGTCAGCGAGAACGACGCCGCCCGGGCCATGCTTCTGCTGGCCGACCAGCAGGATGCCACCGCCACCTTCAGCCAGCGGGTCGGCAAACTGGCCGACCGCCAGGTCGTGGACCCTTCGTGGGACCACGTCGCCGATCGCCCCATCACGCGCGGCCGGGTGGCGTACATGGTCTTCCAGGCGACCGAGATGCCCGGCGGGGTCATCGTGACGCTGACCGGACCCTCGCAACGATACTGCCTGCGCGAACTGCAGTACCGACGTATGATGATCCAGGGACCCGCCCACGAGACGGTCAGCGGGATGGAACTGGTGGCGGTGCTGACCCGGGCATCCATCTACCGCCAGACCGGGCAGGTGCCCAACCTCGTCGGGAACACCGACGAAGAAGGACAGGAGTAACACCATGCGCATCCACCAGA
Organism: Phycisphaerae bacterium; assembly: GCA_046539005.1. Taxonomy (GTDB): domain Bacteria; phylum Planctomycetota; class Phycisphaerae; order SM23-33; family SM23-33; genus CAZFPT01. The sequence continues at coordinate 6,294 of JBKHHV010000183.1, forward strand.
CCACCGCCGTGCTGCTGGCGCTGCTGATGTCGGCCGCCCTGGCCGCCGCGCAGGACGCACCGGCCGCGGAAAAGGACGACGCCCCCAGCCGGCCGCCGAGAAAAAGCCCGCCCCCGAAGCGGACAACAACGCCGACGCCAAGGCCCCCGCCCCCGGGGAAGAAACCATCGAGGCGACCGTCAAGGCCGTGCAGGGCATCGCCGAGAAATGCGACGGCACCAAGGACAAAGCCTCCTGGACGCCCGTGAAGAAGGGCGACAGACTCGGTGCGTTGATGCTCGTGCGGACCGGACTGGGCGCCGAGGTACGCTTGGCGTTTTCCGACCGCTGCCGCATGACCATTCGCCAGGCCAGCAAGGTCGGCATCCGCGAGTTCTACATGAAAGGCGCCCAGGCGACCGGACGCCTGGGGCTCAAGTACGGTTCGGTGAAGGCGAAGGTTGACTCGGCGGCCGGCCCCAACGACTTCGAGGTCGATACCCCGGTGGCGACACTTTCGGTCCGCGGCAGCGGCGGATACGCTGCCATGTGGGGCGACCTGGGGCTCTACTTCCGGGGAACCAGCGGCCAGTGGCAGATGAAAGACCGCGACGGTTCCCGCGGGGTGGGCAAGGGCGAGTGGACCAACGACAAACTTGCCCGCTCCGGCGAACTGCTGGCGATGTTCCGCGAGGCCCAGATGGGCGACCCCTCCGGCGGGCTGACCCACCGGGAACTCCGCAATATGCGGCGGTTCGGGGGCGGCCGCGGGATCATCAACTTTGTGGGCAACGGCTCGCAGTTTACCCAGTTGATGCAACTGGGACACGTAAGCTCGGCGCATCACAGCAACGACCGCCCCAACGACTATCAGGCGCCCGATCTCAACCATCCCGACGAGAACGGCGACGACTACCGCAGCGAAGACCCCGGCCCCGACAACGGCGAGACCGGCAACGGCGCCTATCCCTACGACCCCTACTACGACGGGGGGGAGTACTACGGACCCTACGAAGAGCCCCGGAACGAGACCGTGCCTCCCCCCAAGGCGAAGTAGCCGCAGAAGAAACTTTCGGCGCGGTCGACCGCTCGGGGGCTGTTTACCCGCCTGCGGCGGGCGGGTACACTCTGGGCATGAAGCCCGGCAGCGAAGGTACATCGCGTTGGCACGTCGCAGCCGCCCTGGGAATGGCGGCCACGCTGCTGGTCGCCCTCGCCCACCTGACCGGGCTGGACCACCGCTTCGAACTCTACGCGCTGG
>JBKHHV010000184.1:0-7513 GCA_046539005.1 Phycisphaerae bacterium
CCCCATCAGCAACGATCGCGTCGTCCTCCAGACCGACCGCTGCGATGGCTCATCGCCTCGCGAAGGTGTAGGTTGGGGCATATTCCCTGTCCCATCCGTAGCATACGGGTGATCGTGAGGGCGAGCGAGCGTCCGTCTCCCACCCCCATACTGTACGTTCTCAGACGGGTGAATATTCAATTAAAGATCATAGCGGACGGCCGAAAGGGTGACAAGCGGAGGAAATGGAATTCCCGATGAGACAATTTGCGGCATCGAGGTCGCCCGCGCACAACAAAGGGCCGGAGCAGCGGACCTGCCGCTACCTCGACCCTGGAAAGGATCCGAAGCCATCGTGATATTCAGCCTTAGAGCAATTCCTCTACGACGTCCTTCAGGTCGGACAGCGCCTTTTTCTCGAGTTGACGCACGCGTTCGCGGGTCAGCCCGATCACCGTCCCGATCTCCTTGTACGTGCGGTTGGGCGCCTTGGGGCTCTCCACCAGCCCGAAGCGGAGTTCCAGGATCTTCCGCTCGCGGTCTTCCAGCCGGTCGAGAATCGACTGCATGAGCGGCCTCATGGAGGCATCCATCAGCCCCTGCTCCGGGCCTTCGGCCTCTTCGTCGGCGACCATCTCGGTGATGGCCTGGGTTTCGTCGGCCCCCATCTGGCTGGGAGCATTGACGGCCAGGAGCCCCTGGCGGATGATCTCCGCCTTCTTCATGGAGATGTGGAGTTTCTTGGCCATTTCGGGCACCAGGGGCGGGCGACCCAAGGCGTTCTCCAACTCGGCATGGGCCCGGCGCCATTTGTTGATGAGCTTCACCAGGTAGGCCGGGATGTGGATCGGCTGTCCGGCGTTGATCAGGGCCCGCTTGATGGACTGCTTGATCCACCACGCCGCGTAGGTGCTGAACCGTACGCCCTGGTCGGGGTCGAACTCCTCCACCGCCCGCATCAGTCCGAGGTTCCCCTCGGCTACCAGGTCACCCAGCGTCATGCCGGGGTTGGAGTATTCCTTGGCGATCTTCACCACCAGGCGGAGATTCGCCTGGATCATCTGCTCTCGGGCAATCGGGTCGGAATGCTCGCGGACCCGGCGGGCAAGTTGCTTCTCCTGCTCGGCCGTCAGCAGCGGCGTTTCCTTGATGCGGTCGAGATACCAACCCAGACCGGCGCCTGTCGCGGTCGATGCCATGACGTTCCTCACTTCTTCCGGAGATATTGCGTAAGGGCAAACTGCTCCACCCCTGTCGTCGGCGCTTTGCGGGGGCAACTTCAGTAACGACCGCCCCCTGCCGACGGGCCGAAGCGGGCACTTGCCGTGCCCCGCCGCCGCGCCTACCATGCCACATGACTACCCCCATACTCAAGATCGACGCCTTCACCGACCAGCCCTTCGCCGGGAACCCCGCGGCAGTCTGCTTCCTGGAAGACCAGGCCGACGAGTCGTGGATGCAGAACCTGGCGATGGAGAACAACCTCTCCGAGACTGCCTTCGTAAGACCCATACCCGAAGGCGGTTACGAACTGCGATGGTTCACGCCGGCCTACGAGGTAGACCTGTGCGGGCACGCCACCCTCGCGGCCGCTCACGCCCTGTGGGAAAGCGGCCGACTGGATGAAACCGAGGAGGCAAGGTTTCAGACCCGCAGCGGTGCGCTGACCTGTCACCGCAACGGCGGATGGATCGAGATGGACTTCCCCGCCGAGCCGGCCGAGCCGATCGAACCGCCCGTGGACCTGCTGGAGGCCCTGGGAGTCGCCCGGCAGGTGGTGACCGTCGCCCGCAACCGCATGGACCTGCTCGTGCAGATGGCGACCGAGGGCGACCTGCGGGCCCTGAACCCCGACTACCGCCGTCTGAACCTGATCGACACCCGGGGCGTCATCGTGACCGCTCCCTCCGAGCAGACGATCTACGACTTCGTGTCGCGTTTCTTCGCGCCCGCGGCCGGCGTGGACGAGGACCCGGTCACCGGCAGTGCCCACTGCTGCCTGGGGCCCTGGTGGGCCGACAGGCTGGGCAGCCACGAGTTGGTGGGCTTCCAGGCGTCTGCACGCGGGGGCAAGGTGCGGGTGACCGTCGGCGAAAACGGGCGGGTTACCCTTGCCGGGCAGGCCGTCACGGTCATACGCGGAGAGGTGCTGTAGAGGCGTCTGGCGGGTTCAGCGGCCGGAGGGTTTCACTCGGTCAGCAGCGACACGTCCCGGGCGTCGGCCGAGAGACGCACGGCCTGACCGGGGGCGAAGCGGCTTTCGATCGTGCCCAGCATCGACACCCGCCAGGGCTGGCCGCTCTTGAGGCGGCAGAGGAACTGGCGCAGTTCGCCGAGATAGACTTCCGACTCGATCGTCGCCTCCACGCCGGTATCCCCCGCCCCGTCGGCCGGCGAGATGTTCACGCGTTCGGGCCGAACACAGCAGGTCACCTGCTGCGCTTCGCAGAAGGTTCCGCCCGTTTCGGCGAGGATCACCCCGGCGGGGGTTTCGACACTGGTGGTCGACCCGGCCTGGCGGACGCGTCCTTCCAGGAAGTTCGCCTCGCCCAGGAAGTCGGCGACGAACCGCGTGGCCGGGCGGTTGTAGAGTTCCTGCGGAGCCCCCTGCTGGACCATGTGCCCGGCGTGCATCACGGCGATCCGGTCGGCCATCGAGAGGGCTTCTTTCTGGTCGTGGGTCACATAGACGGCCGTGGCGCCCGAGCCCTTCACCAGGGCTCGCAGTTCGGCGCGCATCTGGGAACGCAGTTTGGCGTCGAGGTTGCTCAGCGGTTCGTCCAGCAGCAGGCAGTCGGCCCGGGCGGCCAATGCCCTCGCCAGGGCAACCCGCTGTTGCTGTCCGCCGGAAAGCTGGTTGGGCTTGCGGGCGTGGTAGTCTTCCATGCGGACGGTTGCCAGGCAGTCGCGGGCGCGGCCTTTTGCGTCCCGGCGCGAGACGCGCCGCATTCGAGGCCCGAACTCGACGTTGCGCTGCACCGTCATATGCGGCCAGAGAGCGTAGTTCTGGAAGACCATCGCGGTGTGGCGGTCCTCCACCGATACGTGCGTCACGTCGCGATCGCCCAGTCGAATCGTGCCCTCGGTCGGTTCGATGAGCCCGGCGATCATCCGCAGCAGCGTGGTTTTTCCACAGCCGCTGGGCCCCAGCAGGAAGAAGAATTCGCCCTTTTCGATCTCCAGCGAGACGTCGCGCACGGCCCAGGTGCCGGTGGATCCCGGTCCGTAGCGTTTGGAAATGTTCTCCAGCTTGATGCTCTTCATCGTGCGGTTCCTTGGGCCGGTCAGGCCCGGAAAATGGCTCCCAACTTCTTGCCCAGCAGCAGGCTAGCCAGCGCCATCGTGCCTCCCAGCAGCACCATTCCGTACACGCCCAGGGCGGCGGCGACGTTGACCGATTCGCCCGTCCCGGATGTGAACAGGATGTAGATCTGCTTGGTGATGGGGTAGTCGGTGCTGCGCTGGGCGAGTACCAGCGAGTCGCTGACCTCCAGCATGGCAAAGGCGAAGGTCAGCACGCCGGCGGCGATCATGTTCGCGGCGATCAACGGCAGCGTGATGCGCCGGGCGGCCCCGGTGCGGCTGGAACCGAGGTTGCGGGCGGCCTCCTCCAGGGAGACCGGCACCTGCTGCAGACCGGCCGAGACGCCCCGGACCACGAACGGGATGCGTCGCACCGAGTAAGCGATCACCAGCAGCGGCAGCGCGTTGTTGCCCGGGGATATCCCCATCTTCGCCAACGTGCTGCCCGGCACGGTTACCGCCACGTACCCGGCCGCGAGAATGAGCCCCGGCACGGCCAGGGGCAGCATGACCATCGCGTCCAGCAGCCCGCGACCGACCGCCCGGGTGCGAACGATCAGCCATGCCGCCAGCGTGCCCAGCGCGATGTCCACAAAGGTGGAGATGCCCGCGTACTGGAGGCTGTTGATGATGCTGTTGTAGGTCTGGTCGCTGGTGACGACCGACCGCATGTGCTCGAAGGTGTAGTCGCTGGGGAGGATCGTGTTGATCCAGTTATCGGCCAGGGCCCAGAGGATGACGCCCACGTGGGGGAGAATCGCCAGCACGAGCACGAACCCGAACGCCAGCCACGCACCGACGGTGCCCAGCCAGCCCAGGCGGTGGGTCTCGGCCTGGACGGTCGCCTTGGAGCCGGCGACGTCCTGCGATCGGCCAAACACAAACTTGCCCAAGACGTACAGCAGCACCGAGACCCCCAGCAGCACGAAGACCATCGCGAAGGTCTTGCCGCCGTAGGTGCTGTTGAGATCGTCGAAGATCCGCACCGGCAGCAGATCGCGGTAGTTCATGATCAGCGGGGTGCCGATGTCGGTGAAACTCCAGATGAAGACGATCGTCCCGCCGGCGAACAGGCCCGGCCGAATCAGTGGCAGCGTGACCGAGAAGAACGTCCGCACCGGGCCGGCCCCGAGGTTACGGGCCGCCTGGGGGTAGGAGGGGTCGATGTTCGCCAGGGCCGCCGAGACGTTCAGGTAGAGGATCGGGAACAGGTGCAGCGCCTGGATGACCGCCACGCCCAGCAGCCCCGCTTCCAGCCAGTCCGGCGGAAGTTGCCCCGGGCCCACCTCCAGAAGACCGATGCGTTCGAGGATCAGGTTCAGCACACCGAAACGCCCCAGCAGTTGCCGCATGGACATGGCGCCTACGAACGGCGGCAGGATCAGGGGCACGAGGATCGCCACGCCCAGCAGTCCCTGCCCGCGGAAGCTGCATCGACCCCGCAGCACCGCCAGCGGAACCGCCAGCACAACGCACAGCAGCGTGGTGATGCTCGCCAGCTTCAGCCCGTTGGCGAGCTGGGCGAAGGTGCGGTCGTGCAGCAGCCGCCCGAACCAGTACAGGCTCAGGGCGCCCTCGTGGTCGAACGCCTTGTAGATCGCCATGCCGATGGGTACCAGCATCGCGGCCGTCATCATTGCCAGCAGCAGCCAAGTGGTCAGTGTCGCCAGCGGCTGTGTGCGAAGAGACTCGCGCCAGGCGAGCAGCGGGTTTTCCGGCATGCGGAGTGACACGGGGGGACTATTCGATCACCTTCTGGTATTTGTTGCGGAAGAACTCCTGCCAGCCGGTGACGATGATCTCCCGCTGGGTTTCGTCGCGCAGCTTCCCGGCGACCTCGCGAAGTTGCTCGCGCGTGCGGATGTTGGGCGGCAGTTCGTTGAACTCCCGCAGGCGCCCGGCCTCGTACCCGGTTTCGACGAGACGCTCCTTGGCCCTCTTGAGCAGCGCGGTGTTGTCGATGGCGGCCGCCCGCACCAGGTGCCGCAGCAGCCCGTAGCGGACGTTCCACATCGCCGTGTCGAGCTTCATTTCCTGCTCGGCCTTGTAGGGGTTGGACACGCCGTCCAGCAGCTTGCCCCTGTAGGCGGAGAAGACGTCCTTGCGGATGGGGGTGCGGTAGAGCGGCTCGTGGACGGGCCCGTCCTTTGCTCCGAGTTTCAGCGCCCACAGTCCCTGGCCTCGCTTCGAGAGCACGAAGTCCACGAACCTCTGGGCGAGTTGGGGATGCGGCGGGTTGGTGAGGATGGCGATCGGGTCTGGGGTGTAGGTGGTCTGCCCGTCGGGGGAGACGTAGACCAGTTGACCGGGGTTCTTCCAGACGCGCTGGATCCCGTAGAAGTCGATGCAGGTGGCGACCGGGGCGACGCTCTTGACCGCGTCGGCCGCCCCGCTGGCACCGTCGAAGAACTGCTTGGCATTGCCGAGGATGCCCAGCAGCTTCGCCCACCCGTCGGGCCAGTCCTTACCCGACTGCACGATCATCTCATTCGCAGCGGCGGCCGAGCCGCTCTTGGTGGGGTCGGCCAGGGCAACCAGGTCGAAGAACCGCCTGTCGCCGATGTCGCCCCAGGTGGCGGGAGGCTCGATCTTCAGACGGTCGAGGATCGCCTTGTTGTACAGGAACCCGAATGCGCTGACGGCCGCCCCGGCCCAGTGGCCGTTGGGGTCGTACATCGTCACGCCGCCGAAGATCTCCGGGACGTTCTCCCTGTAGCTTTCAAGGATGGACATCTTCTGCAGGATGCCCTCGTTGGCCATCTTGATGAAGTTGTCCTCGCCGCCGCCCCAGGCGATGTCGATATTGGAGGTGTTCTTCTCGCTGAGCTGGTAGGTCTTGCGAAGGAAGTCCAGGATCGCGTTGCTGCCGCCGGAGACGTTTCGCCATTCTATCTTCACGCGTTTGCCGTGCTCGACGGCGTGATGCAGTGAGAACGCCTCCTCGAATTCGACCTCGATGTTCCGGTTGTGGGGGCTGATCGCCACCAGTTCCAGTTCGGGCAGTTCCTCGTAGCTCTTGCCCCACTTGGTCCGGATCGCTTCCCTGCTGTCCTCCAGCCGCTTCCTGGCCTGGTCGCCGGCCGGCTCGCGCTTGCAGCCGCCAGCAACCAGCATCGTCGCAATCGCCAGCGCCAGCACCGCGGGAATCCTGTTGGTTGGGATCATTCGTCTGCCTCGATTCGTGAATTTTGTCTCGGGTCGGCCGTCCTGCCGTGCGGAGTCCGCACCGACCTCTTTCTATACCGCCGCGCCTCACCGGCATGCAACGGTCCGCCTGCAAAGGTTTGCGATTACGGCCGCGGGAGCTTGAGCACCGTCAGCACCGGGTAGTGGTCGCTGGCGACCGCGGCGATGGGGTTGTCCACCACGCGCGTCTTCGACACGCGCTTACCGGCCTCCGCGCTCAGGAACACGTGATCGATGAAACTGCGGTACTTCGGCGGCTTGATCTGACAGTGGTAGGTGGACAGCTTGTCGTTCTCGGCCGCCAGGGTGCGGGTGGGGCTCACCAGCTTTGCATGGCCCTTGCCCTGCAGCATGACTTCGACGGCATCGATACCGACCTTCCGCTCGTAGAAGTCTTTTCCGAAATCGTCGTTGAAGTCACCCATCATGGCCAGGTAGTCGCTCTTCCCGTCGGCAAGCAGGCTCTCACAGATTTCTCGGGTGCGCTGCAATTCGCGGATCCTCCAGCGGGTCACCGCCTCGTTGTTCCCGTACTTGCTTTTGACGTGCGTGGTGCCCACCCAGATGACATTGCCCCGGGGGCTTCGCAGCTTCACGAACACCGGCCCGCGAGAGAAGAGCAGGTTGCCCTCGGCGAGACCGCCGTGCTCCTTGGCCCCGCGGACGCGCGGATCGTCCTCCGGGTCGCGCTGGCGGTGGTACTTGTCTCGCACCTCCAGTACTTTCCAGCCGGGCTTGATGAGCATCCCGAGCCACTGCCCTTCCACGTTGCCGGGAAAGACCTTGATCGTCTCGTAGCGGCCGTCCAGCCATTCCTTATTGAAGTGCTCCAGCATCTCCTGGCTGCAGCATTCCTGGATGCAGACGACGTCGGCATCGACGTCCGGGAGCCCGAGCGTGCGGGCAACTTCGTAGAGGTCTTCCTCGTCGCGGAACAGTTCGCCACGGTCGCGGCTGCGGTTGGGCATGCGAACCTGGTCAAACATGCGCATGAAATGCTCGACATTCCAGGTCAGCAGGCGGATTTCCTCGATGGCTCGGGTTT
>JBKHHV010000185.1:0-7512 GCA_046539005.1 Phycisphaerae bacterium
ACGGAAAGGGGCGAGGTTTCGCAATTCCATCAGCGGGAGGGGGACTTTCGGAGGCGGGCCCAGTATCTGTCAGCCGCGGTTTCCACCACTACGTCCAGCCCGAAGGCGTTGGAAAGCTGCGGGCCGGTAAGCACCTGGGGTTTGGGTCCCTGGGCGGCTGCCCTGCCCTCCGACAGCAGCAGTACGCGAGAGAAGGCGGGGGTGATCTCCTCGATGTGATGACTGACCAGCACGAGCGTGCGTCCGCTGTCGCCGCGCCCGAGCGACTCGACCGTCTCCAGCAGTTGCTCGCGTGCGGCCAGGTCCAGCCCGGCACAGGGCTCGTCGAGGATCAGCAGCGGCGGGTCGGGCATCAGCGCCCGGGCAATGAGCACCCGCTGCTGCTCGCCCAGCGAAAGCACCCCGAACGGCCGATCGCCCAGTTGGGCAATGCCGAGTTGCTCGGCAAGCTGGTTGGCCCGATCCCACTGCGTCCCGGCCGGCTCGTCGAACAGCCCGATCGTCGCCGATGCCCCGCTGACAACGGCTTTCATCGCCGGCAGCGAGGGCGGCATGCGGTCCTGCAGCGCGCTGGAGACCCAGCCGATGCGTTTGCGAAGCTCGCGCAGGTCGACCTCGCCGAACCGCTGCCCGAGCACGCTGACGGTACCCCTGGACGGCCAGAGCGTGCCGGCCGCGATGCGAAGCAGGGTGGTCTTCCCCGAGCCGTTAGCGCCGACGATCGCCCAGTGCTCGCCCCGGCGTACCCGCCAGTTGACACCGTCGAGGATGGTCTTCTCGCCCCGGAAGAGCACCACGTCCTTCAGCTCGATGACCGGCGTGTCTGCAATCATGCCGAGAGTGTAGCAACCACGGCAGCCGATCGCACGAGGGCAATTCCCGCCGGCAGCCCGCGAGGCGTTACTCGCCCTGTTTCTCCACCCGAACTTCCCTGGGGCTCAGGCCCTCCTGGCGTTTCTCACCGTCGGTCACCAGCTTGAGCGCGAAGTCGTCCATGTACGCCACGCCGTCTTCACAGTGGAAGGCGATGTTCACGAACGGGTCCCATTGGGGCGTATCCAGTTCCACGGTCACCTTCTGCCAGCCGTCCTTGTCGGAGGTTACGGTGTTGGTCTTGTGCTTCACGAGCATCTTCCCGCTGTAGGGCGACCATTCGTAGTAGTCGGCGGTGATGTACGCCCGGGGCTTAAGGTTCTGCCAGTCGATGGCCGGGGGGAGTTCCTTGCCCTTCTTCTGCAGTTTCTCGCGGCGGCGGGCATCCTTCTTCTTGACGTTCCCCAATTCTTCCGCTGTGTAAGGCCGTACCTTGAAATACGCCTCCAGCACGTACTTGCTGGTGGGCTTCAGCGATACCTGCGGCAGGTTGGGCCACTGTCGGCCGCGAATCGCCAGCGACTGCTTGCCGGAGCGGGCGTGCTGGCGGGACACCTTCGGGCCGCCGGAGGTCCAGGTGAGCCCGCGGGCCGGCTCGGTGAGGGCAACCGGCTGATTCTCGAAGTCCTCCTCCTCGCCCACCTTGATGATGACGGCCTTCTGGTTCCGGCAGATGAGCTTCACCTCGTCCCAGACGTGGCGGGTCAGTTCCGGCGGCATCGCCAGCAGCCGGTGGGTTCCGCTCCACACGTAGCGTCCCTGCTTGTCCCGGGGCAATTTCTCGGGCAGCGAAATGTTGATGTGGAAATCGTTGTGCGCGTTGCACAGCCGCATGTGGACATCGGGACATCCGTCGTCGCGCGTGCGCGTGGGGCTCCATCCGGTACGGGGGTTCAGGTAGGCGATGAAGCCCTTGTCCCGCCAGCAGAAGCTCTTGGCGACGGAATCGGAGCGGTCCATGGTCACCAGGTTGTTCGCCCAGCCGACGTAGTCGGTTCGGCCGTTGCCGGGGCAGTAGACCGTGCGATCGTACAGGGCATCCTTCTTCCAGGGCGGGTAGTTGCCCGGACAGAACGCCCACGCCCCGAACTTCGCCTTCCTGGGCATCTCGGCGAAGGCGACGTTATACTCGGCCGTCACCGTATACCCGTGCACGGGGTGCACCGCGAAGGTGATGCGATTGGTCACCTCCCGCTTCTCGGTCTTCGTGGAACGCACCAGGGTGAGCGTGTCGGCCTTCTCGTCGCGGACCCATTTGTCGGTGTCGTTAACGTCCAGATCGCCCACCAGCGTGTAGTAGACTTTCGCCTGGATGAACTGGTTGGTCGTCAGCACCGGGCCCAGCAGCGTGTCCAGGTGGTATCGACCGGTAGGCATGGAGAGGCGCGTGGAAGCCGCATCGGGCGTGAACGCCAGCAGGTTGACGTCGCCGGTCCGCAGCAGCGCCACGTACTTGTCCCCGTCCATCACCAGCCGGTAGACCTTCTTCTTCACCTCCCCGCCGGCATGGTGGAAGGTGAACTGCCGCGTCACTACGTGGAAGTTCGGGTCGTATTCGGCGAAGCGCTGTTTGGGCTTGAGCTTACGGACGAGGTCGTCCACTTCGTCGGCCCCGGCAGTCCTGACGGCCACGAGGGCAACGCCCAGCATCACCATGGCGAGGAGGGTTCGTCTGGTCATGGTGCAACATCTCCTTGTCTGAAGGAATCGTCGTGAGGTCTATTGTATTGAACCCGGGCGAGAGAGCGAAGATACTCTCCTCTCCAAAGATCCAAACCATGGGAAGGCAAGGGAAGAACGGATGAACGGCAAGACAATCTGCGGGCTTGTGTGTGTGGCGTTGGTGGGGGTCGGACTGATCGGCTGCAGGAACGGCCGCCGGGGCGGAGTGAAGGCAACGCTGGACAAGGTGCACGACGAGACCCGCGGCGAGACCCGCGAGCTGGTGTTCGACATCGTGCTGACCAACTCCCTGGACCAGGCCAGGCAGGTGCACGTATTCCTGCAAGCCACCAGCAGCCGCGACAAGGACCTCTCGGCCGTCTGGCCCGCCCGCGCCGAAGAAGGCAACCTCACCGAGAAGGGCAAGCTGAAGATAAAGCACTTCGACGCCGGCCATGCCGTCACGCTTCCCGCCCGCGACAAACTCCGCATTGCCAACAAGTCGCTGCTGCTGCCGGTGGAGGGGGCGGCGTACGATCGCTACCGCATCCTCGTCTACGACATGGGCGGCGGACTGCTGTGTGATGAAACGATCACCGCCGAGGTCCGCTAGGCTCCGGCAAACCAAGGCGCCGGGACAGAGCCCCGGCGCCTTCGGCAAATACGGTTCCGGTTGACGGGGCCGTTCTACTCTCCCAGTGGGATCTCCAGCAGCGCCCCGCCTTCGGTTTCGCCGTCGCCGTCGGTCTCGGCCGGACGCAGCAGGTATGCCATGTCCGGTTCGATCGACTCCGCCGGGGTCGGGGAGCCTTGCAAGGCCAAGTCGGTCGCAATCGTCGAATCGCCGGGCGTTGGTGATGCTTCGAGCGTAGTCGCCGGGGCGACCGGAACGGCCTGCACCTCATCCAGCACGCTGACGGTCGAAGTCGAGGGCTGTTGCTCCACCTCGGCCGTCGGGGCGCTCGTGGTCTGCAGTTGGGCATCGCTTTCGGTCGCATCCACAGGCGTTGCCTGCACGTTGGCGTTCCAGTTGCCCGCCAGGGCCGAAAGGTCGCCCAGGCTCACCTTGCCGTCGCCGTTGAAGTCGCCCTCCTCCCACGTGGCGGTGGTGGAATCCCAGTTGCCCGCCAGGCTGGAGAGGTCGGCCAAGCTCACCTTGCCGTCGGTGTTGGCGTCGCCGGCCGGGGCCACAAGCAACTGCGTACTGAAGTCGTCCCCGCCGGTTCCGTCGCCGTCGCCGTCCAGAGGGTTGCCGCCCTCGTCGGTCACGTCGGTCGCCGCGAGCGTGAAGGTGTAGTACCCGGCCGTCAGTCCAAGCGGCGAGACGTCGAACGTGGCGGTGTTGCTGCCGGCATCCCAGGTCATCGTGACGGCCGAGTTGTCGACCGGCTGGTCGGACGTGTCGTTGTACACCGCCAGATCGCTTGCGGTGAGGCTGGCCGAGACATCCTTGTTGAAAGCAAACGCCAGTTGGTTGAGTTCGTCCGGCGAGCCGGTGCCACCATCGCGAACGACCTGCGTCACCGTCGGCGGCGAGATGGCCTCGAACTCGATCCAGTTGACGTTGAACAGTTCCCCGTCCATCTCGAGCCGCAGGATCTGCTCTTGACCGTCGGACAGCGTGACGCCCGGAAGCGTCAGGGTTACCCAGTTCTGCCAGCCGCCGGTGTCCTCGACCGGGAAAGTCCCCAGCACCTGCCCGTCGCCGCCCAGCGGCGTACCGCCCAGCACCAGCCGCAGGTCGCCCGGATTGCCATCGGCCGAGGCGACCCGCGCGTGGATGTCATAGCTTCCGCCCGTGACGTCGACCGTATACTCCAGCCATTCGTTGTTGTCGATCCAGCCGATGCTGTATCCACCGTCGGTGTCGCCGGAATTGCCGATGTCCACGCCGGTGTCGCGGTATTGGCCTCCGTTGTTGCCGGAGTCTGTGTCGTGATAGGCCAGGCCCTCGCCGCTGCCTTCGGTCATGGTGTCGAAGTCCTCGGCCTCCAGTCGGAGCCCGTCGGTTACCTGCCATGGGCCCGCCCCGTAGGGCACCTGCGCCGGGCCGTCGTCGTCGATGATGCTCACCGCCGCCGCGCTCGGCCAGGCCATCCCGTAGTCGGTTCCGGCGGAGAGGGCGATCTCGATCGTCTCGTCCAGTTCCGGTTCGGAGTCGGGCGTGGCTGTGATCACGATAGTCGCCGTCGAACTGCCGGCCGCGATGGTGATGCTTCCGTCCAGGGTCGGGCTGGCGGTGTAGTCATCGTCGGTGGCGGTTCCGCCCACCGTGTAATCGACGGTGAGCGGGTCGGTAGTGTCGCCGGTGCGGGTCACGGTGAACGCGCCGGTGTCACTGCCGTCCTCGGCCGCCTCGGGGTCGGTCGCCTGGATGCTCACCAGCACCGCATCGGGTGCCAGGGGGTTGACGAGGCTGGCATCCCCGGCCGCGAAGTAGATGTCGTCCACGCGGAGCGACGTGGTGTCCGGGTTGTTGAAGTGGTGGATATTGAACGAACTCAACGCCTGCGGGTCGGACCAGTTGCTGGTCTTGAAGGCGATATTCTCGGCCACCTTCTGCTGGGCGGCGAAACCGGGATCGGAGTCCGACTGCATGTAGAGGTCCACGACATTGTTGCCGTGGTCGAGGACCATCCACACGTTGTACCAGACACCGGTCTGGATGGCCCTGCCTTCCACGCCGGTGTTGTTGATGTCGGTCGAGGCGGCCAGAGTGTAGTCCTTCTGCCCGACGTGCATGCCGATGCTGGCAGTGGGTTGACTGAGTTGATCGGCGTACATCCGATAGAACAGCGTGGCGGTCTGCCCGTCGAATACCCGCAGGCTCGGGTGCTGGTTGATTACGTCTTCGTGCCGGTTGAAGCTGTGAAGCGCCTGGTTGGCTGCATCGGCGGGGTCGATCTCGACGGCCGCATCGCCGTCGCTGCCGGTCCAGTAATCGTAATCGTTGATGGGGTCGCCGATCTGGTAGCTCTCGAAGTCGTCGATCAGCAGGTAATCGATGGGTTGCTCGTCGTCCACAATCACCAGCACCGCATCGCCGCTGGGGCCGATGACGTACTCGGGACCGCCGTACACCAGGCTCAGACGAAGCTCTTCGTATCCTTCTTCGAGCATGTCATCGACCGGGGTGACGGTGACCGACGCCGAGTCGCTCCCGGCGGGGATCGTGATCGTCCCGCTCAGCAGCGGGTCGGCCGAGTAGTCGCCCGGCTCGGCGCTGCCGGAGACCTCGTACGTTACCTGCAGGTCGTAGGTGGTCGGACCGGTGCGGGTGAAGGTGAACTCGCCGGGGTTGGGACCGGCCTCGCCTGCGTCGGGGTCGGAGGTCATCACGTCCACCGTCGCCGGGATCTCGTCGTCCACGATGCCGACCATCGCCAGCGGCTTGCTGCCGATGTTGTAGGCCGGGTCGGCCGCGAGGGCCAGCGTGACGACCTCGAAGTCTTCCACGCGGTCGTCGTCCACCGCCGTCAGGTCGATGGTGGCAAAGACGCTCCCGGCGGGGATGGTGACCGAACCGGTCAGCGGAGTGTCGGTGTTGTACTCGCCTGCGTCCGGGACGCTGTCGACGGTGTAGTGCACCGTCAGCGGGTCGGTGGTGTCCCCACTGCGGGAAAAGGTCCAGGTGCCCTTGTCGACGGGGTCCTGCTCGGCCGCGAGGGAATCGGAAGCGATCACGTTCACCACCGGCTCGGCCACGGTGGCCGGTCCCTCGGAGATCACCTGCAGGTCGTCGAGGTAAACGTGCATGGCGTCAGGATGGTTCTTGAACTTCGCCACGAAGTCGGCCAGGTCGCCGGCCGATCCGCCGTTGAAGCTTCGCGAGCCGATCTGCGTTCGGGTGGCGTATTTGAAGTCACCGTCGGACTGGATGTAGAGCGTCTGCGTGTCGTCGGCGTTGTCGATCTCGATCCACATCCGGTACCAGACTCCGTCGATGGGCTCGAACTGCGTGGGCCCGCCGGCCGGTCCGATCTTCACGTCGCTGCTTTCCATCAACGTCCCGGCCGAGACGGTGTCGGACCCGGACACCGCCAGTCCGAAGTTGCCTCCCGCTCCGGGGTCGACAATGCAGGCCCGGAAGAACAACGACGCCTTCTCTCCGTCGGCAACCAGCAGGTCGGGGCTGGTATTGCGGGCGTCGGTGGTGCGGTCCCACACGTGCCCGGCGAGGTTGCCCGCCTCGGCGGGGTCGGCGACGATGTCGGCGTTGTTCTCCGCCGACCAATGGCCCGACCCGTCCAGCAGGTCACCGGCCGAGTAGCTCTCGAAGTCGTCCACGATCGTCTTGGTGCCCGCCCCTGTCGGCAGAACGTACGCCGCCAGCAGGTTCGAGTGGGTCTGCCCGTCGTTGAGGCGGAAGGTTACTTCCCGCATGCCTCCCCCGGCGACGGCCGCGGTGGATTCGTAGGTCACGCTTCGCAGAACCGCCTGGTAGTGGGCGGCACTGTCGGCCCCGCTGATGGTCAGCACGCCGGCGGATGCGTCGTAAACGGCGGAGATATTTCCGACCGTGGTCGCGTGCAGCACGTCCTGGCTGGTGAGCAGGCCGTCGTGAATGCGAACCGTCGCGCCCTGGATGAGGCTGGTTCCGTCGTCGGTCAACGTCAGATCGGGCGCCACGGCCATCGGGCCCGACCCGTCGGCATACGCCTGCGGTCCGTGCGGGCTGCCCGAAAGCACCGGCGAGGAGTCGATCTGCGTGCCCATCCGCACGATCTCCAGCCCCGACCACTTCCAACTGCCGGCGGCGATGCCGTAGTCGGCCGCCAGGTCCAGCGTGAGTTGCCCGTCGGTGACGGCCACGTCGAACACGGCCGCGTCGCGAGTGTAGGGATCCACGTACCAGAACCGTTCGACCTCTTCGCCCTCGGCGGAGATACCCAGGTTCATCTGCCCGTACTTGCCGGTAGCGCTGTGGATGATCACGCGGTACTGTCCGTTGGGGACGTCCACCAGGTAAGTCGCGGG
>JBKHHV010000186.1:0-7484 GCA_046539005.1 Phycisphaerae bacterium
CGATATCCCGCTGGAAGCCGACGTCGGCGTCGCCCATCTCGGCGGTGAAGTCGATGGTGTACTTGTCCGGCGGGTTGGGGAAGCCCTTCTCGCGAGCCGAGCGGGGGTGGTCCCAGCCGATGGTGACCTCGACGGTGCCCTTCACGGTCCGTCCGTCCCAGGTGAGGTCGGCAGGGGTGACCTCGTTGCTGCTCTTCTGGTTGTAGTTGGCGCTGGCGGAGTGCTTGTCCGGGGCCCATTGACCGTCGCGGCGCGCAAGCTGCACGGTCACGTTGCCGGCCTTCTTGTCCCGAAGCGGACGGATGTCCTCGAACGTCAGCGTGATAGTGGCGTTGTGGTCGCCGGCGGGCAGGTCGTCGGAGAAGTCGGTCAGCAGCGTGGTTTCGGCCTCGGGGGGCAGGGCGGAAAGGCCGGTGGTGCCGGAGTGCGGATCGGCCGGCGGGCAGCCCAGCGGACCGGCCGACAGCAACAGCAAAGCCGACAGCGACAGAAGCAACGGGCGGAGGTGCGTTCGCGTCATGAGGTGTCTCCCAAAGTGATACTGTGTGCGACCATTGTACCCGACGCGCCGCGGATGTCACTACTGTCGCGATGGTGGCGACAGACCTTCCGGCCCGCTATGCTGGGAGGCGGGTTCCACTACGGACCCGCGTCCCTTTCTGAAAGGACTCACGATGAAGCGACTCGTCTCCTCTCTGGTTGTGGTTTCGATGGCGGCCGTGGCGGTGTGCATCGCCGTGGCGGGCCCGTCCGGCCGCGACGATTCCGGCAAGCTGCCCGACCCGCCGTTCTCGCGTTCCCCGGCCGGGGGGAGCAACTCGCCGAAGCCGTCCGACCCTCCGAAATTCGTGCTCAAGACCGTCGACCTCGGCGGGGACGGGTTCGCCATACGCGTGCCGACCGGCAGCTACACCGCCCCCAAGGGCGGGGCGGACAACTACACCGTGCCGGGCCCGATCGCGGCCTTCCAGGGCCCCGACGGCACGTGGCGCGGGCGTGGTTACCTGGAAACCTACCCCCGGTTGATGAGCTTTGTCGGCACCGTCGTTGCCGCCATCACCGACGACGGTACGCACAAGGACATAGCCCTTGAGTACACCTTCGAGGGCGGCAGGAGCTACAAGGTCACCCTGCGCCTGCGGGACGACCACGTAGTCATGACCGAGACTTCCGACCTGGGTCCGCGGAACCTGTACGTGATGGACATGTACTACAACTGGCAGCCGACGGCCGGCTTCGCCGCACGGATGGTGCCGGCCGGGCGGGACGCTTCCCGGCCGAGCAAACCGGCGTTTCTCTACCTGCCGTGCTTCTACGACAAGCCGGAAGCCACGCTGAACCCCGTCGCCGACCTTGCGAGGCTCGCCGGCCGCGAGGACGCCTACCTGCAGACCCCCGCGGCGGTGGCGGTGACCAGCCCCGATCCCGACAGCAAGGACGTGGCCGGCTTCTTCTGCCGCCGGGTGACCGACTGGAAGAGCGGCGACGCCATGGGCCTGCAGCTCTGGCAGCGGCGGCAGCTCCCCGGCGACCCCGGCAGCCGGCATTTCCTCGGCCCCGAGACCAAGTGCGACTCGACGCCCAACCCCCGCACCGCCGGGCTCATGGGCAAGAGCCTCTACGAGGGACACGTGACCATCGAACTGAACCTCGGCGTCGGCACGCGGAAGCTTGGCTTCGCGGCCGTGGCGAAGGGCACCCCGCGGGCGAACCTCGCCGGACCCTTCTTGGACGTCTACACCGAGCAGGCCAACTGAGCGAGGAGACCGAACATGCAGACCCGACGAATCTACGCAACGATCCTCGCGACGCTGACGGCCGTGGCCCTGGTGGCGACGACGGCGCCCGGCGAGGTGGTGAAAACCTTCGTGGTCAACGAGTACTTCGGCGTTCGATACGACAACGAGCCGGTCTCGACGGACGTGACCTTCGCCAAGCCGGTGATGGTCGGGGCCATCGCGCTGAAGGACCAGCCCTACCAGGTTGAGATTCTGGAAGGCACGCCCGAGGCGGTCCGCAAGGCCCGCGTGTGGACGGCCGTGACGTTCCGCCCCAACACATGGTCGCTGCAGCCCGATGAGGTGAAGGATCCCGCCGCGCTGGTGAAGCTGATCCGCGAGGGCCTCTCGGCCGAGGGCGAAACGGCGGCGAAGCAGGCGTGGGATGCGATCCGCAAGAGCATGCGGCTCGATCGCAACGCGAAGGGGCTTCCCGAGGGATGTCTCAGCGACGAGCAGTTCGACGAGCTTCGCAGCGGGATCAACGCGTTCATCCAGCGCAACAGGCGGTATCCTGACGCGCTGGCCAAACGGCTGGGACTTACGAAGGATGCCAGGCTGTGGGAGCAGTTCAACCAGCGGCGTCCCAGCGGGGAGGTAGTGGGGCAGATCAACCGCGCGGCGGTGGAGGCGGCGTGGGGAAAGGCCGTCTCGGCCCACAAGGTCTACCCGCGCCAGTACGTGTTCAAGGTGGTCCTGCAGGAGCCTCGCCGCACCCGGCAGGACATCGCGGTCAAGACCGGCGACGGCGGCATGGTCGGCCGGGTCCCGTTGGCGATCCTGGACAACGGTATGTTCCGCTGCAAGGTCCCGTGGGTAGGGGTGGAATACACGACGCCGGTGCAGGTGTTCGACGTGCCCGGACCGGTGGTGAGCGTCTCGCGTGACGGGACGAAGTGGATTGGAAGCGGCTATCTCGACAGCATGCTGCGCGTGAAGAAGCTGGAGGTTCGCACCGACGAGGGGCCCATCTACACCGAGGTGCGGATGGTGTACCACTTCGAGAACGACCGAACCTACAAAGTGCGGGCCCGCCTGTACGCCCACAAGCCCTACGTGCAACTGGTGGAAGACTTCGATCTCGGAGGGGCGTCGAAGTACGTGTTCAACTACGACGACTGGAACGCCGGCAGCTTCCTCAACCCCGGCGACGCCCGGCTGGTGAGTTGGGACAGCCTCCGCCAGGGCAACCCCTGCGGCGACTTCGTGGAGATCGAAGGCCAGAAGGCCCTGGCGCGGCTGGCGATCTGGTCGCAGTTCAACTACTTCGCCGGCAAGCAGGAAACCATCGCCCTCAAGGAGCCCGACCCGTCGGCGCTCAAGGAGCGGTACGCCGCCCAGCGGCAGAAGTACGCCGAGGAGATGGAGAAGTATCGCCGGCGCGTCGCCAGCGGCTGGAAGGACCGCCGCGGCCGCGGGCCGCGCGAGCCGAAGAAGCCCGAGCAACCCGCCTACGAGCAGACCCCCTACACTCTCGCCGGGACCAGCGCGAAGTTGGGCAATGTGTCCACCCCGCCCGGGGAGGCGATGGCGGTGGGGGCGTTTTACATCCGCCCCGACCGATGGACGCGGGCGAAGGTCAACCACGTGGACCTCTACATGCGCCCCGAGGTGCCCGGAAACCGCATGACCCGCGGGGTGGTGGGCCTGAAGGGCGCGACGCTGCGGACCGCCATGGAGGCGTGGCTTGTGGACGGGCACCGCGAGTGGGCGATCTTCGCGGTCCCGGCCGCCGACGATCACTTCTTCGCCAAGGCCCACGTGCTGGAGGGTGTTTGGCCTCTGGACAGGCTTAACCGCCTGACGCTGGTCTGGAACTCCGACGGCAGCCCCGTAAAGCCCGAGCACCAGAAACCCCCGCTCGCGGACGCCGGCGGGGCGGCCGGTCCGGTGCTCAAGGGCACCCGCGGGCGAAGCGGGCTGCAGTACTTCAACGGGTCCAACGGGCACATCCGCGGCGGATACCCACCCCGCGACGGCTGGGACGGAACCGTCGAGCCCACCTACGCCAAGGACGCCGACATTAACCGCATGGTCTCCCTGGCGATCACCGCCTACATGGCCAGTGACGACTCGGCGTATCCCAGCTTCCGGGCGATGTTGCCCTGGACGCACCCCGAGGCCATCAATCCGTTCTACCAGGGCATGGAGAATATGAACTTCAATGCCGACCTCTACCGCTACGTCTCCTCGCGGGCCTACCCGCTGGCGAAGATGGGGCACCCCGAGGCCGGCCGGTTCCTGACCCATGCCGAGAAGAGCTTCGACATGGCGTTGGACCGGTACGTCTACCCCCAAAGCGGCTGCTGGGAAGAGTCGCACGGGTACGCCGGGCACACGCTGAAAGTGGTCGGGCCGCTCGCCCAGGCGATGGCCAACACCAAGGGACGCCACAACTTCCTGAACGACCCCCGCCTGGCGCGGATGGTCGAGTTCTTCCTCTACGTCCACTCGCCGGTCGACGCGGAGTTCGGAAACCGCGTGGTGCCGGCCGTCGGGGACCACGGCCAGAGCAAGGCAGGACCGGCCGACCGGCTCGGCAAGATGGTCGGCTTCTTCGGCGGCTCGACTCACCCCCAGGTCCGCCGGATCGTCGCCCGGGCGGCCTGGCTGATGCAAGAGGACAACGGCGCCGTGCCCGACGGGGTCAAACCCCAGCCCTACGACCTGCGAAGCCGCTGGCTGCAAGGCTACGGAACGGTGCTCCGCGGGCTGGGCGACGCCACCGAAACGCTGGCGATCACCTTGGACCGCGCCGCCGTGCGGGCCGGGAAGAAACGCAAGAACAAGCCCCGCGAGATGAGCTATGTGCCCCTGATGGTCACCGTCCCGCTGGATACGTCCGGCCGGCAGGTGAAGATACTCGGCGGCGGGGCGCCCCGGCACAACCGGGGTACCGTGTCCGGTACGGCCACGCTGCAGAAGACCGACGGCGGGCTGACGGTTGAGCTGGACCTGGAACTGAGTTCCGACAAGTGGGTCAAGGGCGGCAAGGGCAGGTATACCGTCAAGCTTACGCCCAACGGCGAGGGCGTCTACGGCGGATCGACGGCCGGGCGCTTCGACGGCCATGAGACCACCGGCGATGCCTCGGCCCGGGTCGGCAAACGCAACGAGGAGAGCTTCCTCGTGCTGCGGGCCGGGCAAAGCTGGGGCCACCACCACATGGACAAGGGCTCGATGTGGTTCTGGGGTCGAAACGTGCACTTCTTCGGCGACTGCTCGTGGGGTTCGCCGCCCGGGGGCACCTACGGCAATCCGTTCAAGCAGGGACCGGCCAGCGGCACGCAGATCGAGCTGAGGGGCATCACCAACTGGATCCTGCCGTGCAAGTACGCGGCGCCGTACATCGCCGACGAGGACTACAACGCGGCCGCCGGGTACGACTACGCCCTGGCCCGCTGCCAGTTCCCCTTCAACCCGAAGCTCGACGTGAACAAGGGCACGCCCGTGGCCCTGTGGAACGGGTACGACCGGCAGGTGCTGTTCGTGCATCCGGACGTGCTGATCGTTCGCGATAACGTGGAGACCAACTGCCCGGCCGTCTGGCGGCTGCACTCCTATCAGAAGGACAGCACCCAGGTCCGCGGCGCGACCGCGACCCTCAAGAGCCCCCAGGGGGTCACCGGCGAACTGGCGGTGGTCTACCCCGAGAAGGTCAAGCTCGACGCGCTGGGCAAGTACCCGGCGGTCAATCCCTGGTCGGGTCGGCCTCATGGCGACTCCGGTAAACCGTTCAAGAGCCTGATGCTCCGGTGGGACATGCCGGCCGGCGAGTCGGCCACGTGGGTGTTCGCGGTTCACGGCAAGGACCAAGAGGCCGCGAAAACCCAGCGGCTCGACGAGGCCGGGCACGTGACGAAGGTCGCGCTTGCCGACGGGACCGAGATCGTGGCGTTCCTGAACGGCAAGCCGTTCGAGCATACCGCGTGGGGCAGGACCTTCCGCGGCACGGCCGGTCTGCTGGTGCGCAGGGACGGCAAGGTGACGGCCCACGCCATCCGCGGGAAGTTCAGCGAGAAGTGACGCCGGACGCAAAAGAATGAGCCGCTTTTCAGCCCGAAGGGCTGATACAGGAAAGCCCGGGGCGCAGCCCTGGGAAAACAGGAGACCAGCACATGCAACGACGCGACTTCATGAAGCTTGCAGGAGC
This sequence comes from Phycisphaerae bacterium, assembly GCA_046539005.1. GTDB lineage: Bacteria > Planctomycetota > Phycisphaerae > SM23-33 > SM23-33 > CAZFPT01. Next base: position 5,932 of record JBKHHV010000186.1, read on the forward strand.
GGCCGGGACCGCCGGGCTGCTCGCATCGGCCGGCGGGGCGTGGGCCCAGTCGGGACGGAAGCCCGCCGAAGCCAAAGAGGGCGAGGTCCGCATCGAGGACGTCGAACTCTACCCGGCCGGTCGGCTCTACATCCGCGTCGTCACCGACGCCGGCGTGGACGGCTGGGGCGAGGTCGCCATCTTCTCGCGGAAGATCGCCGCTGCGATCGTCGAGACCTACAGGCCGTTGCTGATCGGCATGAACCCCACGCGGATCGAGCACATCTGGCAGTTGCTCTACCGCGCCCACCGCAACATGCGCGGCGGGCTGGCCTTCACCTCCGCCATCGCCGGGGTGGACATCGCCCTGTGGGACCTGCTGGGCAAGCTGACCGACAGGCCGCTGTACTCGCTGCTGGGCGGGCCCTGCCGCGATCGCATTCGCTGCTATCCGTCGAAGAACGCCCACAAGGTGACTTCTCACCGCCTCCACAAGATGGTCGAGACGCCCGACGCCATCGACGCGGTGGCTGCCGACGTGCACAAGACCCGCCAGAAGTTGGGCAAGGACGGGCTGGTGATGGTCGACGGGCACGGCAAGTTCACCGCCCAGGTCGCGATCCAACTCGCAAAGAAGATCGAATCGGCCGACGTGCTGTTCTTCGAGGAGGTCGTGCCGCCGGAGAACAACGCCGACCTGCTGCGGGTGAAGAAGGCCACCCCCGTCCCACTGGCGGTGGGCGAGCGGATGTCCACGATCTGGTCGTTCCGACGCCCGCTGGAGGACAAGTCGGCCGACGTGCTGAACCCGGACATCGTGGAGGTCGGCGGGGTGAGCCAGATGCACAAGCTCGCCGGGATCGCCGAACTGTTCGACCTGCCCCTGGCGCCGCACAGCACGCACTCGGCGCTGGGGCTGGCGGCCAGCGTGCATGTCTGCGCCGCGATCAACAACTTCTTGGTCCACGAGGCCTACAGCCACATCGCCAACAGCGCCAAGTTCCTCAGCCCGCTGAAATGGGGTGGTGAGGGCACCTACGTGGAGTTGCCCGAGGGCCCGGGGCTGGGCGTGAAGGTGGACCTGGACGGCGTGAAGGAAGCCGCCGCCAGGGCGAAGAAAGACGGCGGGCTCAAGAAGGCCTACTTCCTCAAGGACGGTTCGGTCGCGGATCGCTGACCGGCCGCCCAGGGTAACGGTGGAGGGCTGCGCATGCCTCTGCACGCCTGGGCCGATAGCGGCCGGGCATTGGACCGGTGGGATGCGCAGAGAAAAGGCCCGTCTCGCGGGGGCGAAACGGGCCTTGGAGTCGGGCGGTTCGGGTTGGGTCAGCCACCCAGGCGGCCGGAGAAGTCCGGACGCGCGGGGCGATCGCCGCTGGGGGCAGCGGGTCGACGGGGCGCCACCCGCGGCAGGCTGCTGCCGGCCGACGGCTTGGGCGGAACCTTCAGCTTCATGCCGGCACGGATGCTGCGACTGTTGACCTCGGGGTTCGCCTCGGCGATGGTCTTCCATTGCGATCCGTTGCCGTAGGCGGCGACGGCCGCGTCCCAGAAGCCCCGGTCGCCTTCCTTCA
>JBKHHV010000187.1:0-7484 GCA_046539005.1 Phycisphaerae bacterium
CTTCGACGGCTTCCGCACCTCCCACGAGGTCGCCAAGGTCGAGGAACTCACCCCCGAGGACATGAAGGCGATGATCAGCGACGAATCGGTCCTGGCCCATCGCAACCGCGGTCTGAACCCCAACCGTCCCGTCCTCCGCGGAACCAGCCAGAACCCGGACGTCTACTTCCAGGGCCGTGAGAGCGTCAACAAGTATTACGACGCCTGCCCCGAGACCGTCCAGAAGGTCATGGACCGCTTCGCCGAACTGGTCGGCCGCCAATATCACCTGTTCGACTACTACGGCGCCGAAGATGCCGAGAAGGTCATCGTGCTGATGGGCTCGGGCGCCGAGACCGTCCACGAGACCGTCGACGCGATGGTCGCCAAGGGCGAGAAAGTCGGCGTGCTCAAGGTCCGCCTGTATCGGCCTTTCAGCATCCAGCACTTCATCGACGCCTTGCCCGACACCGTCAAGATGATCTACGCCCTCGACCGCCAGAAGGAGCCCGGCTCCTCCGGCGAGCCGCTGTACCTGGACATCGTCGATGCCGTCACCACCAGCGGGCGCGACGCGAAGGTTCTCGGCGGGCGCTATGGCCTGAGCAGCAAGGAATTCACCCCGGCGATGGTGATGAGCGTCTTCGCCAATGAGGACAGGAACCACTTCACCATCGGCATCAAGGACGACGTCACCAACACCTCGCTGGACTGGGACGCCTCGCTCTCCATCGAGCCGGATGACGTGGTCCGCTGCATGTTCTACGGGCTGGGTTCCGACGGCACGGTGGGTGCCAACAAGAACTCCATCAAGATCATCGGCGAGGAGACCGACAACTACGCCCAGGGCTACTTCGTGTACGACTCGAAGAAGGCCGGCGCCGTCACCGTCAGTCACCTTCGCTTCGGGCCCCGCCCGATCCGCTCGGAGTACCTGGTGGGTGCAGCCAACTTCGTCGCCTGCCACCAGTTCACGTTCCTGGAGAAGTACGACGTGCTGGACTCGGCTGTCGAGGGCGCGACGTTCCTGCTGAACGCTCCCTTCGCCCCTGACGAGGTCTGGGACCACCTGCCCCGGACCATCCAGGAGCAGATCATCAACAAGAAGCTGAAGTTCTACGCGATCAACGCCTACGACGTCGCTCGTGATACCGGCATGGGTGCCCGCATCAACACCATCATGCAGACCTGCTTCTTCTACCTCTCCGGCATTCTTCCCCAGGACGAGGCGATCGCCAAGATCAAGGAAGCGATCAAGAAGACCTACGGCAAGAAGGGCGAGGAGATCGTCCAGAAGAACTACAAGGCCGTCGACCAGACCATCGAGAACCTCCACGAAGTCCAGGTGCCCGACCAGGTCACCTCGACCATCGAGAAGCCCCCGGTGGTTCCCGACGCGGCACCGGAGTTCGTCAAGACCGTCACCGCGACCATCATGGCCGGCAAGGGCGACACGCTGCCCGTCAGCGCCATGCCCGACGACGGCACCTGGCCCACCGGCACCACCCGGTGGGAGAAGCGCAACATCGCCCTGGAGATCCCCGTCTGGGACCCGGAGGTCTGCATCCAGTGCGGCAAGTGCTCCATCGCCTGCCCGCACGCCACCATCCGCGCCAAGGTCTACAGCGCCGACGCGCTGGACAAGGCCCCCTCGACCTTCAAGTCGGCCGACGCCAAGGGCAAGGACTTCGACGGGATGAAGTGGACCATCCAAGTCGCCCCCGAAGACTGCACCGGCTGCGGGCTGTGCGTGGAAGTCTGCCCCGCCAAGAACAAGACCGAGCCGGGCAAGAAGGCCATCAACATGGACGTGCAGATCCCGCTGCGGCAGGACGAGGCCGTCAACTACGCCTTCTTCCTGGACCTGCCCGAGTACGACCGCACCAAGCTGAACCTGCGGACGATCAAGGGCAGCCAACTCTGTCAGCCGCTGTTCGAGTACTCCGGGGCCTGTGCCGGGTGCGGCGAGACCCCCTACGTCAAGCTGCTGACCCAGCTCTTCGGCGACCGGGCGATCATCGGCAACGCCACCGGTTGCTCGTCGATCTACGGCGGCAATCTGCCCACCACGCCCTACACCACCAACGCCGACGGACGCGGCCCGGCGTGGAACAACTCCCTGTTCGAGGACAACGCCGAGTTCAGCTTCGGCTTCCGCCTGACGGCCGACAAGCAGATCGAGTATGCCTCGGAACTGCTGCGGGACCTCGCCGGCCAGGTCGGCGACAACCTTGTCTCGGCCCTGCTGGAATGCGAGCAGAAGGACGAGAAGGAAATCGCCGAACAGCGCGGCCGTATCGACGAACTTCTCAAGAAGCTCAAGGACATCGACGATCCCAAGGCCCGCCAGCTCGAGAGCGTCGCCGACGCCCTGGTGCACCGCAGCATCTGGGCTCTCGGTGGCGACGGTTGGGCGTATGACATCGGCTACGGCGGTCTGGATCATGTGCTCGCCAGCGGGCGGGACATCAACGTGATGGTGCTGGACACGCAGGTGTACTCCAACACCGGCGGTCAGTGCTCCAAGGCGACCATCCGGGGCCAGGTGGCGAAGTTCGCCGCGGCCGGCAAGCCCGTGCCCAAGAAGGACCTGGGCATGATCGCCATGACCTACGGCAACATCTATGTAGCCCAGATCTCGATGGGTGCCTCCGACGCCCAGGCCGTCCGGGCCCTGCTGGAGGCCGAGAGCTACCGCGGACCGAGCCTGGTCCTGGCGTACTCCCACTGCATCGCCCACGGGTTCAACATGTCCAACGGGTTCACCCAGCAGAAGTTGGCCGTCAACTCCGGCGTGTGGCCGCTGTACCGCTTCGACCCGCGCCTCGCCGAGGAAGGCAAGAACCCGCTGCAGATCGACAGCAAGGACCCCTCCGTCGCGTTCCAGGACTTCGCCTACAACGAGACGCGGTTCAAGATGCTCACCAAGACCGACCCCGAGGGTGCCAAGCAACTGCTGAAGCTCGGCCAGCAGGACGTGCTGTCCCGCTGGAACATGCTCAAGCAGATGGCCGAGATGTCCTACGAGATTCCCAGCGGTCAAATGTAATTGAAGCAACGACTTGCAACGCAGCCCCCGGTCGGTCCGCCCGGCCGGGGGTTGCTCTTTTGCGCCCGGATCGGACTTGGCGTAACGAGCTTACGCTATTGTGGAGGTTTTCTGCTTATGTCCGCCCATGGCCGCGCCGATATGCAGGCGCCCTTTGCGCCTCAATGGAAACCCCGGGCCCAGCGGCAGTTTCACCGACGGCAACGCACCGTCAGCCGCGGCAGACAGGTGCCCGGCGGGTCCTGAGAGTCGCTCGAACGTGGGCTTTTTGGCGGTCCGATTTGTCTACCGCTGGGAACTGACAGGGCAACGCATATGGCTCTTTCGCAGACGATCACAGGACGGGACATTGATGAGGCGCTGCAGGGCGTCGCCGAAGCGAACGCACCGGTCATCATCACTTTCCGCAAAAACAACGCGTGGTCCTCTCAGAAGGGACACGCCGTCGAGGCCGACGGCAAGCGCGTGCTGGTGGTCGTGCCCGCCAGTGAAGACCTCGAAACCCACCTCTTCCCCGGCGTGGACGTGGGTGTCAGCTTCAACCTCGGCAGCCGCAAGTACATCTTCGCGGCCGCCCTGCAGAAGCGGATGAATCTCCAGGATCACGAGGGCGAGCAGGTTCTGGCGCTGATGCTGGACCGTCCCGAGCAGGTGCAGCGCGTCGAACGGCGCCGCGCGGTTCGGGCAGGCGTGCCGGCCGGCGAGATCGTCCGCGCATCCTTCTGGCCCGGCGGGGTCAAGGCCAAGCCCGACAAGCTCTCCCCCGCCTGCCCCACTTGGTCGGGCAAGGTGCTGGACCTGTCGGTCGGCGGCTTCCAGCTTCGCACGCACGTGGTCGCCACGACGTTCTTCCAGTCGCGTGACGTAGTGGGCGTGTGCCTCTCCTTCGACGCCCTCGCCAAGAGCGTCAACGTCGACGCCGTGGTCTGCCACTCCCAGTCGGAGGGCAACGGCATGGCCACCATCGGCTTCGAGTTCCTGGAACTGGACCAGAGCCCGGAAGGTCTCCTGGCGCTGCAACTGATCGGCGAAAAGGTCACCGAATACGTCGACAAGTAAAGCCCCGGGATGCGAGGGGGCAGACCGGGCACCTGCTGCGTGAAGCCTCAGCCCCCATCTACAGCGACGCCGGCAGGTTCGCGCTGTCGCCGGTCTCCCGCTGCCACTGCTTGATCCGCCCCAGCATGTCATTCATCCGCTGCCGGCAGGCCGGGTCGGCCGCGAGGTTCTGCTTCTCTTGGGGATCGTCCGACAGGTCATACAGTTCGTGTTCGCCGCGGGGCGAAACGTTCAGTTTCCATCCGTCGGGGCTCAGCAGGGTGCGCACCTCGTCACGGATCGCCGAGACAATCTGCTCCTCGTCGGCCAGGGTGCGCATGGAGTCACGAATCGCCACCTCCCCGATCCGGTCGCCGAAGCCGTTGTTGTTGCCGTTCCACTCCACGACCACGTCGCGGCCACTGGGTTCCCCGCTTCTCAGCGAGTTCCGCAGGCTGCAACCCTGCAGGTGTGAGGGCGGCTCGACGCCCATCAACTCCAGCAGCGTCGGCATCAGGTCGACCTGGCTGACCGGGCCTTCCACCCGCCGCCCCTCGGTCTGGCCGGGCAGCTTGACGATCAGTGGCACGCGGATCGCCTCCTCGAACTGCACGCATTTCGCCAACAGCCGATGCGACCCCATCATGTCGCCGTGGTCGGAGGTGTAGACAATGATCGTATTGTCGGCCTGCCCGGTCCGCTCGAGCGTAGCGAGAATGCGGCCGAGGTGGGTGTCCACCAGGCTGCAGAGCCCCCAGTAACGGGCGCGGATCGTCCGCCAGCCGTCCTCGCAGTCCAGGTCTATCCCCTCGAAACCGTCGCGGCGATACGTCTCGGAGAACAGTCTCGCCTTGAGCGGCTGATCCTCGGTGGGCGGGCAGTCGAAGTTCTCGGGCAGCGGCACCTCTGCGGGGTCGTATTGGCCGTTCCGTGGGCCGGTGAAGGGCATGTGCGGCTCGAAGAAGTTCACCGCCAGGCACCAGGGGCGATCGGCGTTGCGGACGATGAAGTCCGACGCCGTCTCAGCAAGGAACGCCGGCTTCGACATTTCCTCCGGCAGGCTCGTGATCGCGTGTCGCCCGAACGTGTTCTCAGGCCCAGGCTCGCGGCCGTGGGCGACGAGCCAGTGGTGGTAGGTGCTCCGGGCGTCGCGGTCGAGCCCCTCGCGGTAGTAGCCCCGGTAGCAGTCGTCGATGCTGACCCAGTCCTCGAACCCGTGCTGGGGGAATATCTCGTCGCCCAGGTGCCACTTCCCGTGGTAGCCGGTTACGTATTCGCCGGGCGGGAGCATCTCCGGCAGGCACGGGGTGTCGTCCTGCAGGGGGACGTTGTTCTCGGTGCATCCGTTGGCGTGGGGGTAGAGCCCCGTCATCAGCGTCGACCGCGACGGCGTGCAGACCGGCTGTGTGACGTACGCGCGGTCGAACACGGTGGCCGACTCGGCCAGGCGGCTGAGCACCGGCGTCTGGATACGATCGTTGCCGTAAGCAGCCATCGTGTCGTATCGCTGCTCGTCGGTGAACACGAAGAGGAGATTCGGACGTTGCATGAGAGCCTCCAACCCGGACGTTCCAAGCTCGGACCTCCGACCTCGGACTTTCTTCTTACATCTGTTCCAGCACGTCGATGCCCAGCAGCTCGAGCCCCTGGCGGATGACCCGGGCGGTCAGGTCGCACAGGGCGAGTCGGCTGACGCGGGTGGGCTCGTCGTCGGCCTTGAGAACCGGACAGCTCTCGTAGAAGCTCATGAACGCCCCGGCCAGTTCGAACAGGTACCCGCACAGCAGGTGTGGCTGGCATTCGCGGGCGATGGCCTCGACGGTCTCCGGCAGTTGGGCGAGCTTCACGCCGAGCGCCCGCTCGGCCGGTTCGGTTAGCTTCAGGGCGGCCGCCTCTTCCTGCGTATCGTCGTGGCCGCCCTTGCGGAAGATGCTCCGCACGCGGGCGTAGGCGTACTGCATGTACGGAGCGGTGTTGCCGTCCAGCGAGAGCATCTTGTCCCAACTGAAGACGTAGTCACTGGTCCGGTTCTGCGACAGGTCGGCGTACTTCACCGCACCAATGCCGACCGTCTCGGCGACCTGCCTGCGATCGTCGGCCGACAGGTCCGGATTCTTGTCGGCAACCAGGTCTTCGGCCCGCCGGATGGCCTCGTCCAGCAGGTCCATGAGCTTCACGGTGCCGCCCTCGCGCGTCTTGAACGGCCGCCCGTCCTTGCCGAGCATCATGCCGAAGCCGACGTGCTCCAGCGAAACGCCCTCGTCGACGAAGCCCGCCTTCCGAGCGACCGCGAACACCTGCTGGAAATGCAGCGACTGCCGCGAGTCGGTCACGTAGAGAATCCGGTCGGCCCCGAGTACCTTCGTGCGGTACCGCATGGCCGCCAGGTCGGTGGTGGCGTACAGGTACCCCCCGCCGGTTTTCTGCACGATGACCGGCAGCGGCTCGCCGTCCTTGCCGGTGAACTCGTCGAGGAAGACGCACTGGGCGCCCTCGCTCTCGGTCAGCAAGCCCTGCCGGCGGAGGTCGGTGACCACCTGGGGGAGGTCCTCGTTGTAGGCGCTCTCGCCGCGAACATCGTCGCGCTCCAGCAGAACCCGCAGGGCTTTGTAAACGGCCTCGGCATGCTCGACCGATTGCTCGACAATATGCTTCCAGAAGTGCAGCACTGTCTGGTTGCCGCCCTGCAGTTCCACAACCATTCGGCGCGAGAAGTCCGCAAACTTCGCGTCCTCGTCGAACCGCTGCTTCGCCTGGCGGTAGAACTGCTCCAAGTCCGAGATATCGAAGCCTTCGGCGGCCGACTCGACCTTTTTCAGAGCGTCGGCATCTCCACCCAGAATCTCCGCCGGTTCGGTGTCACCGGCCTCCTGGGCCAGCCTTTCGGCGAGATGGGCGATCAGCATCCCGAACTGGGTGCCCCAGTCGCCCACGTGGTTCTGGCGGATGACCTTGTGGCCGAGGAATTCCAGCAGGCGTCCCAGGGCATCACCGATGATGGTGCTCCGCAGGTGCCCTACGTGCATCTCCTTGGCAAGGTTGGGGCCGGAGTAGTCCACAACCACCGTCTGGGGGTCGCGGGCCTCGGGCACGCCGAGTCGACCGTTCTGCAGGGCCCCGGCCAGCGTGCAGGCAAGCCAGTCGCTGCGGAGGGTGATGTTGATGAAGCCGGGCCCGGCGATTTCGACCTTCTCGGCAAGGTCCGACAGGTCGGCCTGCTCCACGACCTTGCTTGCCAGCTCGCGGGGGTTTCCGCCGCCCATTTCCTTGGCGGCCGCCATGCACCCGTTGGCCTGGTAGTCGCCGAACTGCGGGCGGGCCGAGGGCTTAACCAGCGCGGGAGCATCCTGGGCGGCGCCGACGGCCTGCATGGCCGCGGAGAGGCGCCGTTCGAGTTCAACTCGGAGATTCATGGGTT
>JBKHHV010000188.1:0-7475 GCA_046539005.1 Phycisphaerae bacterium
CGGCGGGCTGCGGGGCATCGACCTGCGCGGCCGAACGTTCGGCGCGCTGGGGACCGGGAGCATCGCCCGCCACGCGCTGCGCATCGCCGGCGGGTTCGGCATGCGACGGCTGGGCTACGACATCAAGCCCGACCAGGAGGCGGCCGGCGAGATCGGCTTCGAGTACGTCGAACTCGACGAGTTGCTGGGCGAGTCGGACATCCTGAGCCTTCACGTGCCGTACAACAAGCACACCCATCACCTGCTGGACGCCGAGGCGATCGCGAAAATGAAGGACGGTGCGATCCTGATCAACACGGCCCGCGGGGGCATCGTGGATCCCCAGGCCTTGCTGGAGGCGCTGCGAAGCGGCAAGCTGTCCGGGGCGGGGCTGGACGTGCTGGAGGCCGAGCAGTCCGTCGGTGAAGAGGCCGAGTTGCTCTCGCGGAATTTCGACCAGGACAAACTGGTCGGGCTGGTCCGCAACCACGCGATGATCCAGATGGAGAACGTCATCATCACCCCGCACATGGCGTTCAATTCCGAGGAGGCGGTGTTACGGATCGTCGACACTACGGTGGAGAACATCCACGCCTTCGCCTCGGGCGAGCCGGCCAACGTGGTCAACAAGGACGTCCTGGAGAAGGTGAAGGGCTGAAACCGGAAGTAAGGCAGTCCGCCCCGGCGCTGGAGGTTATTCGGTGGGGTCGATGGCCGTCACGCGCTGGTAGGCGTCGGTGTAGTATTGCCCGACGTTGTGCCAGTCGAAATGGTCGGCCGAGTTCTCAACCTGGTTCCGCAGGGCGATGCGTTCCCGCCGTCCCATGTGCACGAAACGGTACAGCCAGTTCGCCAACTGGTCGGTGGCGGTATTGTAGTCCTGGTGGCGTCGGCCGACCACGAAGATGCCGTGCTTGTGGTACTCCGGGAAGTGTTTCTGCACGTAGGTGCCGAAGCCGCTGAGGTCGCTGGTGACGGCGGGAATCCCGTGCGCCACGCACTCCAACGGCGTATACCCCCAGGGCTCGTAGTAGCTGGGAAACACGCCCACGTGACAGCCGCGGACGAACTGGTCGTAGTCCAGCCCCAGCAGCGGGTCGGAGGCACTGGCGAATTCCGGGTGGTAGACGATCTTCACCGGGTCCTCCTGGCGGTTGATGAGGTTGCAGTTGCGCACCTGGCAGAGCACCTCGTCGCGCCCGCTGTCCCACAGGTCGTGGGTGACGATGACCGGCAGGTTCTCCCGCTGCAGGGCGTGGATCATCCGCAGCAGCCGCATGCGGGAGGTGTCGCTGATGAGCGTGTCCAGCTTCGGCAGCTCGCCCCCGGCGGCCGAGTGAAACAGCCGGTCGCCCAGCTCGTCGCGGATGCTGTTGCAGGTTTTGCGAAGTTCGGCCATCATCGCCTGCCGCTGGAGCACCTCGGGAATCACCGACCGGTAAGGCCGACGGGTCACCAGGAACAGCACGACCGTCTTCCCGGCGGGTCCCTCCTGCTTGAGCCGCTGGTTGAGCCGGGCGGCCGCCTCGATGGTCATGTCGAAGCCCTTGTTACGATACTCGTACCGCCCGGAGGTGAAGAGGTAGATTGTGTTGTCCAGGTCGAAGCTGTAGCTGGGGAAGAACTGGCCCATCACGAACTCGTGAATCTGCTCCTTGTACATCCGGTGGAGGTTCTGGAATTCGTGCATCGCCACGAACCGCTCGATGTTCAGCCCGTTGGGCGTGACGACGTCCGGCGTGCGTCCCAGCAGGTGCTGGCATTCCTCCGAAGTGATGTCGCTGACGGTGGTGAACAGGTGCGCCCCGTGGGCGGCCGCCCGTTCCAGGCGAACCTGCGGCTCGACGTTGAACCGTTTGGAATCCCCCTGCCAGTCGATGAACGGCAGGTGGTCGTAGAACCAGGCGTCGTTGGTGGCGACGTATCGGCCGAGCTGGGTGGCATGGGTGGTGAAAACGATGTGGTAGGGCAGTTTCTTGCGGCGCATCTCGGGAATCGCCGAGGCGCTGAGCCACTCGTGAAAGTGGGTGATGATCGGCCGATTCCTGTATGCCCCGGCCTCCTGGATTGCCGCGAACAACTGCTGTACGCACCAGCCGAACGCCAGCGAGCGGTTGAGCAGGTCGTCGCCCTCGGGCAGGGGAATGTCGTGATGCTCCCACAGCAGATACTTGATCTCCGCCAGGCGATCCATGGCCGACTCGGGCTCCAGGAGGATCACGCGCGGGCGGCCGGTGATGAGCCAGTGCCCGTAGCGTGCGACGATGCCGCGGTCCTCCAGGTGTTTGAAGACCTTCGCCAGCACGCCGGTGGGGGTGGCCTCTTCGAACTCCAACGGCGTTGTGGCGCGGTTGTAGGGACCCACCAGGCAGTAGGCGCTGCCGCGCTGATCGACGGTGAACGGCACTTTCGAGCGGATGACGGTGTAGATGCCACCCACCTGCTGGCAGACCTCCCAAGCGATCTCGAACAGCATCGGGTTGCCGTTGATCCGGGTGGTCGAACGACGGGATCGCGTATTGTCGGCGGTCTTCTTCGGCATCTGCGAGCGTTCCTTGCTGCGGATAACACTATGTACAGTCTACCTGTTCGGATGATCCCCCACCCAGGCTGCAATGGTTTCCGCCAGCGCCGCCCCGATTCGGCGATAATCTTCGCACGTGTAGTCGCAGTCGTCGTTGCCCTGGTAGCTGGTCTCCAGCGTCACCGCGTCGATCCCCAGCGACTCGGTTGCCCAGCGGGTGCTCGTCTGCCCCGGCCACCGGCTGAAACTGCCCTGCGGCGGCGTCACGTGGGCGACCGGTGATCGCAGCCGGACGGGCATATTGGCGTCGAACTGTTCGGCGAAATCGCGGGCGATGGGGTTGATCGGGGCGTCGCTGCTCCAGCCGCGAACGGGAACGTAGGTGCGGCGCTCGGCGTGCGAGGGCGCGTGCAGGTCGGCCAGGAACGCCAGCGATTCGGCGTTCGCCCAGCACAGCGACATGACGGCCATGCCTTCGGGACGATAGTTGCCGCCGTAGGCACGGTTGCAGTCGTGCGGGGCGGGGTCCTTGCCGTAGCTGCCGGTGACCACGTCGTCGAGATCCACGAACGGGACGGCCATCCAGGTAGCGGCCTGGCGCAGATCGTCGTGGGCGGCGAGATGCCGCAACGCCCCGTCCAGCACCCACGAGCCGGGCGTCTCGCCGGCGTGATGACGGGCCGTCAGCAGCACCACAGGCGGGTTCTCGCCCGCGTCGGTCGATCGCAGCCAAGGGATCTCGCGGCCTTCCATGGTGAGCCCGAGCGAACCGGCGGCAAAGGCGTCGCCGAGTTCTTCCCGCGTGACGTCCAGGTCGGCCTGCTGATACGGGTAGCAGTGGGCGAATTCCACCGTTCCGTTGACGGGCGGGAGGTCCCACGCCCACTCGTGCAGGCCGCCCGGGGTCTGGATGTGTCGGGGCAAGGGGGCACGGCGCCACGAGTTGCCGGCGGTGCGGTAGACCGGGCGATTTCCCGACCAGTCCCAGCCGCCGAGGGTCTGGTGGGGGTTGGCAAGGATGACGCGCACCCGCTCGCCGGCAATTCCGTCGAGGCGGAAATGGAACCACAACGCCAGCGGGCAGTGGCGCGGCTCGGCGCAGAACCGGACGGCCGGGCGGTCGCCGGGCGTGACTCCGGCGAGCTTTCCGCTGCCTCCGGGGAAGTCGGTTCGCAGTTTCACGTCCATGATTCTCTTCCCGGGTTCGCGGTTGGGGGCACGCCTGCCGGGGGCGATTCTCCTCGGCGTTGCCGGCATCGCCGCGGGCGGTTGCCGGCCGCTCAGAACTGGTGGAGGAACCGCACGTCGTTTTCGAACAGGTAGCGGATGTCGGGGATGCTGTGCTTGCGCATCACCATGCGTTCGATTCCCAGTCCGAAGGCGAAGCCGGTGTATTTCTCGCTGTCGTATCCCACCGCCTCCAGGACGTTGGGGTCCACCATTCCGCAGCCTCCCAGCTCGATCCACTGGCTGGTGCCGTCGGGGTAGCGGAAAAGGATGTCCACCTCGGCCGACGGTTCGGTGAAGGGGAAGAAGCTCGGGCGGAACCGCGTGGCGACCTCTTCGCCGAAGTAGGCCTTGCAGAACTGGTCGAGGCAGGTCTTCAGGTCGGCCATGGTGACGTCTTCGTCGACGTAAAGCCCCTCGATCTGGTGGAACATGAAGCTGTGGGTGGCGTCGACGGTGTCGGGTCGGTACACGCGGCCGGGCGCGGCGATGCGCACGGGCGGCTCGGTGTTCTCCATGGTGCGGATCTGCACGGTGGAGGTCTGCGAGCGGAGCATGTACTCCACGTCGATGTAGAAATTGTCCAGCGGATCCCGGGCGGGGTGCCAGTCGGGAATGTTCAGCGCCTCGAAGTTGTGGTAATTGTCTTCCACCTCCGGGCCGTAGGCGATGTCGAAGCCCATGCGTCCGAGGATGTCGCAGATCTCGTCGACGGTCTGGGAGATGACGTGCCGGTGCCCGACGTTGGGCTTGCGCCCGGGCAGGGTGACGTCTTCCATGGGCCCGGCCGGTCGGGGCTTGCGTGCCGAAGCGTCGCCGGCGCGGGACTCGAACGCCGCCAGCAGGGCGGTTTTGAGTTCGTTGGCCGCCTTGCCGTAGGCGGGTTTCTCTTCCTTGGACAGGTCCTTCATTCGGGACATGAGCCCCTTGACGGCGCCCTTGGAGCCGATCCACTTGATCCGCCAGTCCTCGAGGGCATCGGGGTCGGTGGCGGCGTCGAGTTCGGCCAGGGCCTCGGAGCGTGTCTGCTGAAGTTCTTCAATCGCCGACATATCGGTCATCCTTTCTGTGCGGGGGATTCTATCAGCCCCGATCCCCGCAGGCAACCCGCGCCGCAACGGGGGCGGGTGCCAACAAAAAGGGGCGCCCATGGCGGACGCCCCGATCGGTCGCTTGGTATGTGCGGGAGGCTCAGGCGGTGGCGCCGATCCGCTCCCGGGCGACGTCGACGAGCTTGTCGAACGCGGCCGGGTCGGCAATGGCGATTTCGCTGAGCATCTTGCGGTTGAGGTCCACCCCCGAGTCGGTCAGACCGGCCATGAACTGGCTGTAGCGGATCCCGCGCTGCTTGCAGGCGGCGCTGATCCGGGTGATCCACAGGCGGCGGAACTGGCGCTTCCGCAGGCGGCGGTGCTTGGTGGCGAACACGCCGGCACGGAAGACGGCCTGCTTGGCCTTGCGGTACTCGCGCGAGGTGCGCCCATGGTATCCGCTGGCGGCCTTGAGAATCTTGCGGTGCTTCCTGCGCCGAGCGGCGCCCTTACGTACACGTGGCATGAATAGCTCCTGTGTGTCTTCGGCCGGTGGACGTCCGCACGCGGCGGACCGTTACGAACCGACGAGCTTCTGCTCGCGGGGCGTCCCCAACGGGACTCCCACCTTGGCCATGGTCTGTGCTTACTGTCCGATCCCCAGCAGTCCGCGGGCCTGCTTGGCGAAGCCCTTGGAGACCTTGCGCGGCCGACGGAACTCGCGCAGGCGCTTGCTGTTCTTGCGGCTCTTGAGGTGGCCGGAGCCGGGGGCATACCGCAGCAGCTTGCCGGTGCCGGTCACCTTGATCCGCTTGGTGATCGCCTTCTTGGTTTTCATCTTCGGCATCGTACGTCCATCCTTAGAGTGTCGGGTTCCGAAAGACCGGACATTCTACCATCGCTGCGCCCGGTGTAAAGAGGCAAATGCACAACATTTCCCCACCGGCTGTGCCGCCGGGGCCTGCCTGCCGGGGCGCGCAACACCTGTGCAGAAACCGGGCTGCTCGAACAATCGGCCGACGTCGGCTACTTCGTCGGTGCCAGCCGCATGGTGATGCGTCGTCCTTCGCGGCGGAAGGGCTGGTCGATCTTGGCCACGTCGTTCAAGGCGTCGACGATCTGCTGGAAGACCCGCTGTCCTTCGTCGATGTGGGCCAGTTCGCGCCCGCGGAACCGCAGCGAGAACTGCACCCGGTCGCCACGTTCGAGGAAATCCCGGGCGTGCTTGACCTTGATCTGCAGGTCGTGCTCCCCGATCTTGGGCGTCTTGATGCGGATCTCCTTGAGTTCCTGCTCGTGACGCTTGGCCCGGGCGGCCTGCTCTTTCTTCCGCTGGGAATACTTGAACTTACCGTAGTCCATGATCCGGCAGACCGGCGGCTTGGCCATGGGGGCCACTTCCACCAGGTCCAGGCCCGCTTCGCGGGCGCGGGCCTGTGCGTCCCGGACGTCCACGATCCCCACTTGATCGTCATTCTCGTCAATCAGGCGGATCGGGGAAATGCGGATCCGCTCATTACAACGTAGATCCTTCGCGATGGTAGTTCTCCTGTCGCTTCTGTCGACGACCCGGACCACGACCTCCTTCGGTCGGCCCGTCCGCCGTGTTGTTTCTCAGAAGTATCGGTATCGTCTACGACTCGGTCGCCGGTATCTGAACCGGCTCGGAGCCTTTGGTGTCGATCTCGCGCCGCAACTGCTCCAGCAACTCCTCGACCGAAAGGGCACCCAGGTCGCCCTCGGTGCGATGACGCAGCGAAACGCTGCCGGCCTCGGCTTCACGCTCGCCCACGACCACCATGTACGGCACTTTCTGGACGGTCGCCCGGCGGATCTTGGCGCCGACTTTCTCCGGCGAGTCGTCCAACTCCACCCGCACGCCGCCGTTGCGGACCTTCGCGGCCACCTCGGAAGCATAGTCGTTGAAGCGGTCGCTCACCGGCAGGACCGCAAGCTGCACCGGCGAGAGCCACAGCGGGAACGCACCGGCGAAATGCTCAATGAGAATCCCGATGAACCGCTCCGGCGAGCCCAGCGGGGCACGGTGGATCATCACCGGCCGATGGGCGGCGTTGTCCGAGCCGACGTACTCCAAGTCGAACCGCTCCGGAAGATTATAGTCTACCTGGATCGTCCCGAGCTGCCATTCGCGGCCGATGCAGTCCTTGACCACGAAGTCGATCTTTGGTCCGTAGAAGGCGGCCTCGCCGGCCTCCTCGGTGTAGTTCATGCCCAGTTTGCGGACCACGTTGCGGATGTTGTCCTCGGCGCGGTCCCAGTACTCGCTGGGGCCGGTGTATTTCTCGTTGTCCGGGTCGCGCAGGCCCACGCGGACCCGGTAGTCATCCAGCCCGAGGGTCTGGAGGCACAGCTTGGTCAGTTCGACGCACGACTCGATCTCCGCCTCCAACTGCTCGGGAGTACAGAAGATGTGGGCGTCGTCCTGGGTGAAGCCACGCACGCGGGTCAGCCCGGAAAGCTCGCCGCTCTGCTCGAAGCGGTAGACCGTACCGAACTCGCTGAGCCGCAGCGGCAGGTCGCGGTAGCTCCGCTGCCCGGACTTGTAGATCTGGATGTGGAACGGGCAGTTCATCGGCTTGAGGAGCATGCCCTCCTGCCGGCCAGCCTCGTCCCGGGCGGCGGCCAGGTACTGCGCCCTCGCCAGCCGCTCCCAGACCGGCCCGCCGAAGGGGTACTTGCCGGCGTCGATGCCG
>JBKHHV010000012.1:0-23698 GCA_046539005.1 Phycisphaerae bacterium
CGATACCCAGATCCGCCAGTTCGTCCCGGCATCGCTCCAGTCGGCCGAACGTGTCGCGCAGGTCCTGGCGGGCGTTGTGAGCGCGGGTGGTATCGGCGTCGGCCTCGGCGGCCTCGACCAGTTCCTGGAGGTCCAGCAGTCGCCGGAACTCGACGACGATCTCGGCGACGATCAACCGAACCAGCACCAGGGATGCATTGGCTTTCTCCAGCGAGAAGTGTCCTCCCAGCTCGATGCTGCGGGACGATTTTCCTATGGCATGGCCGATGCGTTCCACGGGCCGACTCCCTTTCCTGGCAACGGTTTGCGATCCCGCATCCCCCGTCCGGGGCGGGTCTTGGGTCTTTCATCGGTCAGCGAGCAGCGAAAACATGAACCTTCCGCCGGTCTCCCAGACCCGATCGGCCATCTCCTCGGCGGCTGTCGCTACGGCACCCCGTGCCCCGATCGACGCCATTTTGGCACTTTGCACCACGGACGCATCGGCCGGAACAGGCCACAACCCCCTTTATAACAGTTACTTGACCCATGCGTCATGAACTGGCACGGGGGTTGCACACATGTCGTATGGGACGAAAGGCATTCGTCCCGCCCGGCCGGGCATAAGGGATGTCCGGCCGGGGGGAGTGTGCAAACAGAGTCGAAAGGCTGAATGCAGAAAGGAGTAGGAACCATGTTGCTGGCACCGTTCAACAGGAACAGGAATGCGGGTCTTGCCCGGCTGCACGACTCGCTGGACGAGATGTTCGAGAGCTTCTTCCGCCCCGAGACGGGCAACGCGCTGGGCTTTGCCCCGGCACTGGACGTCGCCGAGCGCGAGGACGCCCTGGTCATCAAGGCCGACCTTCCGGGCGTGGATGCCGAGAAC
Source organism: Phycisphaerae bacterium (assembly GCA_046539005.1). Classification (GTDB taxonomy): domain Bacteria; phylum Planctomycetota; class Phycisphaerae; order SM23-33; family SM23-33; genus CAZFPT01. The sequence continues at coordinate 869 of JBKHHV010000012.1, forward strand.
ATCGACGTGAGCGTTCACGGCAACACCCTGACCCTCAGCGGGCACCGCTCCGAGGAGAAGGAAGACAGGAACGGCAACTACTACCACGTCGAGCGGCGGTCGGGCGCCTTCAAGCGCACCGTCCAACTGCCCGCCGAGGTGGACCCCGACCAGATCGAGGCCCGCTGCAAGGATGGCGTCCTCACCATCGAGATGAAGAAGCACGAGCGCGAAATGCCCCGCAAGGTCCAGATCAAGCCGGAGTAACCCGCGTTTCTGCCACGTACCAGGCGCCAGGCCCCAACCTGGCGCCTTTTTGCTGCGAACCAGGCGCCGGGCCCCAAACCGGAGCCTTTTTGCTGCGTACCAGGCGCCGGGTCCCAACCTGGCGCCTTTTTGCTGCGTACCAGGCGCCGGGTCCCAAACCGAAGCCTTTTTGCTGCCCCGGGCAAGCCCCCCGCCGCTTGCCTTTGGCCCCGGGGCGTGTAGAGTAGTCTGCCCATGTTCGGACTGCTCAACATCTACAAGCCGCCGGGCCCGACCAGCCACGACGTGGTGGTCGGCGTGCGACGCGCGCTGCCCCGGAAGACCAAGATCGGGCACGCCGGCACGCTGGACCCCCTCGCCGAGGGAGTGCTGGTGCTGTGCATCGGACCGGCCACCCGGTTGGCCGAGCATATCCAGAACGGCCGCAAGCGATACCTCACCGACGTGACGCTGGGCGCCCGCTCCACCACCGACGACCTCGAAGGCGAGCTGACGCACGCCCGGGACGTTACTCCGCCCGGAATCCGGCAGGTCCGCGAATCCCTGGCGCCGATGCGCGGGGATATCATGCAGGCTCCCCCCGCCCACTCGGCCGTCCACGTCGAAGGACGCCGGGCCTACGACCTCGCCCGGCGGGGGCAGCTACCCGACCTGCAGGCAAGGCCGGTGACCGTGCACTCGCTGGACCTGGTCGATTACGACTACCCGCGGGTCACGCTGCGGGTGGTCTGCTCCAGCGGTACGTACATCCGATCACTCGCCCGCGACCTCGGCGAGGCGCTGGGGACGGGGGGCTACTGCAGCCGGATCGTCCGCGAGGGGGTCGGGGCATTCTCGGCCGAGTCGGCCGTGCGCCTGGGAGAACTGGACGTCCACGAACACCTCCTGCCGCCGATCGCCGCCCTGGCCGACCTGCCCCAGGCCGTGGTGTCCCAACGGGGGGAAGAGAAACTCGCGATGGGCCAGAAAGTCGCGGCCGCCAATACACGGCTGACCGGCGACCCGCCCAACGGGGCCGAGATGGCCGTGGTCTCAGAAGACGGCCGCCTGCTCGCCCTGGCAACCTACGACGCCTCCCGCCTGGCACTCTGCCCCCGGAAGGTCTTCGTGAAAAAGTGAAGGCCAATGCTGCTCGGCCGGCCTTGCCTGCCTGTGTCTTCATTCAGACTTACACCCATCGGCCCCCATCGCCTGCTGCGCAGGCACTTCCCCCAGATTGGGGGAAGGGTTAACCCCTCTCCCTTCGGGGAGAGGGTGGCCCGAAGGGTCGGGTGAGGGGTTTGCGAAACGCCCCCATCGCCTGCTGCACGGGCACTTCCCCCCCAGGTTGGGGGAAGGGTGATCCCTCTCCCTCGGGGAGAGGGTGGCCCGAAGGGTCGGGTGAGGGGCAGCCGCCGTCTTTCCTGCAGGCAGGCAAACTGCCCCCCTACAAAAACCTTTCCCCGCCATTCACACAGCACCGGTGTCGGAGACACCCGTGGCACCGGGCAGTTCCACCCCCGTTTCGGATTCTACCAAACGCCACCGGGTTGCCTTGGCGTTCAGCGTTTTTCGCAGCCGCACGGGTGTCGGAGACACCCGTAACACCCGAACTTGGGGGTTTGGTGGAGGTCGGCCGATCTGCTAGAGTGGGCTAACCGTCCCCGCAGGGGAACCGGTAGACAAGCGTACCCAGTCGTCGGCCGTCTCTGGCAGGGACGGCGGTTGGCGACGCCGAGGATCAGCCCATGTTCAGTCTCATCCTCACGGCCGGCGTTGCGTTGATGAGCGCATACTTCTTCTGGCGGTTCCGGGCAGCGTTCCCCCGCCTGGGACGGGGACACCTCGCCGTCGTCGGGGTGCTTCTGGTGCTGGCCACCGCACGGCTGTGGGGGCGCGCCGTCGGCCGACTCGGCCTCGAGACCCTTGGCGAAGCGGCCGGGATCGTGCTGATGATATGGATGGTCCTGCTGTTCTGGTTTCTGTGGGCGGGGCTGGCGTTGCAGGCGTGGAACGTCCTGGTGAAAGTGGGATCGAAGCGGCTGCCGGCCCTCCAGGCCGTCCGGTTGGGCCCGCGGAGGCAGTTTGCGGTCGCGGCGGTTCTCATCGCGGGGGCAAGTACGTGGGGGTGGTTCGAGGCTCGGCATGTCAGCACCAGCCACCTCACCGTCGAGGTGGATTCCCTGCCCGACGGCAGACGCTCGCTGCGGATCGCGCAGATATCCGACGTGCACGTGGGGAGCTTCCAGAGTCGTCAGCGACTCCGGGCGGCCATTCGGCTGCTGCGCGACCTGGAGCCCGACCTGATCGTCTGCACCGGCGACCTGGTGGACGGCCGAATCGAGAAGGTCGGCCCCTTGGCCGAAGAACTCGGCACAGTCGACGCCCCGTTGGGCAAATACGCGGTGCTGGGGAACCACGAGTTCTACGCCGGGCTGGAGGATAGCATGGCGTTCCTGCGGACGGCCGGTTTCCGCGTGCTTCGGCAGGAGCGGGTAAGCCCGCTTCCCGGTTTGCAGATCGCGGGCGTGGACGACCCGGCCGCCCGTCGCCGGGGATTGCAGCCGCGGCTGAACGAACAGGCCGTCCTGCCGCCACAGGGCGACCCCAACGTGGTAGTCCTGCTGAAGCACCGGCCCGACGTGGACGCCGGCTCGCGCGGACGGTTCGATCTGCAACTGTCGGGGCACACGCACGGCGGTCAGGTGTTTCCGTTCGGCTTGTTGACGAAACTGGCCCACGAGTACTGCACCGGTCGTCACGACCTGCCCGGCGGGTCGACGCTGTACGTCAGCCGCGGCACCGGCACGTGGGGGCCGCCTCTCCGCGTCGGCTCGCCTCCGGAAGTCACGCTTATCGAACTGAGGGCAAAACGATGAAGATGCTCCCGGACTTACAGGTCGGAAACCGCGCTGCTTCCCTGGCCGTCACCGCCTGCCTGCTGTTGATGCCGGCGGCGGCCCCGGCGGCCGAGCCGGTCGTGCCCGACAGCGACCCCGTTGAGAAGAACCCTCCGGAGTTGGTGAAGTCGGTCATGGGTGACCACCCGCGGCTGTTGTTCGGCCCGGAGGACACCGCCGCCCTTCGCCGGTTCGCCGCCGGAGGGGGCAAGCCCTTCTTCCGGCAGATGCAGCAGTATCTGCCGGTCTGCAAAGCCCCTACCAGGCCCGGCTTCCTCAAGGACGCCACCGATGGGCAGCGCGTCGGGCTGTGGCGGATGCCCACCGTCGCCCTGCACTACGTGCTGACCGACAAGCAGGAGTCCTTCCGGCGGACGGTGGGCTACATGAAGATGCTGCTGGAACTGCCCCACTGGGAGACCACCCGCGAGCGGGACAGTGGGATGAGTTCGGCCAACGTGCTGATCGGGGCGGCGCTGGCGTACGACTGGCTGCACGATGACCTGCCGGCCGACTTCCGCGAGAAGTTCCGCCGCAAGCTGCTGGGCATGGCCCGGGCCCAATACTACGGCGGGCACCTGAACCGCAACAAGGCCACCGGGTACTGGCAGGGAGACCCGGCCAACAACCATCGCTGGCACCGCGACGCGGGCATGGTGCTGGCGACGCTGGCCGCCTACGAGGGAGACGCCGAGGACAACTGGATCCTCGCCCGCTGCCGGGAGGAGATGCAGTTCGTCAACAAGTGGCTTCCCCCCGACGGCACCAGTCATGAAGGCCCGAGCTACCTCATCTTCGGCGGGGCCCACCTGACCCTCGCCAACCAGGCGGCCGATCGCTGCTTCGGCACCGAATTCATGAAAAGCCGGTTCTTCCGCAATGCCCCCCTGTTCCGGCTGCATACCGTCGCGCCCGGGCTGGGCAAGTCGCTGCACTTCGGCGACAGCAGCGGCATGGGGTCTTACAGCAACTTTCTGTACGCGGCCGCGGCGACCCACGAGCTGGCCGACGCCCAGGACGGGCTGGAGAAGTTGCATGCCCGCAACCCCAAGGCGTGGTGGCTGGGGTGGATGTCGATGCTGTGGCACGATCCGAAGCTGACGGGCGGATCGCTGGAGAAGCTGGACCACGACGCGTTCTTCCCCGACCTGGGGCTGGCGACCATGCGAACCGGCTGGGGCAAGGACGACGTCGCCGTGACGTTCAAGTGCGGGCCGCTGGGCGGGTACCGGCTGAATGCCTACCGCAACGCCAACGGCCACAAGTACGTCAACGTGGCCCACGACGACCCCGACGCCGCGTCGTTCACGATTTTCGCCGGCGGAGAGCTGCTGGCCGAGACCGACCGCTACTCCAAACGCAAGAAGTCGGCCAACCACAACACCCTCCTCGTCAACGGCGTGGGGCAGACGGTGAAGGGCCGCAAGGAAGGCGCCGGCTGGAGCCAGCCCGCACGCGGCGGGGACATGACGAAGATGGCCGTGGTCACCGCCTGGAAGCGAGACGGAGACGTGGTCGTCGTGGAAGGCGAGTCGGCCGGCGCGTACCCGGCGATCCGCGACGTCCGACCGGCCCTGAAACGCTTCCGGCGCATCCTGCTGTGGGTGGAAGGCAAGTACGTTTTGGTGCTCGATCACGTGCTGGCTCCAGAGCCGGTCGAGCTGACCTGGCTGGTGCAGGGACCGAATCTGACGGCCGACAAGGCCGACCGGTCCTACGTGCTGAGCAAGGGCAAGGCCCGCTGTCCGTTTGTGGTGGCCGGGACGCAGAAGGCAGCCGTGCGGATCGCCGAATCGTCGGCCGACCATCGCGGCAAGCCGCTGGGCTGGCAGCAACTGCAGTTGACGTGGAAGACCGACCGCCTCCGCTTGGCGAGCGTATACGACCCGTGGGCGACCGGCGCGGGCGTGACTCTGGAGACGCCCGAGGGAAAGCCCGCCACGGTCACGGTGGTCGGCGACGGCTTCCGCGACAGGTGGACCTGGTCGCCGGCAGGCGAGGACTTTGCCCCCACCCGGCTGGTCGGCCGACGCGGCGAAAAGACGCTGGTCGAAATCTCCGCCACCCACGAGCCCCCGCAGCCTTGAACAGGTGAAAGGACACTTCCATGCAGCGACGTGACTTCCTGAAGCTTACCACCGCGGCCGCCACAGCCGGGCTGGCGCGCTCGGCGATGCTGCCCACACACGCACTGGCGTCCGAAACCGACACCCCCGCCGACAGCAAAGAGCCGACGGCCGAACGCATGAAGTTGGGCTGCCAGCGATGGGGATCGAGCGACAAACACATGCCCTTCCAGAAACGTTGCGGTGTGGAGGCGATCTGCGCGTCGCCGGCAGCGGCCGGGCCGGACCGAATCTGGACCGAGGATACCTGCCGGGCCCGCATCAAGCAGGTGCGGGAGGCGGGGCTGGAACTGGCGGCGATGTACTGGGGCGTGCCGATCGACGTGCTCGTGCCCGGCAAGCGCGACGGGGCGATCGAACGCTGCCGCAAGCAGATCATCGCCGCGGGCAAGGCCGGCATTCCCGCCCTGCAATACAACCTGCATGTGCGGGTGTGGCGGGCACGAACGGGCAAAGAGGTCGGTCGCGGCGGGGGACAGTACGGCGCCTGGGACCTGGGCAAGGTCGAGCGCCAGCGCGGCAAGCGGGACATCGGCCCCCTCTCGGCCGAGGACCACTGGGACCGGATCGAGTACTTCCTCAAGAAGGTCGTCCCGGTAGCCCATGAGGCCAAGGTGAAGTTGTCGTGCCACCCCAACGACCCGCCGATGCCGGACCGCAACGAGTGGAAGATCGACCAAGTCCTCGACAGCGTGGAGGGGCTCAAGAAGTTCGTGAAGATCCAGGACAGCCCCTGCCACGGCATCCTGTTCTGCCAAGGCTGCGTGTGGGAGATGCTGCCGGATGACCGGAAACCGGAGGGCCTGTACGAGGCGATCCGGTGGTTTGCGAAGCGGGACCGCATCGTAGGCGTGCACTTCCGCAACCTGCGCGGCGGCCCGAAGAAGTTCGTGGAGACCTACCACGACGAGGGCGAGATCGACATGTTCCGGGCGGCGATGACCTACAAGGAGGCCGGCTACACGGGCATGCTCATGCCCGACCACACCCCCGGACACCAGGACGACCCGGGCGGGCTGCAGCACTTCGCCTGGGCGTACGGGTACATCAAGGGCATCATTCAGGGCGTGTATGCCTGTGAGAAGTTGAGCAGAAGAAACCGCTGACCCGCGGCAGATCTCATCCGGACTCGGCGCGGCCGAGCCGCTTCAGAATGTGCCCGGCGGTCTCGCGCCGGCGCGCCGCAGTGGTCTGCCTCCGTGCGCTGGAGCCGGTTGGGATATTCGCCTGCTTCCGAACATCGCAGCCGTCACTCGTCATCCTCTTTGGGCCTGAGATGCTCGGGCAGTTCCACCTTCTCTCCGGTCAGGCGGCTCAGTGCATCGGCGATGTCTTCGACGTAATCGCGGTCCCAGTTCTCGAGGCCCTTGCGGGTCAGCGCCTGGCGGCAGACCTCGATGGCTTCCTTCTCGCGGCCCGCCTGTTCGAGCAGGTCGCATGCCTCCCAGGCGACCCTCAGGCAGTTGAAGTCCCACTCCGCCTCAATCACCTTCGCATCGGCGGCCATGCTGATGCGGCCGTGCTCGGCCAGCCACTTCGACAGATCGGACCACCTCGGGTGGGACATTGGCGACCGGGCCACCGGGGTCGTCAGGTAGCCCCAGGCAAGTTCCTCGGCCTCCAGCAGGAGCAAAGCCTCCGCCGCTGCGAGAAGGACCTTGTCGTTTGCCCCCCTGAAGATGACCCGGCTGTGGTCGGCAATGCGCACGATCTTCGTCGCCAGAAGCTTTCGGTTCCGCAAGCCCTCGCGGCGGCACTGCCGGGCCGCCAATACCAGGCTGTCCATGGTGATGCGATGTTGCTTGAGGAAGGGCTCGTAGCTCATCGGCTCACCGGCGGCGTAGTCGGCCTCCAGTGCATTGGCCATGCGCAGGGCGTGTTTCGTCACTTCGCCTTGCTCGTACGCCACGGTGGCAGCCATCCGCCAGAAGTCGGAACTCTCAGCGACGAGGGGCACCCCCTCGATAAACGGCACCATCTCCTCGGCCAGGTCCCACTCGTGCAGCGAGATGCATATCTCGAACGCCCCCATCGCTGCCAGCTTCTTCTCCACGCCGGAGGCCCGTTGGGCCGTGCTCCGCAGCACCGCCAAGCCACCCTCGCGGTCGCCCGCCCGAATCGCGTTCCAGCCCAGCAGCAGCGACGGGGCGACGGCATTGGCGTCATTCAACATTTCCGATGCCGACCGCAACGCCGCCGACCACGCTTCGATGTCCATGGTCCCGCGGATCTGCTTGTCGACCACCGGCGCAATGCGATGTTCAGCCATTGCCGCGATCAGCCTGACGAACCGCCCGGCTGCCTCGCCCGAGCGACCCATCTCTGCCAGGCAACGGGCGGCCGAGTATCCCGCCGCCATGCGGACCTCCGGCAGCGTCTCGGCGTGGCGGTCCAGCAGTTTCACCAGCGCGGGCAGCAGTTCGGCGGGGGGCTTGCGAAGGATGAGTTCGGAGGCGATCGCCCACGTGAGAACATTGGGCTCCATCTCCTTCAGCGTCGCCAGGGTCTCCTTCATCCACTCGGCTTTGGGCTTGTCGGCCGGACGTTCCTGCTGCACCTGGCGGTACAGGCGGCGGATGTCCGCCAGCCGTTTGAGGAATCCGCTGGGATCGTCCCATTCCTCGACGGGCAGGGTATCGGCGGTGATATACCGTTGAATGTCGTTCCTCGGCGGGCCCTTGACGTCCACCGGCTTCTCCGCGGCCATCGCCAGCACGTAGAGCCCGGGACGGTGGTCCTTCCGGGCGAAGAACCGCTCGCGGATCAGTTCCGACCCGCGGTGGGTCCACTGGCTCCGCGGCGGGAGCATGGTAGCGGCAACGAACGCCAGGGCGTCTCTGGGGGTCCACTTCTCCCAGTCGGTCTCGTCCAGGTTGCGCGATTCCAGCACGTGCCGGGGGGACCGAACGGGCATCTCCAGCACCACCATGCGTTGCAGGCTGGGAGGCCTGGGTTCGGAGGCGTCGGTGAAGGCATATCTGCCGCGCAGGGTCCGCCTGCCGGCGGGGCCCAACTCGCGAACGGTGCCGTCGGCGGCGGTCTCGATGCCGCGCAGCCGGCGGCCTTGGGAGTCGAGCCATTCTCGTCGGATCAGTCGGCCGTCGTCGAAGGTCAGCCGCAGCGCGGGCTGTCGAGCCGCGGTGTTCCTGTGCGGAACGACCGCCAAGACGCCCGGGGCGACCAGCCGAACGTCGGCCCCGGTTGCCAGCAGGTCGGCCGACGGGACGATCCAGGGGACATCGACCATCGCGGCGATGCGGTGGAAGCGGCTCATCTCGCGTCGGGCGACCAGGCCCAGTTCCGGATACACGTGCCACAGCGCGTTGCCGTCGCAGAAGAGCGTTTCCGTGAGCCCGGCCCCGGCGGTCCGGCTGATTCCATACCGCCCGTCGGGGTGGAAGTCGACCGTCTCGCCCTTTCGGCGGGCCCGCGTCCAGCCGTCGCTACTGCGGGCGTTCCTCCGCGCGATCTTCAGCAGGTCGGCCGCTCCGGAGTCGATTCGCCCCTTCCGCGGCTGAATGCCCGCGGGGCCTTCCGCCTCCAGGACGGCGGCGACGTCGGCCTCGGTGGTGATGAATCCCGCTGCCAGCAGCGTAGGCCGATCGAAGTGCTCCTCGCTCAACGTCAGCGACGCCAGCGTGCCCGCCTCGGCCCGGATAACCGTCGGCCCGGTCGGCGAAGGGCGGTAGGCGCGGCGCAGCAGATCCATCATCTTCCTGATGTTCCGATGCGTCCGGTCGTTGGCGCGGACGACCATCCTCCCGCCCATGATCTCGACCGAACCCGGTCCGCCCTGGTCGTGCCAGACATCCAACGGGGCCAGTTCCTTCACAGACGTGACCAGTCTTTCCGTCGTGGAGTGGGGCCCCCAGTCATCATCGTCGTCAGAGAACAGCCCATCGAAGCCGCCGTCTTCAGGGGGAAGATCGTTCAGGTCCGTCGTCGGGGCATTGAAGTCGGGAACGGGGATCAACAGGTCGGTCACGTCCGTGACGCGGGTGTCGGGCAGCGGGGCCGGCGCCCGGATCCATTCGATCTCGTCATCGTCGTCATCCCCGCAGAGGCCGTCCGGCTCCGGATCCTCTTTCGGTCGCGGGCAGTAGGGCGTCGGAGCGATCAGGTCGCGGATGTCGTACGCCCGCAGCGTCGCCTCCCTGCTCAGCACCTTGCGCCGCGGCGCCATGTGCAGAACGCCGTGGCGGTAGCCCAGGGTCAGCGGGAAATCCGGGCCGGGCAGCGACTCGCCGGCTATCTTCACTACTTCTTTGAGCGACACGTCCTTCATCCCCGGCATCTCCAGCGGCGTCTGTTTGTGGACCCCCTCGTTGGCCATCGCCTGCCAGTCGACCACCAGGTTCTCGCCGAGGTTGTCCTTCACGAACCGAATGAACTCGCCCATGGTCGTCTTGACCTGCTTGTCCAGCGTGATCGGCCGATGGATCGCCCGCCGGAATTTCTCCTCGGCCGAAATCGATCCGATGTCCCGCAGCCCCTTCTGCCTCAGCAGTTGCAGGCGTCGGGGCCAATCGTCGGGATATCGCAGCATCGTCAGCAATTGCTCGATCTTCTCATGCACTTCGGGGGTGTGCCGCACCAGCAACAGCCCCGGGTATTCGCGAATGGTGCCTGCCCCGCCCTGGTCGGCCCAACTGTCCACTGGGCCAGCGTTCTTCAGGAGACCGACAATCTGCTCCAGGCGACGCCGGGCAACCCTGCTGTCGGCGGCCGTTACGATCGGAGGCAGGTCGTCGGGCATCGGAACCTGCTCAGGAACCAGCCCCCGGATGTCGTAGACCCGCTGGTACGTCCGCGTTCGCAGGTGGCTTTCGGTCGAGATGTACACCACGTTATTGCGGACCTCGTAGTTCAGTTCACACGCCCTGCGACCGGAAGCATCCAGAACGAGTTCCAGCAGTTGCTCGGCTGTAATGTCCTTAAGCTCTTCCAGGCTGATTTCCGTACTCTTCTCGAGACCCCGGTCCTCAAGGCGGGCCCAATTGACGACGACATTCACCCCGGCCACGTCACGAAGGAACTCGATCACGTGCTCCAGCGGGATATCCTGGAAACCGACCTTGTGTATCCGTACCCGGAGCTTGCGCCGTGTCCGTCGTTCGGCGGCCGGCTCGGCGAAACGCCCGATCGACTTCCGCTTCCTGCGCTGGGCCTGGTGGGCGAAGCTCGACGGGTAGCGAATCAGCTTATACCAAGGCCGATTCCCCATGCCCGGCACAATCGGCCGCGGTGCGCCCGCCTGTCCGCTCACTTCCAGCGCCGCCGACAGCCACCGGTGAAGTTCGTCCACCTCGACGTCCGAAATGCCCAGTTCCCGCGCCTCGGCCAGCAGGTCCCGCGCCCGGAGGAGTTGCCCATCGGCCAGCAGTTCCCGCGCATTGCCCAGCAGCATCTCCCCGGTCAGAAGCTCGTGGGTGCGGATGGTCCCCAGCAACCTGCGTCGCCAGGAGTCTACCGGTTCTTCAGTACCGACAATGCGGCGCGGATCGGCCTGGGGACGTGGAGACTCCAGCGGCTCGTATACCACCGGGATCGTCGGCGGAGCCGGGTACATCGCCCAATGGTCGCTGCGCCCCTGCTCGACGCCGTAGTCGCGGTACATCCTGGGGTTCTCCAGCACGATCAGAGACGTCCAAGGGCACATGACGTACATCTCGAGGCTGAGCTGCGTGATCTTCTCCCGGATGGGCTCATCCCGGGTGCGGGCGTAAATCCGCTGGAGACGTTCGATCTCCAGCTTCGCCCACGTCCGAGGCAGGTAACCGGCCCCGCCGCGATGCCCGGCCGTGCTCACCGTCCTGCTCCAGGGACGTCCTGCCAGGACGCCGTGGAAGGTGATCTCGCCGGGCAGTTCGGCATCTTCGCCTATCGCCAGAATCGCCCGCGCCTGCCCGCCGTGGGAGACCATCGTGTCGGTCAGCAGAAGGCGTCTGCGCTCGCCGTCGACCCGGGCGAAGGCCTCCAGGGCCGTGATCCGAGGGGTGTTCAGCGTGTCGAGGATCTCCCTCGCCCGCCATCGGAGGTTCTCGTCGGGGTTGACCTGCAGATGCAGACCGTTGGTCCGACGGGCCGCGAGATTGAGCAACTCACTGTTATACCGCTTGCCTGTCGCCAGGCCCACGAACCGAACCCGCGGGCTGAGCATCTCCACAAGCTCCCAGTTCGAGCGCTCACCCAAGACCGGCTGCCCCGCACCGAGATAGACAATGCAGGCGTCCCGGCGACCCTCGGCGGTGCGGGCCGCGAGCTTCAGCGCCGCCTCGGCGTCCAGCCCCCCCAGCAGGTGCGTCTTGCCCAGCGCGGCAGCGACCGCCTCCACCGTCTGCCTGCCGACCGCCAGCGGGTCGGGCGTCAGCAGCTTCGCCCGATGGGCGGCCGTGATGACCTGGAAGGTATCTCCCGCGGCCGCGTAATGCAGGATGCCCCGCATCAGTTCGATCTGCGCCCGCGCCAGCAGCGGGTTGCGCGCCGCGGAGGTCTCCTGCACGAATACCCAGTGACGCTTGCGGCTTCTGGCATCGGCGGCAAGCCTGGGTCGATGGCGGACCATAAGATACCGACGTTCCCCCTCGCGGGAGGTCCGCACGTCGGTCTGTTCGGGGATGTCTTCGCCCTTGTCCCAGACGGCGTCGCGGGGGGTGAGCGTCAACACGATGTCGCGGGACGGTTCGATATCCCGCGCCGTTGCCGTCAGCGACACCCCGCCGTTGGGGTCCCGCGTCTCGGTCAGTTCGTGCGAGAGGCAATTCCAGCGCGTCTCGGCCTCGGGCAGGTGAATATTGCACGACCACTCCCGCACCTTGCCCAGCGAATGCCCGGCCGGGAAGCGGTAGCTCTGCCGGCCGTACTCCTCGTCCAGGCACTGGGTGTAGCTCAAGAGGATCACCTTCTCCTCGCGCGGCTCCAGCGGGAACACCCGCATCCGGAAGGTCGTCCCGTCCACCCACTCCAGCAGGGCCGGGTCCTTGAGGGACGTCACGATGTCGTCGTACACCTCGCGGCCTCGCTCGCGGGTGACCATGCCCCCCTCCATTCGCTTACCGGCCACGTACATCGCCAGCCGCGACAGCGACGCATCCGCCGGCAGCGGGAACAGGAATGTCCCTTCGGTCCGCCGATGCAGGTGGTTGAAGTAGGTCTGCACGATCGTGGTCCGGGCGAAACCGTCCTCGATGTGCACATCGACGTGAATCTTCCGCAGCGAGAGCGGCGCCTCGCCCCCGTCATCGGCCTTGGCGATCAGCCGTCCGCCGGCGTGCTTGCTCTGGGGGACCAGCGGCGTGTTGGCACGAGCAACGAGTTGGCGCGTCCAGTCCAGCGCCACCGCCGATCGCGGCAGACGTCGAACCCGGACGGTATCCTCGGCAGCGCTGGCGATTTCCCCGGCCGTCAGGAACCGCTCGAGCCCCTCCACGCGCACCTTACCCTGGGTGACCAGCACGTGGGTTCGGCCGTCGGGGTCGCTGGAGACGCCGAAGTGGGTCCCCAGCGCGGTCACCTGTCGCCGGGGCGTGCGGACGGTGAAGGTCTCGGCGGCGTCGCCGTCGCCCCGCCGGGGCACCTCCAGGTACACCTCGCCCCGCAGCAGGCGGATCTGCCGGTCGGCCTGCAGCACCAGGGCCGACTCCTGGTTGACCATCAGCGTCGATCCGTCGGGCAGCGTGAGCAGGCGTTTCTCGCCGCGCCCGGTTTCCACACGCTGCCCGAGCTCCAAGGCGGGCAGAGGCGGATCGGCGGGAGCGTCCAGCGGAACGCGCCCCGCGCGAAGTTCCAGCGTCTTCCTCTTGTCGGCCTCGTCGGCAGGAATGCGGAAGGCGTGCAGCGCGGGGCGCCGGAGCGGCTGGGCGGCGTTCGCATCGGCATTGGCGTCGGTCTGCGCCGTCTTGCGGGAAACCGTCTTGCCGGGCGTGTCCGGTTCGCCCGCTCGCCGGAGGTTCGCCAGCCACCACCCGCCCAGCGCCAGCAGCGCACAGGCGGCGGCCGCGGCGGGAATCCACAGCCAGGCCCGTCGCGGGACCTCCGCTCCATGCCCCCGGTCCTTCTCGGTGGCGCGGCGGATCAGCCGATCGGTCAACTCGCGACCGAAGACGGGCGAAGGCGAAGGCGGGTCGTACGCCTTGCCCAGAAGGTTTCGCAGGTTCTTGTCGGCGGTTTCTTCGTGCGGTGTTTCTGGCTTGCGGTCGTTCATGGCGTCACCTCGCCGAATCGGTCGAAGTCGCTCTGGAGGGGAAGATTGCCGGCCAGCGCCAGGAACGTCGAGCGGAACGCCTGGCGGGCCCGGGCCAGGAGGCTCTCGGCGGCCTTCTCGGTAGTGCCGGCGGCGGCCGCGATCTGGCGGAGCGTCCTGCCGCGAACGTACTTCTCCTCCAAGGCATGGCTGTAGCGAAGGGGCAACTGGGACATGGTGGCGTTGACCATGGTGCGGGTTTCGGCGCGGACCAGCAGGTCGTCACCGAACGGCTCGGTCTCGAGCATGGCATAGAGCGACAGCAGTTGCTCGTCCATCCGTCGCCAGAACTCCGCGAGCCCGGCCGTGCGTTTCTCGCGATTCAGGATGCGGCGGATCTCGTTGCGGGCCAGCCCGGTCAGCCAGGGGAACACCTCCCCGTCGCCGCGGGTGGGCTGATAGGACGGCAGCCGATCGATCGCCTTCAGCAGCGTCTCCTGCACGGCTTCCTCGCAGAGATGGTGATCGCCCCCGACCCGATAGAAGCAGAAACGAAACAGCGGAGCGATGGTCGCTTCGGCGAGTTCCCGGACGGCCGTGGCTTCTCCGGCCAATGCCCGCGTTCGCCACGCACCGTCGAAACGTCCGTTCACGCCGCCCTTCCTTTCGTTCTGCCCTGCCGCGAGCGATGGGCAGGAACCCCATGGCTTTCCACCATATCCTTATGTCAGGCCATGCGAAACATCCCTCGCGGAAAATCCGGGAAATGGGCACTTCCCCCCGCGGCGGCCTGTTCAGGCCGATGGCCCCCGCGGCGCGCAGAAACGCGGCGAACCGCCTTTGGGACGATCCGCCGCGCCGTGTGCTTTGCTTCGCTGTGGGACCGGCGTCAGATCTTCATTTCGATGATCCGGTCCATGGCTTCTTTCAGCGTGGCATCGGGGTAGGTCAGCGAGATGCGGAAGTAGCCCTCGCCCCACTGTCCGTACCCGCGGCCGGGGGTGACCATCACGCCGGTGTTCTCCAGCAGGTCGGCCACGAAGGCGCCGCTGTCGCCGCTGTACTTGTCCGGGACGGGTGCCCAGATGTAGATGGTGCTCTTGGGCGGCTCGATGCTCCAGCCGGCGTTGTTGAGCGTGTTGACCACCAGGTCACGACGCCGCTTGTAGACCTCGTTGATCTGCGGGATGACGTCCTCGGCCCTGTCCAGTGCCACCGCGGCGGCCGCCTGGATGGGGCGCATCTCGCCGTTGTCCACGTTCTCCTTGACGGTCTTGAGGGCCTTGACCGCGCTGGGGTTGCCGGCCACGAAGCCGCAGCGCCAGCCGGTCATGTTGAAGCCCTTGGAGAGGCTGAAGAACTCCACGGCCGTGTCGGCGGCGCCGTCCACCTGCAGGATGCTGGGGGCGGTGTAGCCGTCGTAGACGTTCTCGGAGTAGGCGCTGTCGTGACAGATGAGAATGTTGTTCTCGCGTCCGAACTCGACGGCCTTCTTGAAGAAGTCCAGGTTGGCGGTGGCTGTGGTCGGGTTGTTGGGGTAGTTCAGCCACAGCAGCTTCGCCTGGCGACGGACTTCCATGGGAATCTCGTCGAAGTCCGGCAGCCAGTTGTTCTCCGGCCGCAGGGGAAGCTGCCAGGTGACGCCGCCGGCGAAGACGTGCCCGATGTTGTAGGTCGGGTAGCCGGGCACCGGAGCGATGGCCACGTCGCCGGGGTTCATCAGCCCCAGGCAGAACTTGACGATCGCGTCCTTGGAGCCCATCGTCGAGACGAACTGCTCGTCGGCCAGCTCCACCTGGAAACGCTTGGAGTAGAACCGCTTGATCGCCTCGTCGAGGGCCTCCACCGGGCGGTCGCAACCGTAGCGGTGGCGGTCGGGGTCGGTATCGTCATCGACGGCCTTGATCAACTCCTGCACGATCGGGTCCGGCGTCGGAGCGTCCGGGTCGCCGATATCGATGCGGATGACCTTCACGCCCTTCTCGCGGGCGGCCGCCATCTTGCGGCGAAGGTCCGCAAAGAGGTACGGGGGCAGCTTCGCCAGTCGCTGGGCAACTTCGAATTCCATCGATTCCTACCTTTCGGGTTGGGGTTCCTTGGGGTTTCGTTCTCTGGGTCGACGGTGCGGAGCCACCGTCCAGACCGGAACGAAGTATTGTACCGATTCGACGGCAATTCACAACCGCCGGTCTCCAATCGTCGCTTTGCGGGCTGGACGCAGCCCCCTGCCTGTGCGAAGATTGCCTGCACGTATCCGCGTCCCTGCACCACGGAGGAAACGCCATGCAGCCGTACCAGGAACCCTCTCGCAGCATCCCGGCCCGCCGCTTCGACGTCGTTGTCGCCGGAGGCGGCACCGGCGGGGTCATCGCCGCCCTGGCGGCCGCCCGATGCGGGGCTCGAACCGCCCTGGTCGAGGGCAAGGGCTATCTCGGCGGGGTCGCGGTGGAAGGCGGAACAGCGCTGCACAGCTTCTACAACCTGTGGAAGGCGTTTCCCGGGGTCGAGAAGCGGCAGGTGGTCCGCGGGCTGCCCCAGGAACTCATCGACCGGCTGATGACGGCCGGCGGCTGCAGCGGACACGCCGAAATGACCCGCGGGTTCGACTACGATTCGGTCTGCACCGCCATCGACACCGAGGTCTACAAACTGACGGCGATGGAGATGCTGGAGGAAGCCGGCGTAACGCTGCTGATGAACACGCTGCTGGTCGACGCGGCCGTGCAAGGCCAGACCGTGCAGGCGGCCATCGCCCAGAGCCGGTCAGGCCGGGAGGCGCTGCAGGCCCGCTGCTTCGTGGACTGCACAGGCTACGGCGATCTGTGCGCCGCGGCCGGGGCCGACTACGACGAACCCAACGACTACCCCGTCGCCAACAGCATGGCCCTGGCGAACGTGGACGTGGAAGGCTACCGCGACTTTCTGCAGTCCTGCGACGCCCTGACGCAGTACAGCGAGGGTATCCGCGACGGTCGCGACGGGTGCATCGTGCGGCTCGACGGGCACATGGCGAAACTGCCGGAGGAATTCGCCGCCGAGGCGAGGCGTATCGGCATGGCACTGGTGGTGACCACGACCCACGACGACTACTTCATGTTCGTGAAGCTCAACTTCAAGATGCCCACGAGCCCCACCGATCGCGATGCGGTAACCGCCGCCGAACTGGAACTGCGGCGCCGCCAGCGCAGCGCCGCCGACCTGTTCCGCCGGTTCGTTCCCGGCTGCGGGAAGGCGTTTATCGCCCGCACCAGCCCGTCGCTGTGCATTCGTCGGGGGCGGCGAGTCGTGTGCGATTACGACATCAGCCTCTCCGACGTGCTGGAGGCGCGGCACTTCGACGACGACGTGTTCACCTACGGCTTCCACGACTCGGCCCCGCGGCTGCAGATCGCCGGGGGCGGCACCTACGGCGTTCCCTACCGTGCCCTGCGGGTGGCGAAGCTGGAGAACCTGCTGGCGGCGGGCATGCTGATTACCTCCGACCACGAGGCGCACATGTCGACGCGCAACACCGTCTGCTGCATGGGGCAGGGGCAGGCGGCCGGGACCACCGCGGCGCTGTGTGCCGACAGGGACTGCACTACGCGGGAACTGCCCTACCCCGCCCTGCGCGAGGCGCTGCAGGAGGGCGGCGTGTACTTCGAGTAGGACAGGCGGCCGCCGGCCGGCAGAGGCTTTCGTCAGTCCGGCGTGCCTTTCAGCAGTTCCTTTACCATGGCCCGCCCGCCGGGGGTGTTGGGCACCCGAAGAACGTTCCATTGCATCGCCGGTCCGCACCGGGCGCAGATTCGGTTCCGCAGGACGCGCCGGGCGACCACCTGCACGCCGCAGGTATCGCAGCGGTGCACATAGAGGTATCGCCGCCGACGTTGCCGCAGGTGTCCCACCGGCAGGTCGTGCGTCGCACGCCCGGAGAGGTCCAGCGCACGCATCAGCGTCCGAAACTCCAGCCCGTGGCTCGCGGCCGCGCGGCCATAACGGAGATGCACGGCCAGGTGCGCCAGTTCGTGTGCGAGCGTGGGGATCAACTCCCCGGGGTGATCCCGCAGCAGGTGCGGGTTGAGTTCGACGCGATGCTCGTCCAGCAGGGCCCGGCCCAGGGTGGTACGAAGACGGGCGTTGTAGCCGATGCGCACCGGCCCGATCAGGTGGGGCATCTCCCACGCGGTAAGAATGCGGGCGGCCAGTTCGTTAAGAGCACGGCCTCCGGGCAGCGGCTCGTCGGGCGACCACAGGTCGCCGGACACAAACCGGGATGAACGCTCCGTCGCGATACCGTCCTCCATGAGTCGGGTTGCGTCCATTTTACCTCGGGCGCAAGGGTGTGCAAGCAATCCTGCCTTGAGGAATCTTCCCTCCACCCCCGCAGAAAATCACGGGGAACATTCCGCGCATTTGAGGTCGAGGCACACTCATTCCCGCCACGAGAAGGCAGCGATGCACCGCCGGGGGTAAGGTGGTTGCCTTACAGTAAAAAAGAAGCAGCAGTCCCGGCCAGGGGGAGAGCCGAGACTGCTGTTCGTGGGGAACTAGGCCGGCAGGGGGAGACCGGCCTTGTGTGCAGGATAGTAATCGGCCCCCTTTTGCCTGTCAACCAGTGATTTCAGGCTTTTTCGTATCCATTCGCGAAGACCTACAGGGAACACCTTACATGACAGTAAATTAGATACGGTATCCCACCTCCAAGATTTTTCCCGCAATTCTTCTTTGTCCCTTTTCCATGCTGAACTTGGGGGGATTCCCCGACAGTTTTGCAGGGCGCTATTTCCGAAAATCGCATCGCGGGCGGCCGGAAGCCCGCAACCTGAATTCTCTGAAAAACTCTGCCGAACTCTTTGCATTCGTTCAGTTGCCCCGTCCGCTTTCCGATAACTCACCCGGAGGCACCCGCGGAAATGGGGGCGCCGAAGTTCGACCACTGATCCAGCAGGAAATCACCATGATCCTCAGAACGCTCAGCATCGAAAAGGACGGCCACCTGTTCATGTTCCGGTACACCCCCGGCTGCGAGGACTACGTTGTCGAGGAACTGGTGCGGTTGGCAGAAGACCCCGACCATCGCGTCGACTGGCTGGATGCCGCGACCCTGAGTTTCCAGGTCACCCATCACGCTGCCCAGGACTGCTCCAAGGCCCTGAGCCCCTACGACGTCAAGTAGCCCCGTCCACCACCTCGCCCGCGGTACACTGGAGAGCCAGGCATCGATCGGCCGATATCCTAGCAATGCTACCGACAGGCCGATGGCGATGACCGAGATTGAGCACGTAGACCGTTTCCTGCAGTACCTCCAACTGGAGCGCAACTTCTCCGCGCACACCGTCCGCAGTTACGCGGCCGACCTGTGGCAGTTCTGCCGCTTCCTTGCCGCTGAGGCCTCCGAGGCGGACCTTACCATCGAGAATCTTCCCGAGCCCGAGCCCGAGGAACTGCCCGGCCTCAACGCCCGCCTGCCGGGGGTCACCGCCATGGACGTGCGGGCCTACCTGGCGATGATGCGCAACACCGGCTACTCCAAGGCCACCGTCGCCCGCAAGCTCGCCGCCCTGCGCAGCCTCTACAAGTACCTCGTCCGCGTCGGGGTGGTGGAGGCCTCGCCGGTGGCGGTCATACGCACGCCCCGCCAGGACAAGAAGCTCCCCCGCTGCCTCACCGTCGAAGAGATCGACGCCCTGATGAACGCCCCCGACGAGAACACCCTGGGCGGGCTGCGGGACAAGGCGATCCTGGAGACGATCTACTCGGCCGGTCTTCGCATCAGCGAACTGGTGAACCTCAACGTCGAGGACCTCGACGAATTCAACGAGGCGTTGCGCGTGGGCGGCAAGGGTCGCAAGGAACGCCTGGTTCCCATCGGCAGCAAGGCCACCGAGGCGATCTACCGCTACTGCTTCAAGCGGTCTGCGACGGTCGGACTCCCGGTCCGCGGGCCCCTGTTCATCAACAAGCACGGCAAGCGGCTTTCGGCGCGTTCGATCCGCCGGAGACTGACGAAGTATCTCCAGATCGCCGGAATCGCCCAGCACGCCAGCCCGCACACGCTGCGGCACAGCTTCGCCACGCACATGCTCAACGCCGGGGCCGACCTGCGCAGCGTCCAGGAGCTTTTGGGGCACGAAAGTCTTTCCACCACGCAGATTTACACCCACCTCACCACCGGGCGGCTCAAGAAGGTCTACCGCACCGCCCATCCGCTGGAATCGCAGGCGACCGAATCGTAACCGCCTGGTGTTTCACCGTGTAAGAACGGGCGGAAATTCGTACCTCCTGCTCAAGAATTTCCGGAATCGCACGATAATGGTCTGTGGAGGACGCGCCCGTCGGGCTTGATCGGGGCCCCGACAGACGCCCTGGTGGCAGGACCAGAAGAACCTGCCGGAGGGTAACGTGATGAAGATTGACCGCGCAAGTATCGAAGCGACGGCGCCGCCCCGAAAGGCAGACACGACGTCCCACGAAGAAGACGTCCGCGCCGAAACCAATTCCCCTGCTCCCGACATCACCCGCGCCACGCTGGCTGAGCTGATCGGCCAGGAGATCCGCCCTGCGCTGCAGACTGGGGCCGCCGAGGGGCGCGTGGAAGACAAAATCGCCCGCGACATCCAGAAGTGGATCAACCAGCGGGACTTCGCCGTCGCCGGCGCGCCGCTCGCCCGCGCCGCCCAGGCGAAAATCGAGGCAGCCAACCTGCCCACCGACGCCGCCAAACGCAAGGTGGCGCCTATGAGAGCCGAGATGGAACCCGACGAACGCATCGAGCTGCTGACGCTGCGGCGGATCGTCGAGAGGTTTCTGGGCAAGCAGGTGCGCCCCCATAGCGAGCACGTGGACACCGACCCGGCCCCCGACGGGGAGAACGCCCCGGACGCCGAGGACACCGATACGCTGAACGTCGAGTTGTAGGGCACCGGCCCTCTCGTCGCTTGAAACGAACGAACCCCGGCTGAGGCTACACAGGGCGCATTGGGCGTCTCAAGCCCCGGCCGGGGTTCTTCCATGCGCGGGCGTTACCCCCTTGGGCGGACGGGCAAGAACCCGGCGATCCCGGGCAGCGATGTTCAGGACGCCACGGGTCTGCGGCGCCGCGCCATCACCACCAGAAGCCCGACCATCAGCAGCACGAAGACCGTCGGCTCGGGCACCTCGGCCATCTGGGCGAGCCACACCGGCGCGTCGCCGGCCGCGGGGGCTCCGCTGCCGTAGAGATTCAGCAGAACGGCTGCATCGTCCCCGTCCACGTCGCCGTCGCCGTCGAAGTCGCCGTGGAAGTGGGTATGGTCGGTTCGCCCGTCCCGGTAGTGGGAGAGCACGGTCCAGGCGTCGTCGAAATCCACGTCGCCGTCCATGTCGGTATCGCCCGGGGGCATCTGCCACCCGACGTCCGCCAGCCCGGCGTAGTCCAACGTAGTGAAGTACTTCCGCGATCCCAACGCGATCGTCGGGGTCATGGAAGCCTCCTGGACCTGCTCGTCGTCGCCCACGGTCGAGGCGGTGCCTGCTTCCCAGTGCCCGTACCCACCGGCCAGCGGAACCTGCTGCCCGTATACGTCCTCGGACGCTTCCCCAAGGAACCGGTCGGCCGTGCTGTCGACGAGGGCTTCGAAGGAACTGGATGTCCCGAAACCCAGCACGTGGGCCAGTTCGTGCACCGCCACGGCGTAAAAGTCGGCATCGCCGAATCCCGGCGACACGGTGTGGTCGAAGTGCCAGTCGCGGTCGGAGGTGTCGAAGGAGATCGACCCGCCCCACGGGCCGAAGTCGGTGATGGGGTCCTCCAGCGCGCCCGATTCGCCGCGGGAGACCACGGTGTCCAGCCACGTCTGGGTCCCGGCCGCGGAGAATCCGCCCGGCCCTCCGTGGGCCAGCGTGGTGCCGCCCAGCGCTCGCCCGCCCACGTACACCCGCAACGTGTCGGCGGCAACGGTCGGGTTGGCCAACTCCATTGTGCTGCCGGTGTCCGGCCGCGTGAAGAAGGCGTTCCAGGTGTTCACCCCGCCCGGCTCGATGGCCAGCAGGTCGTCGGTGAATATCTCGAACGCCCCGGCAGCCGCCTGCATCGCCGAGACGGCCGAGGGGTTTGAGGCAAAGAAACCCCCGTCGTAGGTGTAATCCAACTGGATGGTGAGCCCCCTCGCCGGCGCGGCCGCCATGACCACTGCCAGAACCATCGCTGCCGTCGCTGCGGCAGGTCCCAAATAGCTGCGCATTTCTCTCATGCGGTCCATTCTAGGAGATTTTTCGCCCTTTCCGGGCACGATTTTCCGGATTCACCCCCGCCGTTGCTCCGATGGGAACAATACGCAGCCGTCAAGCTGCGATGGGAAGGGACTGAACATGAGACTCGACATTCTGACGACCAATGAGAACGGCACCTTCGTGGCGACCTGCCCGAAGCTCCCCGGCTGCACCACGCGGGGCGAGACTCTGCAGGAAACGCTGGACAAGCACGCCCAGGCGATCTGGGGCTACCTCGCGGCCGCGACCAATTTCCTGCCCGAACGGCTGGAACTGCACGTCGGGGGCGAGATGATCCTCTCCACTCCGCCGGAGACGGGCCCCCAACGCCTCAGCGCCTGACCACAAACCGCTCAAGGGGAGTAACCACGAGCCAGCGGTTTGCGCATGCGCCGAGGGAGAGCGCGAACTGCACGCCACCATCAGTGGTCCCGCTGGATCTTCCAAAGTGCGACCTCGGCCGACCGGGCCACCTTGGGGTTCGGGTCTTTCGTGAGGCGCTTGAGTTCCTTGACGGCAGCGGGGTCGACCAGTGCCCCCACCGCCCACGCCCCTGCGGCCCGCACCACAGGTTCATCGGATGACAGCAGCGGGCGAATGTCTCCCAGGGCGTCGCGCACGCGCCGGTCCACCATCAGCCGCATTGCCGCCAGCTTCGCCTCCTTGCCGCCCTGGCGCAGTTGCTTTCGCATCGCGGGAACCGCCGGTTCGCCGATGGACCACAGCACGTGACCGGCCGGTCCGCGCAGCGACTCCTCCGGGCCGTTGAGGATCTCCACCAAGGGTTCGACCACCGCGCCCCCCTGTTCCTTCAGGGCCCACATCGCCGCCTTCCGCAGCCTTTCGTCGCCATCGCGGAACGTCGCCAGCAGCGCTTCCCGCACGGTGGGGTCGTCCACCTTGCCCATCGCCGCCAAGACGATTTCCTTCACGTCGCCTGAGGGGTGATCGGCCAGGGAGACCAGCAGTTCGGCCGCGGCCGGGTCGGCCAGGTCGCCCAGCGCGCGGATCGCCGCCAGTTCCTCGATCCGCTCGTTGGACAGCTCCGGCGTGCTGACGCGGCCGGAGGCAGAGAGGAACAGCGCGCCTTCCGAGACGAGCCGCCGCACGGCCTCCCGCGCGGGCGTCATCGAGACGCCGAATTCGCGGCCCAGCCCCCGGAGCG
>JBKHHV010000189.1:0-7448 GCA_046539005.1 Phycisphaerae bacterium
CGTGGTAGCTGGTGCCGGCATCGTGCCCGTCGGTGAGCATCTCGTCGGCGAAGTTGCCCTGGTTGACGACCTGGTACTCCGGATCGACGGTCTCATAGCCGTAGCCGACCTCGGGCGTATAGGCCTCGATGGGGGCATGCAGGAACCCGTCGGCCGTGTCGCCGTCGGCCCCTTCGAAGTCCAGTCGCATGGTCCAGGCGGCGGGGTCGGTGACGGTAATCAGGTCGGTGGCGATGCTGGTGGCACCCAGCGCGTCGGTAACGGTGAGGGTCACCTCGTAAGCACCGGGCTCGGCGTACTCGTGGCGTGCGGAAATGCCCCCGCCCAGTGTGCCGTCGCCGAAGTCCCACTGGTAGCTGAGCAGGTGAGGGTTCTCGGCGCCGGTGGTTGCCGAGGCGTCGAACTCCACCGCCAGCGGCGCCTCGCCGCGGAACCCGGACATCTGGAACGCCGCGTCGGGCGGCCCGAACGTCGTCGACGAGGTCGCCCAGCCGCCACGGCCGTCCAGGACGGTCAGCGTGACTGTGCGGTTGGCGGTGCTGGATATCTCGTGGGTCACGGTGACCCCTTCGGCCCGCTCGCCGTCACCGAAAACCCAAAGGTACTGCAGCGGGTCGCCGTCGGGGTCGTCGGAGCCGGTCGCGTCCAGCGAGAGGAGGATCGTGTCGGTGGTCCCCCCGGCGCTGGCGGCCTGGAAGTCGGCCAAGGGGGCGCTGTTGGTCGGGTCCGGGTCGGAATCGGCGATGACGCCGAACCAGCCGTCGTCGGCGCCGCCGGCCGTCATCTGAACCCCATCGTGCAGCCAGACTTCCCCACTCGTGCCGCCGCCGAACACGATGGCGTCGTCCCCGTCGGCGCGGGGTTCGACGGCGACGGCGTGCACCCAGTCTCCGGCCAGCCGCGTGGTATAGAGGCGGGAATCCATACCCGGGCTCATCACCGTCAGGAATGCCCCGCCGAGGTAGTTGTTGTTCACCCCCGGGTTGAAGCTGACGTTGCTGTCGCCCAGCGGGTGCCCTTCCAGCGGCAGGCCCCACGCGCTGGAGCCGCCGAGGTAAACGCGGCCGTCGGCGTCGGCGGTGATGCTGCCCTTCTGGATACGGAGCGTATTGCCGTCGTTGTCGCTCAGGCGGGTGAGGTAGTGATTGCCCAGCACGTACTGGCCGTTGCCGGGCTGGTAGCGGCCGAAGTAGGTGATGTGGTTTGCACCGGTGGCGTAGGGCACGTGCCAGCGGTCGCCCCCCGCCAGGGAGACGTCGGTGTTGATGTCGAACGGGTCGTGGTTGAAGATGTTGTTCCCGCCGGCCGACTCGAACGCGAGATAGAGGTAGCCGTCCTCGCCGATCTCTGCGCGGTAGCCGCGCGTGTCGGCCATGTTGTTCTCGGGCCCGTTGAGGTAGTTGGGGTCGGTCTCGCTGGTGCTCCAGTCGTAGCCGGTGTACTTGACGGTTCCGTCGTAAGCGATCCCGCGGTAGTAGCTGACCTGCACGGGCAGCCCGCTGGCGCTGTCGTAGGCGTTGCGGTAGCCCAGGTAAACGACGGTCTGGCTGGCCTCGTCGATAGCGACGTCGTTCTTCCATCGGCCGCTGTTGTCGCTGCCCAGCAGAGTCCCCGCCGGATCGTAGACACGGACGTTGGGCCCCAGGTTCGAGCCGCTGTCCAGGCCGCCTCCGCCCAGCACCGCTGTGTATCCCAGCGGACCGGTGTCGATGCGCTGCACGTTGGCGAAGCCCAGATCCGCCGTCGTCCTGGAGTACAGGATCGACGAAGCGTCCGGAGAGAGCTTGGCGAACCCCTGGTCGTGCATCGCCACATACAGGTTGCCGGAGTCGTCCTCCGAGAGGTCCAGCACCTTCTCGGCCAGGCGGGTGACGCCGAGGACGGTCTGCCCGTCGGCGCTGAGCCGCACCAGGGCACCCGGCGAGGAGGCGGTAGCGCCGTTGAGCAGCGTGGGCGTCAACCCGCCGGGGGTGGCGTCGGAGATGTTCGCGGCCAGCACGATCGTGCCGTCGTCCTGGAGGACCGCGCCGCGGACGGCATCGTCACCGGTTCCGCCAAGGGGGGAAGCGGCGGTAATGCCGAATACGCTGTCGGCCGCCGAAAGCAGAAGGCGAGGTTCGAGGGTTTCCAGTCCACTCCAGGGAGCGTGGGGGGCATGCGACATCATGGTCACTCCTTTTTCGGGGGTCGGGTGCGGTGCCTGCAGCACCCGCCGATACCAACCGGCCGTCCTCAGTAGTAATATCAGCAACAGGAAATGGCAGCCCGCAACCGCGATTGCGGGCGTTGCCGGGCATGGCCCGAACAACAGGCGAATTATACCCCTCCGCCCGGGGCGCGCATACGATCTTCTGTAACTTACGCCGGCACCGATATGTTGTTCTGACAGCCGCCGGCACGTTCGCTTCGACGCGGAAAGACCTTCGTCCGCCGCTGCCGGTTGATTGCCCCCCCGCTTACGCCGAAGGTGCCCGCAACTGCAGGCGGCAGTCCTGCACGTCGAGCGGTTCGACATCCGGACCGCTGGGGGCGGCGAGCGGACAGTCGATAACGCCGCCCTGCACGTTTCTTGCCCACAGCAGATGCATCGAAACGTCACAGTCGCCCGGCCAGCGCGGTCGTTCTTCTGCTTCGGATGGCGCGAGGCGTGCACGTGGATCGGGCAGACCAGCGGCATGTCGTTGTGGCAATCCATCACGGTGTTGCTGAACGACACGTCCTCGAACGTTCCACCGGCCAGGCAGTGGAGGCTGAGTTCGCGGGAACTCTCGCGGATGACGCAGTTGCTCTTGCTCACGACCCCGCCAAGGGACTTGAGCACGATTCGCATCGTCGCCGGCGATGATATTGCAGTCGCTGACGAACACGTCACGGCTGTCGGTGATATCCATGCGGTACGGAGCAGCCCGCGCCCAAGGCAGAAGAGACCATGAACGAGCGGAAACGCACCGCCGAAGGTCCGTGTTATGACCGTCCGGATTTCCATTTTCGTGCGACCGTTAAGGTTAGGTAAAGTGTTCCATTACTCGACGGCTTTCGGCGGGGAGCATCGCCAGGTCGTCGGCCGCCGCGGATCTCAGCGAGGTGACGCATGCGAAAAGCCATCATCGTGTTGCTGGCAGGGCTCATTTCGGCATCCGCCGCCGAAGGGACCCCCCCGATGGACCTGACCCAGGACGGCAAATGGACCTTCCGCCTGAAAGGCGACGACGACGGGGCGTGGAAACCTGCGCTCGCCGCAGCGGTCGCATTGGCCGACGTTGCCGAACCCACCGCCCAATGGCCCACCCGGTGGCGCACGTTCGTCGCCTGGGAGCCCAACGAGGCCGTCGTGGAGTCCACCGCCCCCTCGAAGCTCGCCGAGGTGCCCACCACGCTGACACTTGGCGGTATCAGTGCCTGCCGGGCCACGCTGCCGCTGTACACCGGAGGCGTGCTGGACCTGACCGTCGGACACGGCGCCCCCTGGAAAGGCCGCTGGGCCTGGACGTTCGGCAACCTCAAGGCACCCCACGCCGAGAAAGTAACCCTCGCGGTCACATCCCCCCAAGCGGTCACGGTGTGGATCGACGGGCGGAAGGTCATCGACGCCGACAAGCCCGGCCGTCATACCGCCGCCCTTTCGCTGAGCAAGGGAGACCACGTCGTGGCGGCCCGCGTCAGCAGCAGTGACGACCGTTGGTACCTGCTGGGGCAGATCCTGCCGCCCGGCAAGAGCCCCGTGGTGGAAGCCCGTTGCGAGTTCAACGCAGACAAGCCCGGCCGATTCGCCTCGCTGACGATCTCCGGAGCCGAACCCGCCCTCGCCCGGCTGAACGGCAAACCGTTGCAACGCCCGCTTCCGGAGATGATCGGCGACCGCCTGCGGGGCGTGCCGCCGGAACTCCTCAAGGACGGCCGAAACGTGCTCACCCGCACGATCCCGCTGCACCGGGCCCGCCGCTGGGTGGCGGACAAGCACGACGGCACGCTGGCGGTCATCGGTCTTCGCCCGCAGGATGCCCGCATCGTCATGGGCCCTACAGTCACCGCCACCGCCGACGGCGGCCTGCAGGTCCGCGCCGCCACCGACGCCAACGTCCCGGCCACGCTGAACATCGACGGCCGAACGCTGAAATCGCCGGCCGGGGTCTTCCACTGCTGGGAGCTTGACGAGCTGAAACCCGGCACCGGGTACGCCTACCGCATCACCCCCGGAGAAGGCACCCCCGCCCGGGCAAAGCTGCGAACGCTCCCTGCCCGCGGAGAGCCGATCACCGTCGCGCTGGTGGGCGACCCGCAGTCGGGCAAGGCGTGGAAGGACGTGGCCGCGGCGCTGAGGAAGCAGCGTCCCGACCTGGTGGTCATCATCGGCGACGTGGTGGTCGACGGGCTGGTCGAGCAGCAGTGGCATCGCACCTTCCTGGAGCCGGCCGCGGAATTGCTGGCGTCGGTTCCGTTTCGGGTGGTGCCGGGCAATCACGACCGCTACTCGCCGCTGCTGGTGAAGCTGCTGGGCAGCGGGCGACCCCGCCGCCACTGGACGCTTCCTGCAGGCGGAGGATTGCTGGTGGGCATCGACGGCGGGGCCGACTTCCGCAGCGGCGCGCCGGCACACCGCTGGCTGGAAGCCACATTGAAGAAGGCCGACGCCGAGCGGGTGTTCGTACTGAGTCACTACCCCGCTTACTCGTCCCGCAACCACGGCAAGCTCGCCCACGACGGGCGCGTGCTGGAATGGACCTCCCGCGCCGGGCGCAACCGGCTCGTGCCGCTCCTGCAGCGATACAAAGTGACGGCCCTGCTGGGCGGACACGACCACGGGTACGAACGTTCGGAACTGCCGAACGGGCTCAGCGCCATCGTCACCGGCGGCGGGGGCGCGGGCACCTATCCCAAACGCGACGACGCGCAGAAGCAGAACCCGTGGTCCCGGGCGTTCGAGGTAGACCATCACTACTCGCTGCTGCGGATCGAAGGCCAATCGGCGACCCTCCGCGTTCTGACGCCCGAGGGCAAGACGATCGACAATCGAACGTGGGAAGCCACGACTGCGAAGGAGAACTGATCTGATGACGCGACGAATGACACTGACGGTGATGCTTGCGGTAACCGCCTCTTCCTTGGCGCTGCCGGCCGGCGACGCGGCCGCCGAGACGACCCTCCTGCCCGAGGACGCCCCGTGGCGGGTCTTCCTGACCTGCGCGAAGCTCAAGAAGCACAGCACCGAGGCGGAAGGCTACACCAAGGCCCCGCCGGCCGACTGGATGTCTCCGGGCTTTGACGTCAGCGGATGGGGACGCTACGCCGGCGACGTCGCCGAGGCGATGGGCGAATACGGCTCGGAACAGGCGCCCGACCGGGCGCTGATCTGCCTGCGCACGCACTTCGGTGTCGACAACCCGCTGCGGATGCTCGACCTGACGCTGCAGATGGAATACCGCGGCGGCGTGGTGGTGTACGTCAACGGCAAGGAAGTCGGCCGATCGCACCTGCCCAAGGGCAAGCTGGAGCCCGGCACCCAGGCCGACGCCTACCCCAAGGAAGCGTTCGTGGACCCCGACGGGAACCACCTGCGGCGGACCTCGCGACCGGCCGAGAAGTTCAAGGACCGCTACGAGAAGCGCATCCGTTCGATGCGCCTGCGGATTCCCGCCTCGGCGCTGAAACGCGGGGCAAACGTGCTGGCGCTGGAGATCCACTCGGCCCCGCTGAAGGGCATGCGCATCAACAGTCGCGACGCCTGGGCGACGGCCGGTCTGTGCAAGGCGACGCTGACCAGCGAATCCGGCCGCGGTGCGGTGGCGTATGCCGACGCTTTGAAGGAGATCACCGTCTCCAACGCCACGCCGCTGGATACCGTCGCCACCAAACCGGGGCGATTCCGCGCGGGCTTCCTGTGGTGGAAGATGACCGTCACGCCCAAGGGCGTCACCCGGGGCAACCCGTTCGAGCCGCTTGAAGCGATCCGCACTGTGGCCCCGCGCGGCGGGACCTGCTCGGGCCAGGTCGTGGTGAGCGGACCGGCCGGCTTCAAGGGCCTCAAAGCGACCGTCAGCAGCCTGCGGCACACCGACGGCACCGCCGCCCTGCCCCAGGAGAGCGTCCAGGTGCGATACGCCCACCAGGCCGACTACGAGGACTTCTGCAACGGCCTGAGCCCTGCCCCGGCCGAAGGGTCGCCCGTCCAGCCCGTCTGGGTGCTGGTGGACGTACCGCGCGACCAGAAGCCCGGCTGGTACGTGGGCAAACTGAAACTCGCCCACGACGGCCGTGACTGGACGGTGCCGGTGGCGGTGCTGGTATCGCCCTGGACCGTGCCCGACCCCAAGGACAACGCCACGCTGGTGAGCATGTACCAGTCGCCGGAGACACTCGCCCAGCGATATGATGTCCCGCTTTACTCCGACGAACACTTCAAGCTGATCGAGAAGTCTTTCCGCGCGATGGCCAAGACCGGCAACGACGTGCTGCTGGTGCCGGTGATCGAGGACGATTACCTCCATCACGAGACGGGCATGATCCGCTGGGTGAAACGCGGCGACGGGTACCAGCCGGACTACTCGCTGCTGGAGCGGTACCTGGACCTGCACATCAAGGTCTTCGGCAAGCCCAAGGTGGTAACGCTGCTGGTGTGGAAGCACGACTTCGGGTGTCGCAGTTGGTTCCGCGGCATGAACAACAAGAAGATCAACCCGGTCATGGTCACCCGGTGGGATCCGAAGACCGGCAAGACCGAATCGATGCAGGCCCCGCATTTCGGGGAGCCCGGCAGCGAAGAGTTCTGGAAGACCATGATCGAGGGCGTCCGGGAAATCGTGAAGAAGCGCGACATCGACGACCGCTTCCTGCTGCTGGGCGAGGTGTTCGACTCGCGCCCGCTCAAGCAGCACGTGGAGTTCTTCAAGAAGATCGAACCGGACATGCGATGGCAGGGCTACGCCCATTGGGTGCGGGAACCCAAGCCCGTAGACGGGCGGTTCATCGCACACAGCGGGATCGAGGTCGGCTTCAAGATCGGCCCCAACGGCGGAGGTCTGCCGGAGTTGAGCCGCAACTGGCCGGAGAAGCCCACCGAGCGCAAGTACCTTATCGCCCAGGCCGAGCGGACCACGATTCATTACGAGTCGAGTCCGCTGACCTACCGGGCGGTGATGTACGGCGACCGCGACGGCGGCGGGACCCTCGGACGCATCGGACTGGACTTCTGGCCGTCCATCCGCGACCACCGCAACCGCCTGCGAAGCCGCTACCAGGCGCCGCCCAAGGAAGGCTGGCTGTGGCGAGGTCACTGTCCGTCGCTGACCAGCCCCGGTCCCGACGGGGCCGTCATCACCACCCGCGGGCAGATGTTCCTGGAAGGTCTCCAGGAGACCGAACTGGCCGTGCAACTGGCCCGGGCGATGCGAACGTCACCGAAGATGAAGGCCCGCATCGAAGCCCTTCGCGCCCGACGGAAAGATTCCTGG
>JBKHHV010000190.1:0-7370 GCA_046539005.1 Phycisphaerae bacterium
GCCGAAGCCTGCAGCTCTTCGGCTGCCCC
Source organism: Phycisphaerae bacterium (assembly GCA_046539005.1). Lineage (GTDB taxonomy): Bacteria > Planctomycetota > Phycisphaerae > SM23-33 > SM23-33 > CAZFPT01. The sequence goes on from JBKHHV010000190.1 coordinate 30, forward strand.
CCTTCGCCGGGCGTAATGGGAGACGCTTCCGTTTAGGGAGCACGGCCTCTGGTCCGCCGGGGGGCAGACAGAGCAGGGAGCATCTTTGCCGGCAGGCCGGCGGTCTTTCCAGCGGGAAGCCGCAGGCGTGGGGTCCAATTGGCAAGCCAAGATCAAGGGTCGAGGGGTATGGCCGGGAGAAACCAGGAGAAACCGATGAGACAGGAACTTCACCACATGCTGCTGTTGGACTGGGCCAAGAAGGAGAACTGGCCGAAGACGGGTGAGCTCTACGGCTATGGGCCGCACGTCGAGGCGGTTGTGGCGATGAAGCCGACGCCCGAGGAACGGCGGAAGATCGGGGAGATGCTCTTAGAACGCGATGACCGCAAGCCATTGTGTACGCTGACGGGCGTCATGTACGAAGAACCGGACCTCGTTTATCGTCCATTCCTGACGGCTTGCTTGGAGTCGTGCAATCAGGAGAAGGTGTCCTTGGCGATGAGCGCGCTGCTGCGAGGCGGGTACGAAGGTGCCTGGGACCTGCTGTTCAGCAGGCCGGATGTGCAGAGGGCTATGGGCGACGAATTCCCGAGCGAGATCTGGGGCTCAGCCGGCGACCTGCCGGAGGAATGGCAACGGCAGGTGCTGGAGCGGTTCAACGAACGGTTTAGGGATGACCCGCCGTTCAACGCCTTAACGCACCAGTGGCTGCGGACGCTTGCCAACATTCCCGTTACGGATGCGGCTACCGTAGAGACGATGCTGCGGACGTGGAACCGTCTGCATCGCAATGACCATCAGCAGCGCTATCTGCTGATGCAGGCCATGGGGGCCGCCCCGGCCCCAGAGTACGTTCCCATCTTCGAGAGAATCGCCAGGAGCAAGCTCTTTGACATCCGAGACATGGCGAAGAAGGCTCTGGCCAAACTGAAGAATAGGGAGTAGGCCGACGTCGACCACATCCCCACCGGGGCAATCGCAATCCGCCCGGTGTTTCCTTTCCTCTCTCTCCTGGCCCTGTCTCCTGACGTCAGGCCGTCGGGTCCGGCAGGAGAAGGCGGTCGCCGCAGCGCTGCTGCCACCGGCGGATGCGTCCGAACAGGTCGGCAACGCGGTCCTTCTGGGACGGGTCGCGGAGGCGGTTCGTCCGTTCGGCGGAGTCGGTGTTGAGGTCGTAGAGTTCATGCTCCCCGGCCGTCGATACGTTCAGCTTCCAACCGTCGGGGGAGACCACCGTCCGCACCTCGGCCACCACCGACTCGGCGAGCTTCTCCCGCGGGCCGATGTCCTTGGCCCAGTCGGGCAGGTTGACCTCGCCGGGGACCTTGTCGTTGTGCCACTCGACGAACACGTCGCGTTTGCAGGCCTCCCCGTCGCCCTCCATCGCCTCCCGCAGCGAATCGCCCTCAAGGTGGTCAGGCTGGGGTTGTCCCATCAGGTCCAGCAGCGTGGGCACCAGGTCCACGTGGCTTACGGGGAAGGTGACCCGCTGGGCGGCCGTCTGGCCGGGCGTGCGGATCAGCAGCGGCACGCGAGTGGACTCCTCGTACATCACGCCCTTGCCCATGAGGTTGTGGCTGGACATCATGTCGCCGTGGTCGCTGGTGAAGACCACGATGGTATTGTCCGAGAGGCCGGTTCGGTCCAGGGTGTCGAGGATGCGCCCCACGGCCGTGTCGACCAGCGAGCACATGCCCCAGTAGCGGGCGATCAGGTCGCGCCAGTCCTCCTCGGTCGCCAGGCGGTCCTGGTCGCCGTAGCCGCCGCGGCGGTACTTCTCGGCGTTCATGCGCAGTCGCAGGGGGGTTCCCTCGTCGGGCATCTCCATGGCGTTCTCCGGCAGGTCGACCTCGGCGAAGTTCACCTGGTCGTCGCGACAACTGTGGAACGGCATGTGCGGCTCGAGGAAGTTGACGTACAGTGCGAACGGGGTGTCCATGTGCCCGCGGAGGAAGTGGCAGGCCGTCTCGGCCAGGTAGGTCGGGCGGCAGTGTTCCTCGGGGAACTGGTGAATCTGGTTGCGGAAGAAGCGGTTGCGAGCGACGTCGGCATCGGCATGGGAGGAGTTGATCGGCCAAGGCTCGACGCCCTTGCTTTTGAGCCAATGGTGGTAGCTGGAGCGGTCGGCGTATTCGTCGTGCTCTTCGGAGTAGAAGCGGTGGTAGGTGTCCTCGGTGCCGACCCACTCGGGGAAGCCGTGCTGGGCGTAGATTTCGTCTCCCAGGTGCCATTTACCGTGATGGGCACAGACGTACCCCTCCGGCAACATCTCCGGCAGGCAGGGGATCTTCCGGGGCAGCGGGATGTTGTTCTGCACGCAGGTGTGGGTGTGGGGGTAGAGCCCGGTAAGCAGCGTCCCGCGGGAGGGGGTGCACACCGGCTGGGTGACGTAGGTCTTCTCGAACACCGTCGCCGACTCTGCGAAGCGGTTGAGGTTCGGCATGGGAATCTTCTCGTTGCCGTAGCAGGCGAGCGTATCGAACCGCTGCTCGTCGGTGTACAGGAACAGCAGGTTGGGGCGTCGGTCGTCGGACATGGCTTCCTTCTTTCTATGGGGATCAATACTGCCAAACCCCCATTGTCGCCGATACGCCGACGTCTTCAAGCCCCGACCGCAGATTGCGAATACGCTTCGACCTTTACTGCCCGATGCAGATCAGCGCCTCCAGCGAACGGATGTAGATCCGGTCGTTGCCGAACGTGAACGTATAACCGTATGAGAACTTGGTCTTCCGGCCGGTGAGCCAGGGAGTCGGAAACCCCGTGGCGTACTTGTGCATCTCCTGCTGGGCGGGGGTGGGTTTGCGGCGGAAGAGCGGATTGCTGGAAACGTGCTTGCCCTCCAGCGTATAGACGTTCATGGTTGCGCCGGGGGCCTCGTCAGTGCCTTTGGCGCGGTAAAGGCCGTACACGTGCCCGCCGGCGACCTTCAGGAAGTGCTCGGTCCTGGGGGCTGCCCGCTCGTTGAGCCATCGGCCGCCGAGCTTCCCCGCCAGCACTTTGCCGGTCATGGCATCCATGATTGCCCCCTCGCGGTGATAGAGCCTGTTGTTGTGGATGACCATCCAGGGTGCGTTCCCGCCCCAGACGCGGGTGGTCGCCAGGTCGCCGCCGTGCCAGAGCACCTTGCCGGTGAGCGTGTCGCCCTTGTTCTTCCATCCGCAATGTTCACCCGACCCGCAGAAATGCGCGACGTCGCGCTGCCTGGGATGTACCAGGATCTGCATGCCCTCCGAGACCCATCCCACGCCCCTCAGCGGTTTGCCTTCCGGCAGCAGGTAGGCGCTGGGGCCGGCCGCCAGAAGCACGTCTCTGCCGCCGGTTGTGATCACGGCCGGGCTGACGATGCCGTAAGCGCCCTTGGGGTCCTCGTGGCTCCAGAGCAGCTTGCCGGTGTTCTTGTCGAACGACCGCATGGTCCCGGCGAGATTGCTGATGAGCTGATTCCTGTAGATGATCGGCGATCGGCCCAGGTTGCACCACGTCCATCGTCCGCCTCGCGAGAAGGACACCCACTTCAGGCGTCCTTCGAAGTCGTAGCAGGCAAAGCCACCCCACAGCGTGCTGACGTAGACGTGCTTGCCGTCGGTCACCGGCGTGGCGTATGCGTCGCCGAAGCAGGCGTAGGCACTGCAGTACTGTGCCCGGCGGAACTTGTCGCGCATGAAGCCCATCGAGGCGTACAGCGCCTTCTCCTCCCGGTTCTGGGCCTTGTCTTTTTTGGGGGTGAACCGCTTGCGCCCCTTGCCGGAGGCCGACTTGGCCAGCAACTCGGCCTCACGATCGAAGTAGGCCTTTACACGGCCGCGCAGTTCCTGTTGGCGTTCGGAACCGGGTGCGATGGCGGGAGTGTGGTCCACTTCCTTCTTCCAGAGGACCTTCCCGGTCTCGGCGTCCAGGCAGACCAGCAGGGGGAAGGGGTTTTTGGGGCCGACCTCGCACATCAGGAAGATCTTCCCCGCCACAGTCACCGGCGACCCATGTCCCCAGATGGGCAGCGGGGTTTCCCACTTCACGCCGTCGCCCTTGATGTGGTTGAACTTCGTGGGCGGGTCCTGGTCGGGATAGACACGCGAGCCCTCCGGTCCGCCGTAGCCGATCCACTCCGGTTCGGCGGCCACGATGACAGACGACCACGCAGACAGGGCAACCAGCGGCAGGATGGTTCTCATAATGTTCCTTCGTTGACGGATAACAGCGGCAGTGCGAACCGGGCAACAGGTCTGTCGATCTATTCTACTGATGATGTGCCCGGATTGGCAGTGATACTCGATGTTCCAGGCCGGGCTTTTCTCCCGGGGGTCAGTACTGGCCGGTGCGCGGCAGCGTCGGTCGATCGGTATCGAAACACCGCCGGAGCATCTCGCGGCGCATCTCCTGGAGAATCGGTTCGCAAGCTGGGTTCTCGGCGAGGTCCACCAATTCGCCGGGGTCCTCCTGCAGGTCGAACAGCCATTCGCGGCCGTCGCTGAAGAGGCAGTAGCGGTAGCGGGCGGTGCGGATCGTCTTGGTGGCGAACCCGTCCGATCTGCGGAATTCGCACCACGCGCTGCGGCGGGGTTGCTCATGGCCATCCTACACGATGTGGCGGCGTGCGGCGCCCCGGACCAATGCCCTCCGCTTGAACCGCGAGGGGCATCCGCCACGCGAAATCGCCTCACCGCCCATAGAATGACCCGGGACCAGGAGTGGTTCCCGAAAGGCATGAGCGGATGAGTTCACAGCACAACCATTCAGGCCGGGCCGATGATCGGCGGTTTTCGCGATGGCGACCTCACCCCTGGCACGGGCTGGAAGTCGGGCAGGATCCGCCCGAGCGGGTGACCGCGTTCATCGAGATGACTCCGTACGACCTGGTGAAGTTCGAGATCGATAAAGCCAGCGGGCACCTGCGCGTCGATCGGCCGCAGCGAAGCTCCTCGCTGTGTCCGACCTGTAGGGGTTCGTACCGCGAACGCTCTGCGGCGCCAGAACGGCTGATCTCAGCACGCCCTCGGCCGGCGGCGACGGAGACCCGCTGGATATCTGCGTGGTGAGCGAGCGCCCGATCGACCGTGCGGAGGTCATCGTGGATGCCCGCGTGATCAGGACCATCTGCACGCTCGATGACGGCCTGGCCGATGACAAGATCGTCTCGGTCCTGACCGGGGACGCCGCCTGGGGCTCTGCGGAGGATATGGATGACCTGCCGGCTGTGACCATACAGCGGCTGAGGCACTACTTCGCCACCTGCAAACTGGTGCCGGGCCAGAAGAACCCGGTGGAACTGCTTGGCCAATGCGGCCGCGCCGATGCGCTGGAACTGGTCCGTGCTGCCATGGCCGACTACGACGAGCGATACGGCTGCACAGACCAGGAGCAAGGATAGAGGAGAGCAGGAAAGAGGAGAGACCAGAGGAGAGCCAGGTTTCCCGGGTGCCGGCTTTGCTCTCTGTCCTCTCACCTCTCTCCTGCTCAGCAATGAACGCTTACCGACTGACGCCGTCTACTTCTTCCAGTTCGCGACTGCCTTTTTCGCTTCCTGGGTGGGTCCGTCCCACGGACCGGCCGTGTTCTCCAGCACGAGATTTCCGTCCTTCACGGAGACCACCTGGGTGCCGACCCTCACCTTGTCCCCGTCGGCCTTGGGGGCAGGGGCCTTGCCCTTGGTGAGGAACAGGAAGCTGTAGGTCACGTCGCCGGCCTTGACGGTGTTTTTGCCCGGCGCGCCGGGACCTGTCATCACCAGCATGCCCTCGGCACCCGATCGTCCGGTCCAGTCCAGGGCGATGCTGGTCCCGTCGGCCGTCGTGGCCGTCGCGCACCCGTCCTGCATGACCGTGAAGTGTTTGACGTCGCCCTTCATACTGCCCCAGGTGAAGTCCTTGCCGTAGGCGGTGAGGGTGACCGGCCCGATGACCTTGTGCTTGGTATGCTTGCGGGGTCGCTTGGCGAGCACGGTGACCACGAAGTCGTTCTGGTCCTTCCACTCGTTGCGAAACATCAGGTAGGCGTACTTGTGGTCCACGCTCGCCCGGGGCATGCACTCGGCGGGGTTCACCGGCTCCAGCCCGACCGGCCAGTTCACGTACGCCATCGTGCTCTGGTGGGGGTAGATGCCCACGGTGTCGAACGGGACGTCCTTCTTGATGTCGCGCTCTTTGAGGAACTCGTTGTAGAACCACAGGTAGCCGGCCTTCTGGGCGGGCGTGGCGACACCGAAACCGGTGCCGAAGTACGCCCCGCCGCTGATCCCGTCGCGGTCCCAGACGTTGTGCGGGTAGCCGTCGCGGCTGTGGAAGTGCAGTTTGCCGTTCTTGACGACCGTTCCGAGGATCCACCGCAGGTGCATCCACTGCACGTTGGGACGGGGGGTGATGAAGTCCTTGCCCAGCACGTTCCTCCACGCCTGCAGGGCTGCCAGGTAGATGATGTGGCTGGCCATGCTGCCGGTGCCGTCGCCCTCGCGGAAGTATCCGCCGTCGCCGAAGCCTTCAGTGGCGTTGCGGATCATGGCCTTTTCGCTGGTCTTGATGAGCTTCTCGATGCTTCCGTCGTCCACGCCGGGGTCGCCCGCGGATCCCGGCCCCCCGGGCCTCGCCCGACCCGCGCTTCCGTCGTCCACGCCGGGGTCGCCCAGCACCGCCAGCATCGCCATCGCGCCGCCGCCGACCTGCATTCCCCAGTGGTTGCTGCCGGGGTGATGCCGCGAGCCGCGAACCAGTTCCGGCAGCGACATGTTCCGGCCCTCATTGTAGTTGGCGATGATCTTGCCGATCTTCGTCCGGTAGTCCTCGTCCCAGCCGTCGTAGCAGAGGTCGTAGCCGACCGCGTACCAGCCCAGGGAAGGTCCCGCCCGCAGGGCGCCGCTGGGGTTCTTGAAGGAGTAACGCTTGTCCACACCGCGATAGCCCGCCAGCGCCGCGTCCATCGCCTTGCGCCCGAGGTCGGCATACAACTTGTCGCCCGTGAGCTGGTACAGAAGCCCGTAGCCCGCCACGTGCGAGATGGTGAAGGTACCCCCGGCCGCGAAGGGCGAGGCGAACTTGCTCCCGTCGCCAGGCCCGTGCCCCATGCTCTTGGGCATGGTCTTGCCGTCGCGGCCGTTGAGGACGACCCCCAGGCGCTTCAGAATCGCCTTGCCCTCGGTGGTTTTCATCTTCGCCCGCAACGCCGGCAGGTCGCTCTGGCGAAACAGCAGCCGCGGGTGCTCGCCCCGCTTGACCTTCTCGTGCCCCTTGATTTCCTTCGGCCATGGTTCGGCGGCGTGGGTCATGGACACCAGGAAGGCCACCAGCAGGGCGGCGAGAACGGAAAGGCGGAACGGTGACATGGCAGTGCTCCCATGCAGTGAGTCCTGTCAAGGTCCTCTTTTCGTCG
>JBKHHV010000191.1:0-7348 GCA_046539005.1 Phycisphaerae bacterium
GGGCTCATAGGGATCCTTGATCACACAGGGAACACAGCGCGTACGGCCCGCTCAGACGGCCGAGGGGCTCTCGGCGTCTTCGAGCAGCTCGTTGACCTTCTGCAGCACCTCTCGCGGGGAGAACGGCTTGGCGAGCACGTAGGATATCTCGGCCCCTTCCATCTCTTCCGGCTCGATGTCGAACCCGCGGGCGGTCAGCATGATCACCTTGATGTCCCGGGTTTCGTCGGACTTCTGGAGTTCCTTACAGACCTCCAGGCCGGTCAGGTAGGGCATCTGGTTGTCGGTGATCAGCAACACCGGCTTCTCGGCGCGGCAGAGTTCCAGCGCCTCTTCGCCATCCACGGCCGTGATGACCTCGAGACCGGCGTTCCGCAGCTTCATCGATACCACGTGCAGGATGTGGGCCTCGTCGTCGGCTACCAGGATTCGCTTGCTCACGTGTGTTACCTCTTTCCTGTTCAAATCAGTGCAGAACCGGCAATTCCAGCGAGAATGTGCTGCCGGCGCCCTCGTCGCTGGTAACGGTCAACTTCCCGTCGTGGACCGTCTCCACGATGTGCTTCACCAGCGTCAGCCCAAGGCCGGTTCCCTTGGCGAGTTTCTTGTTGGCCTTGACGCGATAGAACTTGTCGAAGATGTGCGGCAGGTCATCGGAGGGGATGCCCAGTCCGGTGTCCTCGACGTCGCACATCGCCACGCCGCGGGCCTCGTCCACCCGCACGCGAACCGTCACGGTCCCGCTTTCCGGGGTGTACTTGATGGCGTTGGACAGGAGGTTCAGCACCGCCTGGTAAATCATGTCCTGGTCGGCCTCGACCTGGTAGAACACCGGCGCCAACTGGTCGGTAAGGGTAATGCCCTTCACGGCGGCCTGGGGACGGGCAACGTCCAGCGCCTGTTTGACTACGCCGGTCAGACTCACCGGGGCCCGCACCACCTTGACCACGCCGGCTTCGATGCGGCTGATGCCCAGGATGTTCTCGATCAGCCGGCTGAGCCGGTCGCTCTCGGAGGAGATGATCTGGTAGAACTCCTGGCGGGTCTTCTCGTCTTCGACTTCGCCGTCGACCAGCATCTCCACGTACGCCTTGATCGACGCCAGCGGCGTCTTCAGTTCGTGGGAGACGCTGGAAACGAAGTCGGTCTTCATCTGCGCGATCTCCTTCTCGCGCGTCACATCGTGCAGTACCGCTACCACGCCGAACGGCTCGCCGTTGGGCCCCGAAACGCTGCTGAGCGTGACATTAAAGGTCTTGGCCTGGCCCTTGCGGTCGATGCAGTGTTGGGAGATCTTGCGATGCTCGACCCGCCCGCTGTTGCGCAGGTCGGTAATCAGCCGCACCAGCGTCGCGTCGGCGATGACCTCCTCGATGGGCTTCCGCAGCGAATCGGCGGTCTTGAAGCCCAACAGCCGCTCGGCCGCCTGGTTGGCGAGGATCAGTTCGTCGTATCGGTTGGTGACCACCACCGCGTCGGAGATCGAGTAGATGATCGCCTCGGTGTGGTGCTTCTCGGTGGCGGCGATACGGGACTGGATCTCCACCTGTCGCTTTTCGGCACGGGCGTTGGACACTTCCTCGCCCACCGTCTCCAGCAGGCGATTAAGCGGCATGATCAGCCGGGTCAGGCAGGCCCCATCCACGCGTACGGGCGCGATCTCGCCGCTGTCGACCATGTCGTCGATCCGTCGGCCGGTGTCGGCGACGGCCCGACGCGTGCACAAGAACATCGACCCGCCCAGCCCGACCGCCAGGGCGAGAACCGCCCCCGGAACCACGGCCGTGCGCATCAGGTCGCCCGGCCAGACCGTTGCGGCGACCAGTGCGTAGACGGCACCGACCGCGATGGCGGTCCCGCTCAACATCGCTATCGAAATGACACGAGCCCTGTTCACTCCCACTCCTTTTCGTGCCGGCGAGGCTCCCGGTAAGGCTCCTGAATTACTGGTTTGTCTCGTCGCTGCTGGAGACCTCGCGGCCGTTCTGCCGGGCGGCCTTGAGAAGCTCGCGCGCGGCGGCGTTGCGTGGGTCCAGCCTCAATGCCTCGCGGTAGCTTTCGGTCGCCTTGGCGAGCTTTCCGTCGGCGGCGTACGCCTTGCCCAGCAAGCAGTGCACCATGGTGCTCTTGGGGTGCTTGACGCTGGCGGCCGAAAGGATGCGTATGGCCCCGGCGTTCTGCTGAGTCCGCATGAGCGAGAACGCCAGCAGCAGCGTCCCGTCGAGATGGTTCTTGTCCTGCTGGAGCGCTTCGCGGGCCGACAAGACCGCCCGCCCGGCGTCTCCGTTGGCCAGTTCCGCCCGGGCCAGATCGCACCAGACTTCCGGCGAGTTGCCGTTCATCTTCGCGGCCTGGTCGAACGCGGTACGGGCCCGGTTGGGGTTGTCCAGCGCCATGTGGCACTGGCCGAGCATGCTGTAGACCCACGCGGGCGCCTGGTAGTCCTCGACATCGCCGAGCTGTCCGAACGTCTCGGCGGCTTCGGCGTATCGACCGGCCGCCATCTGCGACCGTCCCAGCAACTCCTGGTAACTTGTCGTCCCCGGGGCCAGGTCACAGGCAGCCAGGAAGTGCCGGGCCGCCCGTTCGTGCTCCTGTCGCATCGAGGCGATCCGCCCGGCCAGTTCGTACAGCGCCGGGTCGTCCCGCACCGTCTTGCCGATGAACCCTTCGACGTGCTCCTGGGCCCGCTGCACCTGCCCAAGCGACACCATGACCTCCCCGGCCGCAACGACCGGGTGGAAATCCTTGTCGTCGAGTTGCTCGGCCAACAGGTACGAGTCGAGCGCTTCCTGCAGCATTCCGTGCCGCTCCAGGGCGACGCCCAGCAGGTAGGCGCAGCGTGACGACTCGGGCTGCTCCTTCGTGCATCGCCGAAGTTGGGCGATCGCATGAGCGTACTGGCCCTTCTCAATGAGCACCTTGCCCAGCAGCACGCGGGCCTCGGTATAGTCTTCCTTGAGCTTCAGGGCCTCGCTGGCCGAGGCGAGGGCCTTGTCCATCTCGCCCACGCCGAGCTGCTTGCGGCCGAGACTCACCAGCACCTTCGCACGCGTGAGGTGCCAACGGTTGTAGGCCTCGACCTTGGCCTCGTCGACCGGGGCCTTGCCGCAGCCGGCCGCCAGGGCCGCCGCCAGGATGATCCATGATGCAAACCGCTTCATTCTGTGTACTCCCGACTTCCGTTACCGCCGCCCAGGGTCGCGGCGGGTGACTTTCCAATTCCGGGCCCGCACCCAAGTGGGCCCCACATGCCGGGGATCGCCTTACTGCTCGATCTCCTCGACTTCGATTACCTCGACTTCGCTCTCTTCGCCCTCGGGCTCCTGCGCCTCGTCCGGACCGGGGTCGCTCTTCACCTCCAACTCCTCCTCTTCCTTCACGAGGGGCTGGCGTCGGCGGATCACCGCCCGGTCGCCGTCGAGGTATCCCCGCCAGGGGTCCTGCTCGATCTTCTCGATGCCGAACCGCTCCCGAACGCGTGGCTCGATCTGGTCCGGATCTGCAGGCCGATACGGCGGGATAATGCGGTCCACCGGCTTGCCCATCTCCTGCATGATCATCTGTTCGATGAGGTAGCGGGTGGAACTGTCGTGCACTTGCGAGGACCAGTACGCCTCTTCGGTCAGTCGCTCGCGGAGTTTGATCGCCTCCATCAGGCCGGGGCGGTAGCTCAACGCCATGTCCAGGTTCCACAGGGCACGCTCGGGACGACCCATGCGCAGTTCCTTGCGAGCCCAGCGCACGTGGGCCTTGGCGAGCCGCTCACGACCCCACCAACGCAGCCCCTTGCGGGCACCGATGCGCATCCGCTCGACGTCGGCCATCGTCTCTTTCCCCACGGCCTCGGCGACCTCCTGCTTGATGATGTGCGGGGTGATGAGAATGATCACCTCTTCCCGGGCCGTGGCGTCGGAGGTGCTGCGGAACAGCGACCCGACGTACGGGAGGTTCCCCGCCACGGGGATCTGCGACCGACCGGCCGTGGTCGACTCGCGGAACAGCCCGCCGATGACGATGGTGTGCCCGTCCCGGATCAGCACGTTGGAGGTGATCTCGGTGGTGGTCTCGGTGGGCAGCGAGTTGTTGCCGATCACGCTGATGGAGCCGGAGGAGTCTTCCGGGTGAATCTCCAGTCGGATGAACCCGTCGCGAGCGACATAGGGTCGCACCAGCAGGCGGGTACCGGTTTCCAGGAACTCGACGGTCTGCGTGGCGACAGTGTCGGTGACGGTGGTGGTCAGGTAGCCGTCGCGTCGGCCTACCATTACATCACCGCGGTGCTTGTTGAGCACCAACAGCTTGGGGTTGGCGAGCACGGTGGTGTCGGTCACGCCTTCCAGGGCCCGCAGGAACACGCCGATCTCGTTGTTAATGTACCCGAACTGCAGCCCGCCGGTGCTGACGTTGGAGCTGAAGCCGGTGCTGAGGCCCATGAGGCCCTTGTCCAGCGGGGCGCCGGTGACGTCATCGAAGCTGACGCCGCTGAAGTCGGTCGTGCCGTTGAGCTGGCGGAAGTCGACGCCGGACAGCGCGGTGAAGTCGATTCCCAGCGCGTTGTCCTCGCTGAGGCGAGCTTGGAGAATCGTCGCCTCGATGAGCACCTGCTGGGGCTTGACGTCCAGTTCTTCCACCAGCGCGGCGATTTCATCGAGGTTCTCCTCGTAGTCGGTGACGATCAGCAGGTCGCCGGTGGCGTAGGCGTTTCCGCCGGCGTCGGTGGCGCTGCTGGCCAGCCCGGTCTGGGCGGCCGGGCTCAGCGAAATGCGTCCGTCGGGCGAGAGGGCCCCGGCGATCAACGACTGCGCGTCGGTGGCGTTGATGTACGCCAGGCGGAACAGCCGCGTTTCGGTCTTGCGACTGGCCTTCTGGATCTTGGCGTACTCTTCGGGAGTGTAGATGTAGATGAAGTTGTCCTTCTCCACCGCCGTGTACCCGGCGGTGTCCAGCACGGCCTGGAGGGCCTGCTCGAAGGTCACGCCGTAGAGGTCGATGGTGACCTCGCCGCCGACGCTTTGGGAGGCGATGATGTTCTTTCGCCCCTGGGTCGCCAGCAGTTGCAGGACGCCGCGCAGATCGGCATCCTTCACGTGGACGTCGAAGGTGTCCGGGCGGGTCATCTTCACGCCCAGGTCGCCGTCGGTGGTGGTTTCGGTGGTGGCGGGTGCATCGGCTTCCGCTGCGGGTACCGGCACGGCCGGGGCCGGACCTCTCTCCTGCGGGACAGCCCCTGCGGCGAACATGAGGACCGCCGCAGCGGCGATGGTGAAGCCGAATCCGTGTGTCTTCATCCTGCGCGAACGTTTCATCACGCAACTCCTGACTGCTTTTCTGGTCGCCTCTGAAAGCGACGTGTTCTGATTGTCGGACGGGCCCTGCCCCCGCAGGGACCGCCCACGTGCCCTGTTGCTACTCCATTTTCAGTTCGACCGATACGTCGTCCTTCTTAACCACGCACGATCGGGGTTTCACTTCGGTGACCTGGAAACCGGCCATCCAGTCGCCCTTGTGCAGCAACTTGCCGTTGATCACGGCGATCGGGGAGGTGCCCACGATAGTGCTTTGCAGATGCAGGGCTTCGGCCTGTTTCCGTATCGCCTCGCGGCGCTGCTGTCGCAACTCCTCGGGGGTCTGTTTCCGCCGGATTGGCTCTTCTTCCTGCGAGCCCTTCTCCGGGGGAAAAAAGGTCGGGTCGGGTGCGAAAATATCCCGCTGGATGGCGCGATCCATCTTCGCGAGGTACTCGTTCCGCCGGCGGGTCGAGGCCGGGGCGTTCTTGATCGTCAGCGGACGGATGGGCCCGTCTATCTTCGCCATGGGCTCTTTGTCCGGGCGAACGGCAACGGCGGCCGAGGTCGTACCGGGCGAACCGCTGAATACCAACCGCACCACCAGCACCAGCGCCACCAGCCCCAGCACGCCCAGCAGGGCCGCCTTCTTCTTGTCGGCCTTGAGTTCGGCGACCAGCCGCTCCTTGAGGGTGTATTGTCTTCTTGCCTGATTCTGTCGTCCCTGCACTGCTCAGCCCTCCTTGAAGTAGATGTTCATCTGGAGACTGATGTCCAACTGGTTTTCGCGGGCATTGTTGACCACCAGCTTCCGAACCTGTGCCAGGCGCTTGGTCTTGGCCATGCGGTCCAGGAAAGTGCACAGCGGCAGGTACCCGCCGGAGAACCGCATGGTGATCGGCAGGCGGTGGAACTGCCCCTCCAACTCGGTCTTTCCGGTCTGGATCAGGTGGTTGGAGAGGTTCTGTTCCGACAGGGAATTGTTGATCTGCCGGAGGAACTCGCCCAGCTCCTTGCGCTTAGGCAGCTTGCGGTCGAAGTCGCTATACTCGCGGCGCATCGCCTCGACTCGCTTGGCCATGGTCGGCACGACGGCGATCTTGTGCTCGGTCTGCTGGAGGCTGATCTCCTCCAGGTCGATCCGCTGGCGGATCTCCTTCTTCCGGGCGCTCTGCGGCAGGTAGACGCCGAGAACCGCCCCGGCCACCAGGGCGGCCAGCACGCCGGCCAGGATGATATTGTCTCGTTTGCTCTTGAACATGGTCGCTGGGGTCCTCCCTCCTTAGCGGGCCGTGTAGCAGGTCGCCTGGAACTGGCGGGCCTTCTTTCCGCGGTAGGTCACCTCGCGGGTGTAGCCCATGTGGACGTCCTCGAACAGCGGGCTGGAGGCAAGCTGTCCCACGAAATTGGCGATCTCCACGTCGCTGGGTGCCAGCCCGGTAATCACCAGGCGGATCTGGGTAATCCGCTGGCGCGAGGTGGTAGGCGGCATGGCCGTAACCGCGCGCCCGCCGCCGGTGCGGCGCTGCGCCGGCGTGGCCGGGTCCAGCAGGACGTTGTCGGACTGGATGTTCAGCTTGGTCAACGCCATGCTCTCGGGCAGGCGGTGGCCAAGTTCGGCCAGCACGTCCCGCGCCGTCAGGCGGGTGTCGAACCGCTCGCTGATCTCCTGTTTGCGGATCAGCTCGTTCCATTCCTTCTCAAGATCCTCGCGGAGGCTCAACTGGGAGCGCACGCGGCTGGAACGGCTCTGGAGGGCAACCAGTTCGGCCTGGACGGTGTCGACGCTGCCTTGGCGGACGTACCCCACCGCCACCAGCACCGCCACGCAGGCGCCCACAATGTACGACTGGCGCACCCGGCGCCGCCGTCGGGCCCGGTGCTCTTTGATGCCTCTAGGCAGAAAGTCGATATTGTGCATCCGTAGACTCCTGAGTCCCTCTGGCCATCTCCAGGCCTCGCAACGCCAGCCCGACGCACACCGACCACTCGGCCAGGGCGCCGCGTCGTTCCGACTGCAACTCGCTGGAGGATACGTCGATCCCCTGCAACGGCCGCCC
>JBKHHV010000192.1:0-7261 GCA_046539005.1 Phycisphaerae bacterium
CACTTCGTGAACCTTTACGCCTGCGAGACCCGTCGCCGCATCGAGTCGATCTCCCCGGCGACGATGAACCTGCTGGAAAGCTGTGACTGGCCGGGCAACGTCCGGCAGTTGAGAAACGCGGTGCGGACGGCGTTGATTTTCGGCGAGGGCCCGGTGCTCTCGTTGCGGGACGCCATCCACCTGCAGGAAGAGTTGACCGGGGTCGCCACCTCCGACGAGGAGGACGGGCGCGTGCTCCCGCTGCGGGAGATGGAACGCCAGGCGATCTTCGAAGCATTGCGGATGACCAATTCCCACCAGGCCAAGGCCGCCCGACTGCTGGGCATTACCGACCGGACGCTCCGCGAGAAGCTCCGCCGGTATCGCCGCGACGGGCAGCCGGTCCCGATGGAGGTGGCATAATGCCCATCGAGAAAAACGACATGATTCCGTACCTGGAGGCCGGGCTGAAGGCCTCGTCGCTGCGGAGCAAGGCGATTGCCAACAACATCGCCAACCTGCAGACCGAGGGCTACCGCCGGCTGGACGTGAAGTTCGAGGACGTCCTCAAAAGCCGCCTCTCCAAAGGGGAGCCGCTGGAACTGGAGGGCGTGGAGCCCCGACTGCTGCGACCCATGACCACCCCGGTGGCGGGCAACGGCAACGACGTGGACGTCGATTCCGAGATCGCGGCGATGATCAAGAACAACAGTCGCATGAAGTTGTACCTGAAGATGCTCAGGAAGAACTACCAGCAGATGCAGGCGGCGATGCAGGTGGAAGGCGGGAGCTAAACCATGGGTATCGACAAGATCAACAGCCAGATCAACATTGCGGTCTCCGGCATGCAGGCCAACGCCCTGCGGATGAAGGTGATCGCCAACAACATCGCCAACGCCAACGTCACCACCCCCGACGGCGAGCCGTACTGCCGCAAGGACGTGGTGATGTCGACCCGGACCGGCGAGGTCACCGGCGTGAGCGTGTCGGACGTGGTCGAGGACCGGCAGACCGGTTTCCGCCCGGTCTACGACCCCTCCCACCCGCACGCCAACGCCGACGGGTACGTGATCTACTCCAACGTGGAAGTGCCAAAGGAAATGATGAATCTCATGCTCGCCTCGCGGCAGTACCAGGCGAGCGTCGCCATCATGAAACAGCACCAGAGCGTCTCCGAGACCGCGATGGAGCTCCTGCGATAGCGAGGTAAGGAAACATGGCAGGCATTCAACCGACATCCCGCATCATCCAGACCCAGTTCGCCGAGGCGGCCAGGCAGATCGGCCGAAACGAGCAGGCGCCCAAGCAGTCGTTCTCGCAGGCCATCAACAATGCCCTGAACACTGTCGACGGCGAGCAGCAGAAGTCCTCCTCCATGCTGCAGGAACTGCTGGCCGGGCAACGCCAGGACACAATGCAGGTGGTCACCCACGTGGCCAAGGCGGACATGAGCTTCAAGCTGCTGATGGGTGTGCGGAACAAGATGATCTCCGCCTACAAGCAGACCATGAACATGCAGGTCTGAGCGGCGAACTGACCAACAGACGAACCTACTGACAAAGGGTCCCAACCGTGGCTGAAGTCCTTCAGAACGTCAACGAGATGTGGCAACGTACCTCGCTGATGCAGCGCGTGCTGCTGATCGGCATTGTCCTGGCGTGCATCGGGGCGACCGTCCTGCTGATCGGATGGGCCTCGCAGCCGAAAATGGCGATGCTCTTCAGCGGACTGCACGCCGAAGAGGCCGGCAAGATCGTAGCCAAGATCGAAGAGCAGGACGTCGGCTACGAACTTCGCGGAGGCGGCACCCGCATCTTCGTGCCGGCCGAGAAGGTCCACCAGCTTCGCCTGACCCTGGCGGCCGACGGGCTGCCGGTGGGCGGCGGGAACCGTCCCGGCTTCAAGCTGCTGGACGACCAGAAGATCGGCATGAGCCCCTTCATGCAGGAGAAGAACTACCTGCGTGCGCTGGAGGGCGAGATCGCCCGGACGATCCAGATGATCGACGGGGTGGTGTCGTCGCGCGTGCACGTGGTGCGCCCGGCCACTTCTCTGCTGGGCGGCCGCGACAAGGCCGCCTCGGCCTCGGTCGTGGTCCAGACCCGTCCCAACGTCAAGCTCGACGAGCAGAACGTCTCGGCGATTGTGCACCTGCTGGCCGGCAGCGTCGAAGGGCTCAAGCCCGAGCGGGTCTCGGTGATCGACCACACCGGCAAGCTGCTCAGCGGCGACGACGGCGAACGCCCCGAAGGGCGGGCCAACAACGCCCTGGAACTGCGGGCCAAGTGGGAAGACTACTTCGCCAAGAAAATCGAGGCCGTCCTCAAGCCGGTGCTGGGGCCCGACCGCGTGGCCGTCCGCGTGGACGTGGAACTGGACATGACCTCCACCGAGGAGATGATCGAGAAGGCCGATGACAAGGGCGTGACCATCGAAGAGACGATCCGTGAGAAGTCCTCCCAGCAGCCGGCGATGGGCAACAACGCCGAGGCCGATCAGCCCGGCGGGGAGGAACGCGAGAGCGAGACCAAGTCCAAGTTCCGCCCGGTGATGGAGATCAGGAAGATCCTCACCCCGGCCGGGACCATCAAGAGCCGCCACGTGGCGGTGGTGGTGGACCTGACCGAGCCGAAAACCGAGGGCGAGGAAGGCGAGCCCGCGGCGGCCGTCGAGGCGAAGATCATGAGCGTCGAGGAGGTCCGCAAGCTGGTCGCCCGGGCGATCGGGCTGGCCAACGACCAGAAGGTCGAGGACACCATCGAGGTGGTGGATCGTAAGTTTCAGGGGTTGAGGATGGCTGCGATGGCCGGTCCCGCGGCCGACCCGTCCAACTCGATGGACACCTATTTCGAGATCGCCCGGCGATCCTCGCTGGGTGTGCTGGTGCTGGGGGCTTTGGTTGCGCTTCGCATTTTCCGCGGCCCGCGGAAGAAAACATCCGGCGACGTCACCATCACCGAGGAAGCCAACGCGCTGCCCGCCCAGGCCAGCGCCGGCGAATTGAAGTCCGCCCGGGAGCGGATCTCCCGGGCCCTGCAGGAAAACCCCGACCAGGTCAAGCAACTGTTCCTCAGTTGGGCCCAGGCCGGCAGTGACGAGGAGGCGTAATCCGTGCCTACTGGAATCCAGAAAGCAACCATGCTCCTGAGCACCCTCGACCCGGCGACCGCCAGCGAGCTGCTCAAGTCGGCCAACCCTTCGGTGGTCAAGAAGATCGCCCGCGAGATGGCGAACCTCAAGGCCGTCGGAGGCGTCGACGAGGAGATGCTCGACGGGCTGCTCAGCGAGTTCGCCGACACGCTCGAAAGCGGCCAGCAGGGCCCGGTCGACGGGTTCCTCAAGAACCTGCTGGAGAACACCCTCGGCGAGGAAGAGTGCAAGGACGTCATCGCCGACGTGCAGCGCGAGGCGATTGCACGCGACCCGTTCGTGAAGATCCGCAAGGAAGACGCCGGCATACTCGCCGCCGCCCTCGAGGGCGAGCCGGCGCAGGTGGTCTCGGCGGTGCTGGCCGAGATCAACCCCGACAAGTCGATGCAACTGCTGGCGACTCTCGACGGCGACCTGCGCGACGAGGTGGTGCAGTGCATGGCCTTCGGTAAACGCATTCCCGACGAGACCCGCGGGCGGATCGCCAAGGTCATGGAAGAGCGGATCAAGGAACTCCAGAAGTCCGACGTGGCGAGCATTACCTCCGCACCGGGCAAGAAGGCGATGGACCCGAAAATGGCCCAGTACCGCAAGGTGGCTCTGATGATCCGCGGGATGGGCAACGAACTGCGGATCAAGACCCTCGAGAACCTCCGCAAGGAAGACAAGGAAGCCGCCGACGGCGTCGCCAGGATGATGGTCCTGTGGGAAGATATCAACAACATTCCCGACCGGGCCCTGGCCGAGGTGCTCCGCGGGGTGAACTCCAAGAAGCTCGCCCTGGCGCTGTGCGACGCCGAGGAAGAAGTGGTCGAACGCCTGCGGGCGAATATCTCCGAGCGTGCCAGCGCCATGCTGGACGAGGAGGCCGACCTGCTCACCGCACCCAAACAGAGCGAGATTGACGACGCGCGCGAAGAGATTCTCGACGCCCTGCGCGACCTGAACTCGCAGGGATTCGTGTACTGAACCGGAGAGTGTCGTGGACCAGGTAACCGTAAAAGTTCCGGGCAAGGTGGTCGCCGGGGTGGTCGTCAAAGACCGCCGCATCGAAGTGGGGCAGGCCTACAGCGTCTCGACCCCCGACGGTCCGTGCCAACCGGACGGGGCGGCCGGGCCCTCCCCCGAAGAGATCCAGAGAATCGTCGACCAGGCACGCCAGCAGGCGTCGGCCGAGCTGCAGCAGACCAGGGACGAACTCGTCTCCACGCTGGCGGCCGTCCGGCAGGCCGTCGAAGAGGCCCAAGAACTCCGCGAGCAGATTCTTCACGAGGCCGAGGAGCAGCTCGTAGACCTGGCGGTGGAGATCTCCCGCAAGGTCCTCATGCAGGAAATCCGTGCCGGGCGCTACGAGATCGAGCCCATCGTTACCGAGGCGCTCAAGCGCGTCCCCCCGCGGCGGAGCGTGGTGGTGCACCTGCACCCCGACGACTGGGCCCAGTGCGACATGGTCCCCGACGAGGACGGGGAAGACTCCGGCGGCGGGCGGTTGCGGTTCGCGGCCGACCCCGGCGTGCGGCGGGGCGAGTGCGTGCTGGAAACGCCCGAAGGCACCATCGATTCCTCCATCGAGACGCACCTGGACGACATTCGTGACGCCCTGAAAGGCCTGGAGTAAGCATGGCTGCGGTGGATATTTCCAAGTTCCGACGACGCTTGGACAGCCTGTCGCTGTCGCGCTGCCGCGGGTCGGTGGTGCGGGTGGCGGGGCTGACGGTCGAGTCCAAGGGCCCGCCCGTGGGCGTGGGGCAGATCTGCGAGATCCGCCTCACCGACGGGCGACGCGTGCCCGCGGAGGTCATCGGCTTCCAGGACGAACACCGCATCCTCATGCCCCTGGAAGGCATCGACGGAATCGCCCCCAACGACCCGGTCATCGCACGGCCCTGTCCGCGAACCATCGAACTGGGACGCGACATGCTTGGGCGCGTCATCGACGCCCTGGGGCGACCCATCGACGGGCTGGGAGCCATCCGCGGGCGCGACCGCCGCTCACTGGACAACACCGCCCCCGAACCGCTCTCGAGGCCGCTCATCTCCGAACCGCTGTCGTTCGGCATTCGTGCCTTCGACGGGGTGCTTACCTGCGGGCGCGGGCAGCGCATCGGCATCTTCGCCGGCGCCGGCGTGGGCAAAAGCACGCTCCTGGGCGAGATCGCCCGTTCCAGCGAGGCCGACGTGAACGTGCTGGCGCTGGTCGGCGAGCGTGGCAGGGAGGTGCGGCACTTCCTGGAAGAGTCACTCGGTGAAGAAGGACTCAAGCGGTCGGTGGTGGTCGTGGCGACTTCCGACGCCTCGGCGATCCAGCGGGTCAAGAGCGCGTTCCTGGCGATCACCATCGCCGAGTATTTCCGCGACCAGGGCAAGAACGTGCTGTTCATGATGGACTCGCTGACGCGCTTCGCCCAGGCCCAGCGCGAAATCGGGCTCGCCGCCGGCGAGCCTCCCACCACCAAGGGCTACTGTCCCAGCGTCTTCAGCCTGCTGCCCAAGCTTACCGAGCGTCTCGGAGCCACCGAGAGCGGCTCGATTACCGGCATTTTCACCATCCTCGTCGAGGGCGACGACATGGGCGACCCCGTCGCCGACAGTGTCCGCTCGCTGCTGGACGGGCACATCGTGCTCTCGCGCAAGCTGGCGGAGATGGGGCATTATCCGGCGGTGGACATCCTCCAGAGCGTGAGCCGATGCATGAACGCCGTGGTCGGCAAGGAGCACCTGGAAGCGTCGCGGCGCCTGCGGGCGATCTACGCCACGTACCAGTCGGCCGAGGACCTGATCAACATCGGTGCCCTGGCGGCCGGAAGCAATCCCCGGATCGACAAGGCGATCGAGCTGATCGAGCCGGTCAACGCCTTTCTGCAGCAGGGCCTGGAGGACCGGACCACGCTGGGGGAGACCCTCCGGCGGATGCAGGAGATCACCCGGGAATGGGATTTCGACGCCGACCCCGCCCAGCGACGCAGACCCGTCGGGGCGACACGATAGGAAGGGACTGAGCGATGAAACGGTTTCAATGGCCCTTGCAGCGACTGCTGGACGTGACGGTACAGCGACAGCGCGCGATTCGCGCGGAGTTGGCGGCCGTGGTGTCGGCGATCGGCGAGGTGCAGTCGAAAATCGACCGCCGCCGGGAGTTGCTGCGGGTGCTGCTGGAGGACCTGGCCGGGCAGGACGTGTCCGAACGGATCGCCAACCAGCAGGTGTTCATGTCGTTTTCGGTCTCCTGCGAGCGGGAAATTGAGCGATTGGCGACCAAGCGCAGGGAGTTGGAATCCGAAAGAGAAGAGCGGAGGCAGGCTTTGCTGAAGGTCCGCGCCGAGTGTCAGACGCTCGAGAAGCTTCGGGAGGAGGCCTGGAAGCAGTACGTCAGCGCAGTGCAGGCCGAGCAGCAGAAAGAACTCGACGACGTGGTGAATACCGCGTTCGCCCGCCGCATCATGACCGGCGGATAACAACGGGAGCAGGAGATGTCCGGCAAGAAAAGGCTGATCATTATCGGAGTGCTGGGGCTGGTGAGCTTCGTGGCGTGCTTTGCCCTGTCGCTGATGACCGGGGGCGAACCTGCCGATGGCCGCCCGGGCGCCCCCAACGGCAGGGGCGGTTCGATGATGGGTGGCGACAGCGTCGCCGCCGCGGCGATCGGCAAGCTCCAGAGCCTCTCGCCCAAGGAACGGGAGTTGGATGCGCTGATCAAGGAAATGCGCCGCGAGATACAGGCCTACGAGAGCAAAAAGCGGGAGCTGCGGCTCATGGAACGCCGTATCAGCTTGGCCCAGGAAGGGTTGCGCCAGCAGGCCAAGGAGCTGGAAGACCTCCGCATCGAGGTGGCTGCCTCGCTGACGCCGCTGAAGGACGCCCGGGCGAAGCTCGAACGCGAGCGGGTGCGCATCGCCCGTGAAGAACTGGAGAACCTCCGCAAGGTCGCCGCGGTGTACGAGAACATGCAGGCCGACGCCTGCGCGAAGACCCTCGCCGAGATGGTCAAGAGCGGGCGCGAGACCGTCGCGGTCGGCATCTTGCGGGGAATGAGTGATCGGGCGACGGCAAAGGTCCTCAGCGAGTTTTCCGACAAGAAGATGGCGGCCGACCTGAGCGAAATGATGAAGCGCGTCAGAGAGGAGTAGGTCCT
>JBKHHV010000193.1:0-7259 GCA_046539005.1 Phycisphaerae bacterium
AGTTCGTCTCCGGGGGGGTCGTCTCCCAGCACGCCGATGCAGGTGACCTCGGCGTCGAGTCCGCGCAGGGCGATGGCGACGTTCCCGGCGCCTCCCACGCGCTGCTCGCGACGGACCACGCGAAGGACGGGAACGGGAGCTTCCTGGCTCATTCGTTCGGCGTCGCCATAGACGTACCGGTCGAGAATGAAGTCGCCCACCAGCGCGACGTTCGGTCGGCCGAACGTTTCCAATCGTTCCATCAATCGGTGCATGTCGAGGGCGATTCTACCGGGCGGGGGGTCGCCCTGCAATACGGCTTCGCGGCGGGGGCAACTCATTGTCTTCCCTGGGGGAGTGGTCCTAAAGCCCCTTCCCAAAGGCGACGATACCTCGATAGAAGGAGTGTCGCGGACGCTTGCCCCTGGGCTTGCACCGTATCTCCGCGCGGGGTTGAATTCATTCTGAAGTCCTTGACCGGCAGTGGGTTGAGGCTCGCAGGATCTCCGATCGGCGCTGCGTCTGTGCCCTGGTCCGGCGGTGTTGCGCTTGGGGTGAGCATGGCAGGATTGCCTGGTTCACAACTGGATTTCGTCTCGATGGTGCATGGCTTGGCGGCTCTGTTTCTGGCCGATGCGTGCCTGCGCCTCTCCCGCGCCCGCGACAGCCGACTGTCCTGGAAGGCGCTGGCGGGGGCTTCGGCCCTGGCGGCCGTCCATGCCTGGCTGAGGATCGTCAGCACCTGGGTTGCCGATCCGCCTTGGTTTGAGGCCGGCCGGGCGTTGCTGGCGGCGGTGGTGTTCTGCCTGCTGATCGAGTTTGGCCGCAGTTGCGCCGCCCAGCGTTCGCTGCGGTTCCGCAACCGCCAGGGCTTCCTGTTGGTGGGGTGCGTGCTGTCGGTCTCGCTGATGGCGGGCTACGACGTCTTCCTCGCCGTCGTCCGCTGGGGCGTCGTGCTTCCGGGGGGGGTCCTGCTTCTGCTTGGGGTTCTGTACGGGCGGGAATTCATACCCCGTCTCAGTCGGCTGCGATTGTACATGGCGGGGGGAATGCTGTCGCTGTACGGGTTCTTCACCGCGGTCGGTTGGGAGTCGGCCGGTCCAGCGCGATGGATCGCCGCGGGGATTCTGACATTCCTGACCTGCACGGTTCTGGCGTGGTCCAGCGCGCTGTCCAACGAACTGGAGAAGCGGAGTTTCTGGGGTCGCCCTCGCCTGGTCCGCCCGGTGGTGGCGATCCTGGCGGTCATTGTTGCGGGGGGCTGGTGGGTGACCGACTACATGGGGCAACGGGCCGACCGCGACCTGCGCGCCCGCGCCCAGCAAGCCGCCGGCGACGTGGCCCGCCACGTGGACGCCAGACTGCAGTACATCCAGCGAACGGCCGAGTCACTCGCCCGGCGCCCGGCCGTTGTCCGGTGGATGCGGGACGGCGCCCGCCCGGGGCAGATAGAGCCGGTCAACAACGCCCTGGACCGGGCGATGGAGATTCACGGCGCTTCGGTTGTCTATATAATGGATCCCAACGGGAGCGTCGTCGCCTCCACCAACCGCAACGAGCAGGCCAACTTCGTCGGACGGAACTACGGTTTTCGACCTTACTTCCAGAAAGCGATCAAGCACGGTCAAGGCCATACGCTCGCGGTGGGCGTCACGTCACATCGGCGGGGGGTCTACATCGGCTCGGTGATCCGCGACAAGGCCGGGAAGGTCCTCGGGGTTACGGTAATCAAGGCGGGCCTGGACTCGTTGCAGAAGGTCTTCCCTGCCCGCAAGACGGCGATGCTGGTCTCGCCCCAGGGAATGATTTTCATGAGTTCGCGTCCATCGCTGAACCTTCGACCGCTGTGGCCTTTGACCGATGCCGCGCGGGAAGTGGTTCGGACTACGCGGCAGTTTCCGGACGTTTGGGGCGAGCCGGTGCTTTCTGCCCCGCCTTCGCAGAGCTACACCCCCCTGGAGGGCGAGGTTACCCGCCCGGCTGTGGCGAACGTGACCCTGCCGGGCTGGCGCGTTTTCAGCTTCTTGCCGACCGACGACGTCCGCCTTGCCCGCGGGCTGGGGATGCTGGGGACCGGCATTCTCCTGGCGGTGGTGGTGACGGTGTTCTGGATCGTCCGCACCGAAGACGAGTCGCGCGAGAAGGTCGCCAACTCCCAGCGCCGCCTCGCCGACATCATCGACTTCCTGCCGGATGCGACCTTCGTGATCGACCGCAGCGGTACGGTGATCTCCTGGAACAAGGCGATGGAGGAACTCAGCGGGGTGCCGTCTTCGGAAGTGCTGGGACAGCGCGGCATGCGGCACGCCATCCCGTTCTACGGGCACGCGAGGCCGATGTTGGCCGACTTGATCCTGCGGGACAAGGGCAGGCTCGCCAAGCTCTACCCCGGCCACCAGCAGGGCACCGACACCGTCGTCACCGAGGCCCACCTGCAGCGATTCCGCGACGGCCGATACGTCTGGGCCAAGGCGAGCCTGCTGCGTGACAGCGAAGGCAACGTGACCGGCGCGATCGAGTCGATCCGCGACATCAGCGATCGCAAGGTCGCCGAGCAGGCGTTGCGGGCCAACGAAGAACTGTTGCGATACATCATCCGCCACGATCCCAACGCCATTGCCGTGCTGGACCGCGACCTGCGGTACACCTTCGTCAGCGAGCGGTTCCTCAAGGAGTACGGCGTCGCGGGGCAGGACGTGATCGGACGGGGGCATTACGAGGTCTTCCCGGAGATGCCCCAGCGCTGGCGCGACGTGCACAGGCGATGCCTGGCCGGGGTGATCGAGCGGTCGGAGGAGGACTTCTTCGTCCGTCCCGACGGCGGGGTCGACTGGAACCGCTGGGAGTGCCGTCCCTGGTACGATGCCCGCGGAGATGTCGGTGGCATCATCATGTATACAGAGGTCATCACCGACCGCAAGAGCGCCGAGCAGGCGCTGCGGGAGAGCGAAACGAAGTTCCGCCTGCTGTTCGAGGAAGCCCACGACGCGATCTTCATCATGCGGCAGGACAAGTTCGTGGACTGCAACCCGATCACCCTCGAGATGTTCGGCTGTACGCGCGAGGAGATCATCGGGCATTCGCCGATGGAATACTCCCCCGCCCGACAGGCCGACGGGACACCGTCGCGCGAAGTGGCGGCCGAGCGGATCCGTCTGGCGTTCAGCGGACGACCGCAGATGTTCGACTGGCAGCACATGCGCAAGGACGGCACGCTTTTCGACTGCGAGGTCTCGCTGAACCGCCTGTATATCGGCGACACCTACTACATCCAGGCCCTGGTGCGCGATATCACCGATCGCAAACGCTCCGAGGAGTCGCTGCTGCATGCCAAGGAGGCCGCCGAAGCCGCCAGCCGCGCCAAGAGCCAGTTCTTGGCGAACATGTCCCACGAGATCCGCACGCCGATCAACGGGATCATGGGCATGACCCACCTGGCGCTGGGGACTGACCTCACCGAAGACCAGCGTGAATACATGCAGATGGCCCACTCCTCGGCCGAACTCCTGCTGGAAGTGGTCAACGACGTGCTTGACTTCTCGAAGATCGAGGCCGGCAAGCTGACCACCGAACGTGCCCCCTTCGACCTGGCCGATTGCGTCCGCCAGGCGATGGACGTGGTGGCGCTGCAGGCACGCCAGAAGGGGCTGAAACTCTCCTGCCAGGTCGCACCCGACGTGCCGCCGGTCGTGGTGGGCGACCCCGCCCGCGTGCGGCAGATCATACTGAACCTCGTCAACAACGCCGTGAAGTTCACCGACGAGGGCGGCGTGGCGGTGCTGGTCCGACAGGTCGACCGCGACGGCGACGGGGTCGAGCTGTACTTCCAGGTCGCCGACACCGGCATCGGGATCGAACCCTCCACGGTGCACACCATCTTCGACGCCTTCACCCAGGCCGACGGGTCCATCACGAGGCGCTACGGCGGGACCGGGCTCGGGCTGGCGATCGTGCACGAACTGGTCGAACTGCTGGAAGGCTCCATCTGGGCGTCCAGCGAAATGGAAATCGGCAGCACGTTCCACTTCACGCTACCGCTGGGCCTGCCCGACCGGGACCAGGTCGCCGAAACCGCCGAGGCGGCTGGCTCCCTTGAAAAGGACATGAAACAGGAACGCACCCGGCGGCCGTTGCGGATCCTGCTGGCCGAGGACAACCGCATCAACCAGTTGTTTGCCCGGCGCATCCTCCAGAAGTGGGGGCACACCGTGGTGGTTGCCTGCGACGGGCTGGAGACGCTGAATATCTGGCGGACCCAGGAGCCCGACCTGATCCTCATGGACGTGCAGATGCCGCACTTGTCCGGGCTGGAGGCGAGCGAAACCATCCGTGCCCGCGAAAGGGATGGCGACGTGCACGTCCCCATCATCGCCCTGACCGCCCATGCCTCCCGGCAGGATCGGGCTGCGTGCTTGGCCGCTGGGATGGACGGGTACCTCAGCAAGCCCATCGTGCCGGGGCAGTTGTTCGAGGCCATCGAAACGATTGCAGCCGCCCTGGAAGCAGGCTCGGCCCATCGCCCCTGGCGGCATAGGCAGCCCGACCCGGCGACCGACCGCGCCGAAGGCGAGTAGCTTACCGGTCAGCGCCGCAAGGCGTTCCGCACGAGCCGCTCGATCTGCTCGGCCCCTTGGGTGATCGCCATCTCCACGCGCACTCGCCAGACCTTCCGCCGGAAGGGGGTCGTCTCGCTGAGTTTCACGAAGTCCTTCTCCGTGGTGACCATGATCTGGGCCGGACAGCCGTCGGTGGGCTCGCAGGTGCCACACAGGGCCCGGTCGAGCGCGCGGGCGTAGTCGGCGTGGTCGGGCAGGGCATGACGGCTGACCAGGCGTGCGTTGTGTTGCTCGAGCATGGCAAAGAACGCCCCCGGGTTGCCGATCCCGCAGAACGCGCAGACCTTCCGCCCGGCCAGGTCGGTCATCGGGCGGGGCTGCCCCGTTTCATCCAGCAGGGCGAGCGGCTGATGTCTGGCGCAGGCTATGGGCACGTCGGGGGCGATCTCCCGCACCCGTCGGCCGATGGCGTCCACCTGCTGCTCTGCCACCTGGTCAATGCGGGTAATCACCACCGCGTCCGCGGCCCGCAGCGCCGCCGGCGGCTCCCGCAGCATGCCCCGGGGGAGGCAATGCCCGTACCCCCACGGATTGGTCGCGTCCAGCAGAACCATATCCAGGTCGCGGGCGAGGCGCAGATGCTGGAAGCCGTCGTCCATCACCGCCACGTCGGCCCCGTCGGCCATCGCCTGTGCGGCACCGGCCGCGCGGTCGGCGTTTACGATCACCTTCGCACCGGTCAGGTCGCGCAGCAGCTCGGCCTCGTCGCTGACCCCGTCGGCCGCCTTGTATCCGCGGGTGAGAACCGCCGGGTTGGCTCCGGCGTTCCGCAGCATCT
The DNA here is from genome assembly GCA_046539005.1 of Phycisphaerae bacterium. Classification (GTDB taxonomy): domain Bacteria; phylum Planctomycetota; class Phycisphaerae; order SM23-33; family SM23-33; genus CAZFPT01. Next base: position 5,374 of record JBKHHV010000193.1, read on the forward strand.
GCACGATCGCGGCGACCATGGGCGTCTTGCCGGTTCCGCCGGTGGTCAGGTTGCCCACGCAGATGACCGGGATGTCGGCCGACCGGGAAGGCAGCACGCCCCGAGCGTAGAGCCTGCGCCGGAGACGCATCGCCAGGGCATAGGGAACCGCCGCCATGCCCAGCCCCCCCCGCAGCAGGGCAGGGCCGATCCCCCGCGCCCGGCCGCTCATGATGTCCCGCACCCGTTGCTCGTCCATGGCAGGGATCATAACCGAAGTCCCTCTCGGGCGGAAACTCCGCGTTTTGGGGCATGAGTGGGGCGGCTCCGTCCGGGGATGCAGACGGTCCTGGCTGAAGCCATCCGCCAACTGGAGCAGACGGTCGCCGCCGCAAGGAAAAGGCGTCGGAACCGGAGTCCCGACGCCCTGTGCGTTGCATCTCGCTGGCTTGTGGGTGGTCAGCCTTTCCCGCGGCCGCGCATCTGCAGCCCGAAGAGCTTGATGAACCCCGTCGCGTCGGAGGGGGTGTATTCCTCACCCATGGTGAAGCTCGCCAGGTCCATGTTGTAGACGCTTCTGGGGCTGGTGACGCCGGCGACGGTCGCCCGGCCTTTGAAGCATTTGACCCGGACCGTGCCGGTGACGTTCTTCTGGGTTCGCTTCACGAAGGCGTCCAGTGCCTCCCGCAGGGGGCAGAACCACTGGCCGTTGTAGACCATCTCGGCATACTGGAGGGCGACCTGCTGCTTGTAGTGCAGCGTGTCGCGGTCGAGGGTGATGCTCTCCAGTGCCCGGTGCGACTCGTACAGGATCGTGCCGCCGGGGGTCTCGTAGGCCCCCCGCGACTTGATGCCCACCAGGCGGTTCTCCACCAGGTCCACCTGTCCCACCCCGTGCTTGCCGCCCACGGCGTTGAGCTTGGCGACCAGGTCATGCCCGTCCAGACGCACACCGTCCAGTGCCACCGGCGTGCCCTTCTCGAAACCCACCTGCACGTAGGAAGGCTTGTCCGGGGCCTTGGAGACCGGCACGCTCATGACCCACAGGTCATCCTTGGGCTCGTTGTCGGGGTTCTCCAGGTCCGCCCCTTCGTGGGAGATGTGCCACAGGTTGCGGTCCCGCGAGTAGATCTTCTTCTTGCTGACCGGAATCGGAATGTCCCGGGCCTTGGCGTACTCCACGGCCGCCTCGCGGCTGGTCAGCTCGAAGCTGGGGTCCTTCCACGGGGCGATGATCTTCAGCTTCGGCGCCAGCGCCATGAAGGTCAGCTCGAAGCGGACCTGGTCGTTGCCCTTGCCGGTCGCGCCGTGGGCGACGGCGTCGGCCTTGGTCTTTCGGGCACAGTCCACCTGGGCCTTGGCGATCAACGGCCGTGCGATAGAGGTGCCCAGCAGGTAGACGTTTTCGTAGACCGCGCCCGTCTGGAGCATGCGGAAGCAGTAGTCCTCGGCGAACTCCTTGCGGAGGTCGGCCACGTAGACCTCGTCGGCCCCGCTGGCACGGGCTTTCTCCTCGATGCCGTCCAGTTCGCCCTCGCCCTGGCCCACGTCGGCCGCGAATGCCACCATCTTGCAGCCGTACTTCTCCTTCAGCCACGGCAGGATCACCGACGTGTCCAGCCCGCCGGAGTATGCCAGCACGATTTTCTTGATCTTGTCAGCCATTGTGCACCTCTTCTGTCAGCAGGAAACCGCGTATTCTACGCGCCGGTTCCGTTGCGGAAAAGGGAATTCAACACTGCGGGCGATGACCTTTTGCCGGGGGTATTGGCGGGGTCAGACGCCCTGGCGGGCGCGCCAATTGTCGTAGATGCGGTGGGCGTCGTCTTCGCTGGGTGCCCAGGTGCTGATGACGATTCCCCGGCATTTCAATCCACAAGCAGGTATGCAATCGCTGCGGGCATGGA
>JBKHHV010000194.1:0-7238 GCA_046539005.1 Phycisphaerae bacterium
GCCCGCCCCGATCAGCGCATCGCAACTGGCGGCGGGGATCCCGGCTCCCACGACCCCCAAGGTATGGGTCGGACAGGAGCTGCGCCGTACCGCCGGGGGCGACCTCGCCGACGAAAACGTCGCCCACGGAGCGTCGGACTTCAACTGGTCCAACATGGCCGGGCAATGGCAAGCGCTGCTGCGCCCGCGTGGGCTTTCCGGCAGGCCGGTGGCGATGGCCCTGGAGGTCCAGCGCCAGAGACTCTCTGCTGACGGCACGTGGGGCGAGCCGCAGAAGGTGACCATCGCCCGGGCACCCAACGCCGAAGGGCAGACGCTGCAGGTTCCGCCGCTGCCGTCCTTCACCGGCAAGAACACCCAGGCCGTCACCGAAGCGATTGACGCCCTGGAGACCAACTACCAGGCGGCGATTGTGCAGCCCAACTACTGGGCGATCTGGTGGGGCCCCACCAGTCAATGGGTCGATTGGCGCATCCATCTGCCCAAGACGGACGTGGCCGTCGCCTACGCCGAGCAGGGCAACGGGGTGGAAACCAACGTGGATGAAGACCGGGCCCCGCGGGCCGAACCCCGCCGCCCGATCGATGAAGAGGAAGAACGTGGCCCGCGCGGGCCCAGCGACCGGCGGGAACTGCTGCGTCGCCTCGAGTCCGAGGAACGCGGAAGACGCGGCGGAGGCGGGCCGTACGAAGGGGAAGAGCGCCGTCGGCCTGCCCCGGTACGCCGCCCGCGGGAAGAACCCCGCGAATCCGTCCGGCGGGAAGAGCCCGCCCAGCCGACCGGGGCGGCCGTCCCGGGTGCGACCGCCACGCCGCCCATCAACGCGCTGGTCAACGGCAAGATCATGACCTGGTTCCACGACGTGGGACTGGAAACCCGCGGCACCTACCGATACCGGCTGCGCCTGGTCTTCGTGAACCCGCTTTACGGCAAGAACGCCGAGGGCGTGGTGAAGGACGCGGCCGACCTCAAGCAGGTTTCGCTGAACTCCCCGTGGAGCGAGTGGTCCGAGCCCCGTCGGGTTCCGCACCCCACCGAGTTCTTCGTGACCGGGCACAACCCCACCGCCGGGACCGTGCAGGTGACGGTGTTCACCCGCACGATGGGTCGCTACATCCGCCAGACCTTCACGGTGGATGAGGGCCAGACCATCGGCGAGAAGGCGCGGGCGACCGTGCTGGTTCCCTCGGCCGAGGGCAACGAGGTAGCCCGCGAGCGTCGGATGGTGGATTTCTCCACGGCCGCGACGGCGCTGGAATTCGACTTCGACCGGGTGGTTCCCAGTTGGGGTGTCACGACGACCACGACGGTGGCGGTGATTTACCTGGACGAGAACGGCAAGATCCGCACTCGTACCCGCGAGGGCGATCTTGCATCCGAGCGGCTCAAGGAGTTCAAGACGCTGGCTCCGTAGGGCGGTGCGCTCGCCGGCGGGTCCCGGGAGAGGCCGGGCGGATTTTCGGCTTGCAAACCTGCCGACGGGTCGTGTAATTTCTCTCCGCTCCCAAGCACCCGCGTGGGGGCGGAATCATAGATCAGAATTGACTGAGATGACGGTGGACGCGTTCTTCGCTGGAGCGTGTTCCTGGTGAAAACCAGCCGGGCCATGGGCGGTGCTTCCGTCTGTCGTCGGGCTTCGAGGCCGGGCCCAACAGGCCATCCTCGGAAAGGAGTAGTGCGGTGATGACCCTTCGTCGACTCGTTTGTCTGCTGCTGCCGGTGGCGTTTGTCATGGCAGTCGCCTGCCCCCTCTTTGCTCAGGATGCCGATGCCGACCAGGCCAAAAAGCTCCTGGAGCAGGGAATCGCCCAGTACAAGGCCCATGAGTTCCAGGCCGCCAAGAGAACGCTTCTGGCGGTGGATTCCGAGGAGCTTTCCGAGGCCGACCAGAAGACCCTCACCCAGATGCTCGCCCAGGCCGATACCGCCGCCCGCGAGCAGGCGGCCGCGATGAGTGCCTATCGCGACGCGCAGAAGGCCCTGGACGCCAAGGACTACGACAAGGCCAAGCAACTCTACGCCAAGGCCGCCCAGAGCGAGTACCTGCTCGACGCCACCCGCAAGGACGCCAAGGCCCAGTTGGCATGGCTCCAGAAGCGGACCGAGATGGCCAACGGCGCAGCCGACAGCGGGAAGGTGATGATTACCTCCCCCGCCAAGGAAGACGACGACAAGGCCACCACCGCAACCGACGACGGGAAGGGCGACAACAAGATGTTCTCGGCCGTCGCTGCGCGCAAAGACCAGGCCAAGCAGCTTGTCGCCAAGGGTAAAGAGGCCCTGAAGAACGACCAGGCCGAGAAGGCCGCCGACTACTTCGGGCGGGCCCTCAAGGCCGATCCGTTCAACGTCGAAGCCAAGCAACTGCTGGAACGCACCCGCCCGCAGGTTGGCACCGGCGGCGACGACCTGCTCTCCGAGCGGCAGCGTAAGCTTCGCGTCCTCCGCGGGGCGACCATCACCAACTACCAGAACTACATCAAGAAGGCCAAGGAGAAGCTCGCCCAGGCCCTCAGCGACGAGGGACAGAGGAAGGACTTCGCCTCGGCCGTCGAAAACGCCCGCGTCGCCAAGCAGGAGATCGAGACCGCCAAGCGCCTGTTCACCGAGCAGGAGTACCGCGAGCGGATCGCCAAGGCCGACGACCTGATCGAGCACATCGAGACCCAGCAGGACAAGTGGGCCCGCGAGCGTGCCCGCATCCAGGGGGCCGAGATCGCCCGGGCCAACCGCGAGCGGATCATCGAGGCCCAGCGCGAGAAGTCCCGCACCATCGCCTCCCTGACGGCCACCTCCAAGGCGCTGGTCGAGGAACGCAAGTGGGAAGAAGCCGCCGACACGATGGAGGAGATTCTCCGCCTCGACCCCCGCAACCGCTACGCCCGTGAAGGGCTCGGCTGGGTCAAGCGGTACATCATTCTCCAGCGTCAGAAGGAAGCTCGCAACGCGGCCGACTACCAGACGCAGCTTGTCCTTCTGGACAACATGGAGACCGAGATTCCGTGGTATGAACTGCTGCGGTATCCGCGCAACTGGCGGGAACTCACCGAGAAGCGCAAGCGTTTCAGCGCAGGACAAATGAGCGAGTCGGAGAAGGACCGGCGCACCCGCCAGCGTCTGCAGCAGACCATCAGCAAGGTCGATTTCAGCGGGATTCCGTTCGAGAACGTCCTGAGCTTCCTGCGGGACCTTACCGGGGCGAATATCGTTCCAAACTGGCAGGTCCTGTCCGATGAGGGCATCGACCGCAGCACCGAGGTGACGGTCGAGAAGCTGGTGGACGTTACCGGCGAGGTCCTGCTGGAAGTCGTGCTGGAAAACGTGGGCGGCGTGGCCCGCGAACTGGACTACGTGATCGAAGACGGCATCGTGAAGATCTCGACCAAGGAAGCCCTGCGGTCGAAGGTCAGCACCCGCGTGTTCGACATCCGCGACCTGATTATCCCCGTGCCCGACTTCGAGGGTCCGCGCGTCGACCTTTCGAACATCGGCGAGGATCAGGACACCGATGGCGGCGGCGGTGGCGGCGGTGGACTGTTCGCCGACGACGATGACGACGACACCGAGGAGGGTCCCAGCCGCCAGGAGATGATCGACAAGATCATCCAGATGATCAAAGAGAAGGCTCCGCTGGACACCTGGGCCGACCAGGGCGGACCTGGCGCGATTCACGAGTTCGGCGGGCAGCTTGTGGTTACCCAGACGCCCGAGGTCCACAGCCAGATCATGGAACTGGTGAACATGCTCCGCGAGGCCAAGCAGATCCAGGTCTCGGTCGAGGCGAGGTTCATCACCGTTCGCAGCGGCTTCCTCAACCAGATCGGCGTGAACCTGGACTTCTACTTCAACATCGGGTCGGGTCTCGGGGCCGGTGGATACAGCGTGGACCCGTTCACCCAGGCATCCGTCCCGCAGGTGGGCCGCAACGGCTGGGACATGAACAAGTCCCGCGTGAGTTCCATCACTCCCATTCCGGTGGCGCAGGAGCAGAGATTCACTACCGGCCTGGATACCGGCATCGCGCCGGACATCGCCGGCAACTCCGGTGCGACCGGACTGGAAATCTTCGGAACCTTCCTGGATGATGTCCAGGTGGACTTCCTTGTCCAGGCAACCCAGGCCCACGAGTCCGGCCGTACCCTGACCGCCCCCCGTGTGACGATGTTCAACGGCCAGCAGGCCTACATCGCGGTGGGTACCTCCCAGGCGTACGTGTCCGACCTCGACCCGGTCGTCGAGGATAACGCGGTGACCTTCGACCCGGAGATTTCGTTCGTGACCACCGGCAGCACGCTGACCGTCCGTCCGACGGTCTCGGCCGACCGACGGTACGTGACGATGACGCTTACCCCGCAGATTACCAACCTCAACGGCTTCACCACGCCGGGCGGCACGGACCCCAACGGAAACCCGGTCAGCTTCTTCGGGCTGCAGCTGCCCAACGTGACGGTGACGACCGTGGAAACCACCGTGACCGTCCCGGACGGCGGAACCCTGCTGCTGGGCGGGCAGAAGATCTCCGCGGAGACGGAGCGCGAGAAGGGCGCACCCATGCTGAGCAAGGTGCCTATCCTCAACCGTCTGTTCACGAACCGTGAGAAGGTACGAGACGAGAACACGGTGCTGATCTTCGTCAAGCCGAAGATCATCATCACCCGCGAGGCCGAGGAGGACGAGGACCTCTACCAGGAAGTTCCCCAAAAGCCATAGCGGAACAAATGCGCAGGCAACAGCGTCCAAAACCAAGGGCCGCGGGCTCCGCAAGGAACTCGCGGCCTTTGCTCGTATTCCGCCAGAGACAGGAGCGATGCCATGAAGCGATCGGCCATATGGATGGCCCCGTCCACCGCCGTCGTTGTGGTAGTGGGGGTGAGCTGGCTGTGCCACGCCCAGATGCCTTTCGGCGAGAGTCCACAGAGAACGCCTGCCACCCAGCCCGCCAAAGAAGACGCCAAAGAAGACGCCAAAGCGAAGATCTGGATCGACCGCAAGGCCGGTACCGTGTCCTTCGACACCGAAGTGTGCGGGCGCGAAGGTATGGACGGCGAACCGCTGCAGTTGGAGCTGCTGCTGACGAAGGTTCGCGGCAAGACGCACGAGTCGATCCTTCAGACCGAGGTCGACGGCTGGCAGATCCACGCCGGGCTGGTCGCACTGGGGCTGCCGCGCGGCAAGCCGAAGGTATGGCGATACGATCTGGACACCGGCGCCGAGACTACACTGCCCCCGCGCGGGCCCAAGGTGGATATCTTCCTGGAATGGACGGACGGAAAGGGCAAGAAGCAGCGGGTTCCTGCATCGCAGTGGCTCAAGTCGGCGGACCCGGCCGCGAAGGTCGAGCCCCCCTCCCATTGGGTCTTCGTCGGGTCTATCCTGGGCTCCAACGGAGGGTACGCAGCCGACGCCGAAGGCGAGTTCATCACCACCGCGAATTTCGGCACGGCGATCCTGGACGTCCCGTTCGTCAGCTCCGACAAGAATGCCGAGTTGTACTTCCTGGCTCGCCCCGACCGGATACCCCCGCTGGGCACGAAGGTGACCATGATCCTCAAGCCCGTCAAGGGTGCCGCCAAGGCCGAGCACGTGCGGAAACTGCTGTACATTGACCGGTTTGGCCGCCTGCGACTGGAGGGGGAGGATTTCCCCTTCGACCCGAAGAAACTGACCGCCTGGGCGGGGGAGTATCTTCAGCAGCACAAGAAGGGCAAGGTGGTTATCCGGGCGGCCGGTCGGGCTCTGGTGGAGGACATCACCCGGGCACGGCTGGAACTCAAGATCGGCGGGTTGCACGACGTGGAGATCGAGTACGACCCGGCCCCGGTGCCCATCCTGCCCCGAACCCCCGGGCAGGTCACGGCCTCGCTGAAGGAATGGAAGAACAAATTCGCGAACCCTGCCGACCATATCGAGCACCCCGCCCGCGAGGTGGGCGAGACGCTGAGCGAAGTGAAGCAGAAGCTTCACGAGCTCAAGGTGACCGCGAAGATGCTCGAGCAGTACCAGCAGGACCTTGAGAAGATGCGGAAGACCGCCATCGAGGCCGATCCCAATGCCCTTCAGGACCGCTGGAGTGACTGAGGCGCGCCCTATGCCTGCTGAGCAGCCGGCCGTGGCGGGTCTGCCCGGTTGGCGGCGGCACGTCTGGCCGATTGTCGCCATCGTCGCCGCGACGGTTGCGTTGCTGCTGGGGATCTACCTGGCGGCATTGACCCGGCAGGCAACCAGGCGGTCGGCTTCCCTGGCCGCTGTGGCCACGGCCGCGGTGTGGACGGCTCTGGCGGCGCCGATCGTCGCCGCCGGGGCCAAGAGCTGGCTGGGTGCGCTGCTTCGCGGAGGAGCGGTGGCCGACGCCTCCCTGATAGCCCTGCTGGTGCTGTGGCTTCATACCCCGTCTGATCCGGGTGCGGGGGTTCCCTTCGTGGCCGTCTGGAAGATGTACTGCATGCTGGCCGTGGTCGCCCTGGCGGGGGCAGCGGTCACGCGCCTGGGCACCAGCGAAGCCCGCCGATACGCACTGGGGGTACTGGCGGCGGGCGTGGGGCTGGCGCTGCTTGCCACGCCCTTCTGGGTCGAAGGCATCCTGCAGGACTCCAGGTACCAGCAGGCTTATCGGACGGCCGCTCTGGCCCAGTGGTGGAACCCCTTCTACTCCCTGGCCGCGGCGATGGATTTCTCCTGGAACTACGCCTCACGGATGTACAACATCACGGGCATCGGCGAGGACATCCCCGGTCCGCGGGTGCACTGGTACACCGGCGTGGTACGGTGGGGCGTGGCTGCGGCGGTACTGTGGTGCCTGGCGGGGCTCAAGGCGTGGCTGGCGAGCCGCCGGAACGCGGCCGACCTTCCCGCCTACCGGGCGAGGTAGTCCCGCAGTTTGGCCGCAAACGTCCGAACCGCCTTGCCACGATGGCTGATGCGGTTCTTCTCCTGGGGGGGCAGTTCGGCCGTGGTACAGCCGCGGTCGGGCAGCTCAAAGAGGGGGTCGTACCCGAAACCGTTCTCCCCCCGCGGCCGGTAACCGATGCGTCCTTCCACGGTATCCTTCGCCTCCAGAAGGATACTCTCGCCGTCGGAGAGGGCAAGGTGGCAGACGAACCGCGCGGTGCGCTCCTCGGGGGGCAGGTCGCCCAACTGCTCCAGCAGCTTGGCGTTGTTGGCGGCGTCTACGGCATCGCGGTCGGCGCCGGGCTCCACCCGGTCGGCGCACCCTGACTCGCAGTTACTACCACGCAACG
>JBKHHV010000195.1:0-7228 GCA_046539005.1 Phycisphaerae bacterium
AGGCTTCCGACCCCGCCGGATGCGATAATGGGAACATCCGTCGCTTCCACCAAATCGGCCGTGGCGTCGATATTCACGCCCGTGAGCATCCCGTCCCGTGAGATGTCGGTGTATACAATCGCCCCGAGAGGCCATCCCTTCACCCGCCGGGCGAGTTCCAGCGGCGTGGTTTCCACTACTTCGGTCCAGCCGTGCAGGGCGAGCCTGCCGCCCCGGGCGTCCAGTCCCAGTGCCACGCGTCCGGCCAGGTCGTCCCGTTTCAGCAGCGATTCGAACCAGGGCCAGTCCTTCAAAGCCGCCGAGCCGATCACCACGCGGGCGGCGCCGGCCTCGAGCATGGTATCGACGGCCTGCTCGTTTCGTACGCCGCCGCCCATCTCGACGTTCACGTCAACCGCCTCCAGAATCGCGCGAATCGCGGCGGTGTTCGTGGGCACGCCGCTGCGGGCGGCATCGAGGTCCACCACGTGAATCCAAGCGGCCCCGTCGGAAACGAAACTTTCTGCGATGGCGACCGGGTCGGGGGAGTACGTCGTCTGCCGCGAGTAGTCGCCTCGCTCCAGGCGGACGACCTGTCCGTCCCGTAAGTCGATGGCTGGGAGAATATCCATATTCTATCGGTCTTAGTCAAGGGTCCGGGGAAATCCCGGTGTCGGCCGATCCCTGGCCGCAGTGTAAGGGAACGTTGTATCAGACCCTCACGAAATTCTCCAGAATCCTCAGCCCCACCGCCTGACTTTTTTCCGGGTGGAACTGCGTGGCAAAGATGTTTCCCTTCGCGATCGACGAGACGAACGGGTACCCGTAGTCGGTCGTGGTCGCGATAACTTCCTTATCGGAAGGTTCCACGTGGTAGCTGTGGGCAAAATAGACGTAGCTGCCGTCCTCCAGCCCCTCCAGCATGGGGCAGGGGGCCTGGAGCGAGAGTTGGTTCCAGCCCATGTGCGGGATCGCAAGTCGGCCGTTGGCTTCGACCCCGGAGAAGCCGAACTTCGTCACCTGCCCGCCGACCAGTCCCAGCCCGGTGTGTTCGCCCTCCTCGTAGGAGGTCTCGAAAAGCAGTTGCAGCCCGAGACAGAAGCCCAGGTAGGGCGTGCCTTCCCGGACCGCCCGGGTGATCGCGTCCACGAGGTCCAGCTTCCGCAGCGATTCCATGGCGTCCCCGAACGCAGCCACGCCGGGCAGGACGATTTTGTCGGCGCGGGCAAGCTGCTGGGGGGTACGCACCAGCCGGGCCTCGGCCCCGGCCCGCTCAAGCCCCCGCTGCACGCTGCGAAGGTTGCCGATCTCGTAGTCGATAATCGCGATCATGTTGGTGTTTCCCGCCGGGGGCGAAGGTCCCTCAAGACAGACTGCCCTTTCCCGCTGGGGAAAAGGCAGTCCGGGGATCGTTCCGTTGCCGTGCGGGTCGACGTGCCCGCAGGCGATGTTCAGTTGCGGACGACGATAATCTCCACGCGTCGGTTCTTGGCCTTGCCGTCCTTGGTCTTGTTGGAGGCCACGAAATTCGTCGCGCCCATGCCGATGGTTTCGATGCGGTCTTCCTCGACACCCTGCTGGCGGAGATAGCGCGTGACCGCCATCGCACGGTTTGCCGAGAGGTCCAGGTTGTCGGCCCAGAGCTTCTTGGTCTTCACGATCGGGTCACTGTCGGTGTAGCCGTACACGCGGACGGGTATGTCCGAGTAGGTCGTCTTCAACTGTCTGACGATCTGCTGGAGCTTCTGCTTGCCGGCGTTGGTCAGCGTGGCCCGCCCCGGCGAGAACAGCACGTCCGAGCCGACGGTCACCTTGTCGCCCACCAGACCGCGTTCCCAGCCCTCTGCCGCTTCGTCACCGGTCTCCCGGTCGGCCACTTCCGGACCGGCCGACAGCCTGGTCTGCAGGTCGTCAATCTCCTCGTCCTTGCGCGACAGATCCGACTTCTTCTCCTGCAGTTCGGCCAGGAGTTGCGACTCACTCATCTGCGCCCGCGAAAGCTGGCTGCGAAGATCCTTATTCTGATCCTCCAGCTTCAGGTTGGCTTCCTTCAGGGCATTGATCTGGTTCTTCTCGGCTGTGCAGCAACCACCCGCCGCCAGAACCAGACCCGCCAGAAGCAGTACCGCGGTAACGCGAATCAACGTAGACCTCATGGATGTCTCCTTTCATCCAGACAGGAACCCGGTTTGCTGTTCATCGGCCGATTATAGATGTACGGGGACGCGAAGAAAGCCCCGCACCCGCTTTTTTTCCAGACTTTCGGTGCTGCTGACCGCATCGAATCGCGTCAAAGCCGGCCGATGGCACCCCCCCGAACGTGCCCGAGGCAGTGTCGAAGTGCATCCGGGCTCGGTCGTGGCGGGTCCGGTCAGCTTTCCTGGCGATTCTGGCTGTGTGCGGCGCTATCGCCTCCGGCCGCTTCCTGCCGGCTCTTGTTCGATGCGTTCTTCTTGTTGAGGCGTTCGGCCTGTCGGTGCACGCGGTTGTCCTCGCGCCGGCCTTTGAAGATCGCCCAGATGCCGATCACCAGCCATTTGACCGTCAGCAGTACAAACGCCCCCACCAGGCCGGAAACGACCATCACCAGCCCCAGTGAGACGTCGTACAGGACGTAGTTGAACAGGCGGATCTCGACGGTCGGACCGGAATTGAACAGAACCAGCATTGCCGCAGCGATGATCACCAGCCCGCTGAAGATCGTCAGCAGGTATCCTTTGGATTTGTTGTTATTCATTGCTTCTCCCGAAACATCATAGCGCCCATGCCTTACAGCAATGCGGTGTAAACCGCCAGCAGTTTCATGATTGGCTCCATCGCCAGCATCACCACCACCGCCGCGACCGCCAGCCACGGACCATAGGGAAGCTCCCGCTGGTTGCGCGTCAGCAGCAGGTACAGCGCCCACAGCAGCCCGAAAAACGGGGCCACGAAAAACGCGATTGTCGGCACCATCCAGCCGCACACGGCCCCCACGGCCGCCAGAATGTGCACGTCGCCCAGTCCCATCGCTTCCTTGCCGAAGCCCAGCGTGCCGAGGATCCGGATGCCCCAGATCCACGCCCCGCCCACCAGGTAGCCGGCCAGCGAGGCCGTAAAGCCCGCTGTGTGCGGGGCATACCATGCATCGGACGCCACCGCCGCACGCCAGGCATCGCCGGTCGCCGGAACGTGCTGCACAAGCGCCCACCCCGCGATCGCACCCCCAATCGCCGGGGCGAGAAACAGCAGTTCCCTCAGCATCTCAATGCGGGGGTTGATCCCATGATCGCGCGAGTAGGCGACGGCCTTGGGTTCGCCGCCTTCCTTTTTTCGCGGGTCTTCGCTGCCGGGGGAGGGGGTGTCGGTGGCGTCCAGGAAGCTGGGCTGGACGTGTCCGGTCCACAGCAGGATGTTTCCGACAATGAGCCCTGCCCCGGCCCCCACCGAGGCGGCTGCCATCGGTGGCGAAACCGGCATGAGGAAAGGCACGGGCCCCTCCAGCATGGGGTTGAGCGTCGCGGTCGCCAAGCCCACCGCCGAGGCAAACCAGCATGCCTCGGGCAGGACTTCCCATATATCGATGTCCACCACGCTGCAGGCCAGCAACGCACACAGCAGCGTCGCGTGGGCGACGAACATGGGCCAGTTCTGCTCGAAGCTTCCGGCGCCCGGGCGAACCCGCACGATGAAGTACGCCACGTAGAGTCCGACGACCATCAGGGCGGTGAGACCCTCGATGATGAGGTACCGCGGGCTGATGCGCGTCTTGCAGTGCCGGCACCGCCCTCGCAGCATCAGCCAGCTCAGCAGGGGAATGTTGTCGTACCAGGCGATGCCCTTGCCGCAGACGGGGCAATGGCTGCCCGGGAAGGCGATGTTCTCCCGGCGCGGGACGCGGTGGATCACCACGTTCAGGAAGCTGCCCACGCAGGCGGCGATCAGAAACAGGAAGACGATCCAGAACGCATCCATCCGATGTCCAGGTCCTTACAAGGGTAGAGGGGGTCGGTCGGGCAGAACGGTACCGCGCGGGGGGCGTCTTTGCAAGACACCACCCGCCCGCTTGCCTGCGGGGCGTCGGCCCGCTAGAGTGACCTGCCCACTCTGAAAGGTACACCCATATGCTTCGTGATGAACTGTACGACGCCCTGTGCGAACTGCCTGCTGTCGATGTTCACAGCCACATCTCCCGCGACCAACCCGGCGCGACGGGACTGGGGCAGGTGGTCTTCTACCACATGGTGCAGTATCCGCTGAGGGCGGCCGACGTGGACGAAACGCTGCTTTGGCCGGGCGGAAAAGGCTTCCACAGCGCTACCGGCCCCTTCGAGGCGCTGTTCGAGGCCTGGCCGAAGATTGCCAACACCGGCTTCGCCTGGGGGCTGCGGACCATCCTGAAGGATCTCTACGGCTTCGACGAAGCCCTCTCGGCCGACTCGCTCCCGCGACTGCAGGCGGCATTCGACTCCCGCACCGCCCGGCCGGGCTGGGGAAGGGAAATCCTCGACGCCGCCGGCGTGGAGGCGACTCTCTCCAGCCGCCTGGACGTCCAGCCGCTGGAAGAGGGCGACGACGACCTGGGCATCCGCTTTACGGTGGAGTCCTCGCCCACCAGCGGCACGCGCGAGTACTACGACTGGCCTCACCGGCTGGGGCACATCCAGAAACGCGTCGGCCGCGAGATCAGGACGCTGGATGAACTGCGGGAACTGATCCACGATTTCTACCGGGCGCGTTTCGACTGGTCCGACAAGCACGCCCTGGTGAGTTGGTTCACCTCCGAGTGCGATTTCCGCCCGGCCGACGAGTCGGACCTGCAGAAGGCGTTCGACGACGTGCGGGAAGGGCGGCCGATATCGCCCCTGCGGGCGCGGCAGTTGGAAGCGGCGGTGATCCGGGCCACCTGCGAGGCGATCCGCGGCAAAACGCGGGTCTTTCAGATGTGCTTCGGGGTGCAGTTTCTCACGCCCGGCTCGCCGCACCCGGTGGCGCGGGTGGCCCCGCAGTTCGCCTCGAGCCTGGGTTGGCTGTTCGGGGAGTTCCCCGAGATCCACTTCAACCTGCTCAACGGGTTTGAGGGCATCGAGCCGCAACTGTGCGCCCACTGCCTGGCGTACGGTAACGTCTCGCTGGCCGGCTACTGGTGGGAGACGTTCTACCCGTCGGTGATGCACGCTGCGTGGCGGCGCAGGCTGGACATGGTGCCGGCATCGCGGTTGTGCGGGTTCTTCTCCGACGGATGGTGCCTGGACTGGACCTACGCCCGGATGCAGATGACCCGCCGGGTCCTGGCCAACGTGTTCGCCGAGCGCGTCGAACAGGGCTTCGACACACCCGAGGCGGCCGTGGAAACCGCGCGCCGCATGTTCACGGACACCCCGCGGGAGTTGTTCTTCTGAGGGCAGGGTGGCTGAATATATGCCGGGATGGCTTACTGTGGAAGGGGGCGCATTCGGATCTTCCGGTCGTCTACAACGGAGAAGTGTCCGGGCCAATCCGTTCTGCTCTGTATGACATCCAGTGTGCGTTCATGATCGGCTTGAGGCCCCAGTCCACTCAATCGAAGCAGTATGATGCCGCAGGATGCGGGCAGAGAACTCCTGTACGCCAACTCGCCGAAGTCTTTGTCGTACGCAGGAGGATTCGCAGTTCCTGCTCGGCGTATCGGAGAACGTCTTCATCTGAAGCACCAGGAATGGCTTCAGCTACTGAGAGAACGTCGTATCCGCGCTCTCGAAGAGAAGCGATGACGGATCGGGCAATATTCTCATCGGCAATCAGTCGCACTTTTGAGTCTTCAACCTATGCCGGAGTTACGTAAACCTTCTCGCCTTTAAGAACTTCGCTGGCGTAGGCGAGGCATGCCCGCACATCTTCAGGCGACAACTCCTTGTACTCGTTCACCACTTGCTGAGATGTCCACCCGCAGGCCAACCGCTCGATCACGAACTCTACCGTGATACGTGTTCCCTTCACGACAGGCTTGCCTACCTGAACAGACGGGTCAACGGTGATGCGGTCCTGCCATTGCATCGGAAGGCTCCTTCAATGGGCTTCGGTACGGCTTCCACGAATCCATTCTATCCCCTTGTCGTCCTACAGTACAGGGACATGAAGACCGGGCTCACCTCAGGCGGTTCATGACGTACAGCGTCAGCGACATCGCCTGCAGCGTCACGCTCACGATCGCCCAAAGCGTCGCCTCGGCGAGGTGGCCGTTGACCGACTTCCAGAACACCGCGATCAGCGCCATCACCACCAGCATCTGTGTGACGCCCGCCAGCAACTTCGTGACCGAGAACTGCTCTCCCTGGCGCACGACGTAGCGGTCGAGTTGCTCCGAGATCCGCCGCAGGAGCATCTCGGTCAGTTCCGATGAGCCACCCCCCCTCCCGGGGGCGGTTGCCTGGTTCTGCTCCCGGGCGAGTTCCTCGGCCGAGAGCCCCAGCCGCGAGACACCTCGCTTGTGGCCCGGAATGGTTCCCTGGGGGGCGGGGGCCTGCATGGCGGCGGTTTCCACCTCGTCCCCGCCGCCGTTTTCGGGCATGGCCGGGCGTGCGGCGCCCGGCTCGGCGACGGTGGGTGCCGCAGCGCGGTTCTCCTCGCGGATGATCACCCGCGCCGCGTCCACGAGGTTGCGGACCACGTAATCGGCTTGGGCGCTCTCGGAGGTCGCGTTGCGGTCGAGCGTGCCGGGGTGACGCAGGCGAATGGTCCGGCAGCCGGCCCGCTGACCGGCCTCCACGTCCCGCGCCGAGTCGCCCACCATCCAACTCCTCGACAGGTCGATGTCCATCTCCTCGGCCGCATTCAGCAACATGCCCGGGCGGGGTTTCCGCAGGTCCGAGTCGACGGCGTACTGCTCCACCGCCCCGTCGGCGAGGTAGGGGCAACAGTAATAGGAGTCGATCCGCGCGCCCTTGTCCTGCAGCATCTCGGTCAGCCGCTGATGGATCGACTCCAGCGTCTGCTCGGTGAACATGCCGCGGGCGATTCCCGACTGGTTGGTTACCACCACGATCAGGTAACCCGCCTGGGCGAGCGACTTGATCGCCAGTTCGACCCCGGGCAGCAGTTTTACCTCGTCCGGCGAACTGACGTAGCCGGTGTCCTCGTTGATGGTTCCGTCGCGATCCAGGAAGACGGCCTTCCGTGCCATGTTCTGCCTCCCCGCAGTACGCTACGTCCGCTGCGAGCCATTGGAGATGCGGCTGATAATTTCGCTGGCGCTGATTCCCTCCAGCGGCGGGGTGATTACCTCCCGGCC
>JBKHHV010000196.1:0-7213 GCA_046539005.1 Phycisphaerae bacterium
TGGCCACGGGCTGATGCAGGCGATTGCCCGCGTGAACCGGGTGTTCAAGGACAAGCCCGGCGGGCTGGTGGTGGACTACCTCGGGCTGGCCGACCAACTGAAACGAGCGCTGGCGAACTACACCGCCTCGGGCGGCAAAGGCGAGGGTGCCCACGATCAGAACGAGGCCGTGGCGATCATGCAGGAGAAGTTCGAGATCGTCTGTGACATGCTGCACGGGTATGACTGGAAGCAGTGGCTCGGGGCCGACACGAACCGGCTGTTGGTGGGCCTGCGGGAGACGGCGGACTTCGTCTGCGGGCTGGACGACGGCAAGCGGCGGTACATGCAGACGGTGACGGAACTGTCCAAGGCGTTCGCGCTGGCCGTGCCGCACGACGACGCCATCGCGATCCGCGACGAGGTGGGGTTCTTCCAGGCGGTGCGGTCGGCGCTGGCCAAGACCACGCGTAGCGGCGGCAGGAGTCAGGAGGAGCTTGACTCGGCGGTCCGGCAGATCGTCTCGAAGGCGGTTTCATCGGATGAGGTGGTGGACGTGTTCGACATGGCCGGGCTGAAGAAGCCTGACATCTCGGTGCTCTCCGATGAGTTCCTCGCCGAGGTGCGAGGGATGCCGCAGCGGAATTTGGCCGTCGAGGTGTTGCAGAAGCTTATCAACGACGAGATCAAGGTGAGGTCGAAACGGAACGTGGTACAGGCCCGGCAGTTCAGCGAGATGCTCGAAGAGGCCGTCCGGAAGTACCAGAACCGGGCCATCGAGACGGCGAAGGTGATCGAGGAACTGATCGGGCTGGCGAAGGACATGAACAAGGCCCAGCATCGCGGGGACGAGTTGGGCTTGTCGGAAGACGAGGTGGCCTTCTACGACGCGTTGGAGGTCAACGACAGTGCCGTGAAGGTGCTGGGCGACGATACGCTCCGTGACATCGCCCGCGAACTCGTGCAGGCCGTCCGCCGGAATACGAGCATCGACTGGTCGGTCAAGGAGAACGTCCGGGCGAAGCTGCGTGTGATCGTCAAACGCATCCTCCGCCGCTACGGTTATCCACCGGACAAGTGCGAGAAGGCGACGGACACGGTGCTTGAGCAGGCCGAAGTCCTCTGCGCGGACGTCGCTGCGTAATGATCAAAGAGGGGCCCATAGATCCGTCAGACATTAGCAAACCTTAGCTTTCCTTTCTTCCATGCGCCTCTGTGCAGGTCTTCGGCGTGTTTCCTGCAGGGCTACATGTCCCGCAAATCGGGGACTGATCTCATGATTTCCCGCCGCTGGTCGGCACTTAGGCGGTGCCAGACGTTCAGGAGGATGGCGAGGTCCTCTCCAGGGCTCCGTGGGCGTCCAGTATCCCCAACTGCACCGGAAAGTGCACCGCCTCCAGAGGCGAGTATCTCTAAGGCATTATCAAGCAGAGTGGTTACGTGATCGTGTTCGAGTCCAGTACGGCCCATCGATTGCGGTTCCACGGATTGCAGCACAGAACCTCGTGGAGCCGCATTTCTTTGCGCAGCTCCAGGACTATCGCGGCCTGATTGTCGACGCACGTCATCGCGGCCAGCGGTTTCCGTGTTTCCTTGAGAAGTTGATCCAGTTTCCGGATGGATTGGGCCCATCGTCTTGCGCCCTGTCCCATCAGCACTGTCCTGCAATCGCACCCTTGTGCGGCAAGGGTTGCGGCAAATCCTTCCTGCCTCTGGCGGGAGAACCATCTGTCCTCCGTCCCGACATAGAGGAAGTGGCGGAACCCCAGACGCAGGAAGTACCGTCCGACCATGGCGCCGATGGCCTCTGAATCGGGAAGAACCCGAGCGATGTCTGGACAGTCCTGCGAGGCGAAAGTCCCCACGAGGGGAACCCCGTGATGCTTCACCTGGGTCATGGGGACAGTTCGGGGCCTGCAAGCAGTACATGAGGGCACTGCATCCAGACCGTAAGGCAGCCTTCGATACCGCGGTGGCCAAGGGGTACAAGGACATTGATCGGGGCTACTGGCAAAAGGTGGGGCGTTTCGGCCACCCGGGACGGAAGAAGCAGTTCAAAGAGGCCAAGGAAACCCGTGCCCGGATCTACTCCCACAACAAGGAGGCGCCATGGTACGGGTCGACCTGCGGTTCGGTAATGGGCGACGGAAAGGCCGTCTACGCTCTGGCGGCGCCCGATGCGCTGGTCTGCTACGAACTCGACGGCACGCTCCGCTGGGCGGCAGATCTGGAGGTAGGCCCACGTACCGGAGGCATGGCCGGCGGCTCGCATCGCGACATGTCCGCGCCGGTGCTGGTGGATGGGAAGATCATCTGGCACACGACGACCAACTTCACCACCTTCGCCTACGACTGCGGTACCGGGCGCCAGGTATGGAAAGTCCAGCTTCCCGCGGAGTGGTACACCGAAGGCAGGACGCACCCCAACTACCCGCAGTTCAAACAGGGCGTGCCCAAGCACTATCATGGGCGAATGACGTAGGCCCTTGAAGCATCAGATTGCCTGAATCGGTGCTTGACAGATCGCGGAGAGGGGGGGTACATTATGGACTATGATTTTGGCCGTTCCTGGAGGAAGGAATCAAGCGGTCAGGATCAGCCGATGCCGGTTTGAGCCGCCGGTTTCGCGAACGAGGGAAAGGGCGAGCCCCGCTCGCTCGTATCTGCCTTTCCTTGGCCTGTCCGCCAACGGCGGGAGCACATCGGGCCGGGCTTCCACGAGAGAAGTATGTGCGGCGCTGCGTCCCTGGTGACGCGCCGTGAAGACAGCGAAGGACTTACTCGCGAGGGATCCGGCCGTGTTGGTCGGGCGCGAGCGGAAGCAGGCTTCGGCGCCTGAAACCCGGCTGAGCCGCCGGGGGCGTTCGGACGGACACAGCAGCCTGCACTCACGGACGAGATAAGTGTTGCGCCTGCCCTTTGGAGGGGCATGCGAGGGATGCCGGGCCAACTCCGGCGAGGAAGGATATGTTCTATGTTGAACACACTAAAGACGAGAGCATCTGTTTCAGGAGGACTGTTGGTCCTGGCCGTCATCTGCCTGATGGCTGCGTCGGTGCAGGCGGCAAACGTGACGGGTGATCCAGCGGCCGATGGGTGGCACTACCACGGTAACGCCCTCGACAACGGCCTGTATGCGGCCGGTTCAGCCAACTACAACTACGAGATGTATAGTGCCAGTTTTGCCGTGCAATCCGGATCAAACCTGGAGATCAGCGACGGTGGTTACTCGTGGCAGGCGGGTGACACCATTCTCGGGGCCGGCGGAAAGTTCACGGATATTACGGCATCCGAGGCAGGTTGGGACAACTTCACCGGCAACACCGTCAACTCCCTGTTGGCCGAGGATGCCGGCCCCAGGCTTCAGGTGAAAATGGGCACTGCCGACGCCACATGGTCTACGAGCGACACAGCTCCCGATGACGGAGGCGGATACACCAGCACCAGCGGCGGTGGCGGCGATGGGGCCGTTCTCTTTCGCACTTCCAGCTGGTTCGAGGCAGGTGACAGTGCCTCGCCGTCATCAGGCGAGGGCTATACATGGGACGATAACTCTGGGCAAGTGCTTGTCCTGGACAAGGACAGTCACATTTGGCGCGTAGACGACGGCGAATACGTCTCTCCCGACAGGGAGGCTGCCCGCATGATTTGGAATTGGGATTCTCAAAACGGTGTTGTCGATGGCTGGGAACTGTTGCTGAATGTATCGCTACTGGATCGTCTGGATGACAGTGGCAACGACTGGGACACGCCTGCTCCGGGTGACCCGTTTGTCTGGTCGGTCCAAGATCGGGACGATGACGTTACCGATGCGGTGGACGCGAGCGTTCCCGAGCCGGCGACGATGGGGCTGCTGGCCCTGGGCGGGCTGGCTCTGATCCGCCGACGCCGTCGCACGGCCTGACGCAGTCCGATCCAACGGAAGAATCAGAGAACCAACGCCCCGTGGGCTCCACCTGCGGGGCGTTGCTATGCGCCTACGCCCCGGGCCGTGACCTCGCCCCGATGCCAGGTGAACGAGACTTCCAGACGGGTGCCGCTCTGGTCCTGTTCCTTCACGCCGAAATCGATGTACCCACGGAACTGAACCCCCGAGCCTGTTGAAGTCGGCGTCGGCCGAAACAGACTACCTCCTCGCGGGGGCAGAACCTCCGTGCCTGCCCGGTCGAGCGGGCACTGTATTCTTCACCCTCCGCCGCTGCCCCAGGAGCCTCCTGTCCCCGGAATGGTTGTCCATCGAAGCGACTTGCCTACGGGCTGCTTCGGGATGTCAGCCATTCTGACCAAAGCGAAACGAGATGACCGTTTCAGGCGCCCGGTAGCCTCGCCCGACATTGCGAAGATGCGCATCGATGTGATATAAGGAGGAGCAAGGTTCATTGAGCACGAGTCCGAGCACGGTGCCACCGCCTGTGACGGCGGGGACCATCGCTCGTTCAAGGGTCGTTGTCATTTTCAGTAGAATGGCTGTCGTCGCATGAGACTTACTCTCCTACTGCCCGCCATGCCGGACGCAAGCTGGACGCTCGCGCTGCAGGCCGGCGTGACTCACGCGGTGACCAAGGCATCGCCGGAGCTCTCGGGGCTTTCGGCCCCCGATGACATCGAGTCGCTCCGCACCGTTCGCGCCCGCTTCGCCGATGCGGGTATCACGCTGGTAGGGCTCGAGGGCGATCAGTTCGATATGTCTCGCATCAAGCGGGGCCAGGCGGGCCGCGAGCAGGATCTCGACCGCTACCGCCACATGCTCGCCAACATGGGCGAGCTGGGCATCGACCTGCTGTGCTACAACTTCATGCCTCGCGCCCGGGACGCTCGCCACGACTGGCACCGCACCGCGGTCGATGTGCCCCTTCGCGGGGGGTCGCTGACCACCGCCTTCGACGCCGCCGGTCTGCCGCCGGTTGACGCGATGGAGTTCTCCCACGACGACCTGTGGGCGAACTACACTGAATTCCTTCGGGCCGTGCTGCCGGCCGCGGAAAAGGCGCAGGTGCGGATGGCGCTGCATCCCGATGACCCGCCGCTTGCGGCGCTGGGCGGCGTGCCGCGTCTGTTCGACCGCCCCGAGGCGTGGCAGCGCGCGTTTGACCTCGTCCCGAGCCCCTGCCACGGGGTTGCCTTCTGCCAGGCCAACTTCAGGCTCATGGGCGTCGATCCTGCCGTCTGGGCCCGTCGGTTCGCCGAAGCCGGTCGGCTGCTGTTCGTCCATTTCCGCGACGTGATCGGCACAGCCCATCGCTTTACGGAAACCTGGCACGACGACGGCCCGACCGACATGGCCGCCATGCTTCGCCTCTACCACCAGCTCGGTTTCGACGGCCCGATCCGCGACGACCACGTGCCCGCCCTTCACGGCGAGTCGCCCGCCATTCCCGGTTATGGTACACTGGGGCACCTGTTCACCACCGGCTATATCAAGGGCCTGCTCCAGGCCCAAGGAATTCCCTATGTCTGACGCCAAGCCCGAAACTCATGCCCCCAGCCGGGTTGACCGGTCGGTCACGGATCAACTCGTCCGACTCGGCCATCAGCCCATCACTCGGATCGAACCACGTTCGGCTCGCCAGATCGGCCGCTCGCCCTGGTCGATCGGGTGCGAGACCCTCGATCGCGATTTCGCCGATTTCGCCCACACCGGGCCGCACCTCGGCGATCTCGGCGCGACGCAGCCTCGCCTTCAAGCCGGATGGGCGAAGACGGACAGCGGCGACGGGCGGTATGATTTCGGCTGGCTGGACACCATCGTCGACGGATGTCTTGGGCAAGGCGTTCGTCCGTGGCTGGAACTTGCGTACGGCAACCCCGCCTATCCCGGCGGGGGCGGCGTGGGTCTTTCGGAGGGCTGGCCTCGCTCGACCGCGGCACTGGATGCCTGGGACCGATGGGTGACTGCCACGGTCAACCGCTATCGCGATCGCGTCACGACCTGGGAGATATGGAGTGAACCGGAGAACCACGCTGCCTCCACCGCCGAGGAGTACGCCGCGTTCTTCATCCGCACCGCTCGCCTGGTGCGGGCATGCGATCCCGACGCGCGGATTGTCGGCTTGGCTCTCGGCGGGGCGGTCTCTTACGCGGAGGGCGTCCTGGCTGCCCTCGACGAGGCGGGCGCCGCTTCATTGCTCGACGAGCTGAGCTACCACTTTTACCCGCACAACCCCGACGGCGATTTCGACAAGGTCGCCGAACTCGCCGCGCTGCTCGCTCGGTACGCCCCGCATGCCTCGCTGCGCCAGGGCGAGACCGGCAGCCCCTCCGAGACGGTCCGCTTCATGGCGCTGGGCGAGCACGAGTGGTCCGAACGCAAGCAGGCGGCCTGGAACCTGCGGCGCCTGCTCGCCCATCATGCACGCGGCATTCCCATGAATCTGTTCCAACTCTCCGACATGCATTACGGCGCCGGACGAGGACTTTACATCGGCCGCAACTCCAAGGGCCTGTTGTGTACGACCGCCGATCACCGCGTCGCCTATCGCAAGCCGAGCTATGCCGCCGCCCAGCATGTCTTCTCCGTGTTCGACGATCGGTTCCCCCTTCGAGCGCTGCCGAACCTTGCCGGCGAGAAGACCGCGTGTACCGCGGCGCACGCCTGGACGCGAGACGGCGACGAGGCGCCCTCGCTCGTAGCCTGGTGGCGATGCGACCAGCCGCCCGCGATCGGCGCGCCGGCCATCGACACGGTCACCCTGCCGCCGCAACCGATCGGCCGTCCGGTGCTGGTCGACTTTCTCAGCGGCGTGGTGTTCGCCCCGCACGAAGGGGGCGGCGATGCCCTGTGGAGAGACCTGCCGCGAACCGATGTGCCGCTTGCGATTGCCGAACACGCCGCCTTGCCGCTTGGCGATCTGGAGGGCGCGTGAACTCGCCCTTCATCCATGATGACTTGTTGCTCTCGACGCCGCTGGCGTGTTCGCTGTACCACGATGTCGCCGCCGGGCTGCCGGTCATCGACTACCACGGCCACCTCGACCCTGCCGCGATTGCGGAAGACCGTCGATTCGACAACCTGACCGAGTTGTGGATCGACCCCGACCCCTACAAGCACCGCGCCATGCGGATGCTCGGCATTCCTGAAGCCGACATTACCGGGGACGGCGACCCTCGCGCCCGCTTCGACCGCTGGGCCACGGCAGTCCCGCGGCTGCTTGGGAACCCGCTCTATCACTGGACGGCACTCGAACTGAAGCGCGTGTTCGACATCGACGAACTGCTCTCGCCCGATACCGCCGAC
>JBKHHV010000197.1:0-7186 GCA_046539005.1 Phycisphaerae bacterium
CCAGCGACCTGATCGGCATCCTGACCAACCTCGAGCACCGCGACGTGCTGTTCACCTCCAGCCACACCCACGGTGGGCCCGGCGGGTACGCCCCGGGCATCATCGAGCGCTTCGCCCTGGGAGCCCACGACCAGGCCGTGCGGGAACGCCTGGTGAGTGCCTTCGCCTCGGTCATCCGTCGCAGCCGCCAGAACATGCGGCCGGTGAAAATGGGCTCGCGCGTGGTGAACCCCGACCCGAACACCGTGGCCGGGTACTGCCGCAACCGCGTGGCGGTCGACGGAAAACCCCACGGAACGCTGGCGGCGGTAAGCTTCTGGCGGGACGGAAACGCCGTGGCGACGCTGGTGGTCGCCAGCCCCCACCCCACCAGCACCAGCTCGCGGAACACCAACCCCACGGCCGACTATCCCGGCGTGTTGAAACGGGCGATCGAGAGGGAAATCGGCGGCACATGCCTGTTCGCCGTGGGCGCCACCGGCTCGATGACGGTGACCAAGCAGGAGCCGAAGGGCCCAGCCCGGGCCCGGGCGGTGGGGCAGAACATCTACCGGGCCCTCAGGGAGAGCGGGGCACTTGCACCGCCGAAGGAGACGGCGCCCCAGACCATCGGATCGGCGATCGCGGAGGTTTCGCTGCCGCCTTACCAGTATCGCATCAGCCGGCAACTGCGTTTTTCGCCTGTGCTTACCTCGATCGTCCATCCGCGGCAGACCTACGTGCATGCCCTGCGCCTCGGGGGAGTGTTGCTGGTGGGCATGCCGTGTGATTTCTCCGGCGAACTGGCGATGAGGCTCGAGCGGGAGACCGGCGGCGACCCGGCCCCGATCATTACCAGCTTGAATGGGGATTACATAGGGTATGTAGTGCCTCAGGGGCGCTATACTTCCATGCGGTACGAGACGCAGGGACTGAATTTCTTCGGCCCGTGGTGCGGGGAGTACCTGTTGGAGATCGCCCAGCGCCTCACGGCCAAGGCGGGCGATTGACGGGGGTATCGTCCCTGCCGGAAGCGTCGAAGGAACCGCCGAAGCACATCTGCCCGGTACGATCTTTGGTAATATCGGGACGGGAAGGCGAACAAATCCTCAGCTTTACGGACCGACTCGCCGATATATACCCTTGAGTCATCGGCGCCTTTTGGTGTCGAGGTTTACCCAGCGGGCGGCGGACGTGCCGTCACCGCCGGACAGGCCGAGGAAGGAACCGCGGATGCTGGTACTGTCCAGACAACGAGACGAAACGATCATGATCGGCGACAACATCGAGATCACGGTCGTCGACATTCGAGGGGAAAAGGTACGCCTGGGCATAAACGCCCCTGCCCATGTCCCCGTGCACCGCAAGGAAGTCTACGAGGCCATCAAGCGCGAGATGGAGGCCTCCGGTGGCACCGACGAAACCAACCCCAAGCAGGTTGAGTCGCTCGCCAAGCGCAAAGAACACGGCCACAAACAAGAGTAGATCATCGATCCCTGCGGGAGATCACCCCGAGGCGCCGGCGCCCCATCAGGCTCCGACGCCTTTTTGTTGCGCGCCCGGGCGGAAGGGTCTTTCGGTGGCAGGTATGTTGCCCGCGCTACTGTGGGTTTCTGGCGTGTTCGGCGTCCTTGGCGGGCGCGTTCCGGAAGGCGGCCGACGGGGCTGCCGTGCTGTCGGACGCCTTGGCAAGGGCATCAACATGGATGATCTTGCCCAGCGCATCGACCACTTCGGGGTCGAAGCCTTCGGGGCTGCACCGCTGCAGCTCTTCCATTGCCTGCAGCGTCGTCAACGCCGGGCGATAGGGCCGATCGTGGGTCATCGCGTCGTAGGCATCGGCGACAGCCAGGATACGGGCCTCCAGCGGGATCGCCTGCCCCACCAGCCCGGACGGGTAGCCCGTGCCGTTCATCCGCTCGTGGTGGTAGCGGATCGCCAGCAGGATGTCCTCGATGCACCGCAGCGGCTTGAGCACCTCGTAGGAGACCTCGCTGTGCTTCTTGACGATGCGGAATTCCTCGCGGTCCAGCGAGCCGGCCTTGGTCAGCAGTTCGCGGGGGACCGCCAGCAGCCCGATGTCGTGCAACGTGCCGGCGATGCGCAGCAGGCGGCAGTTCCGGTCCGGCAGCTTCAGATGACGACCGAGTTGCCCGCAGAGCTTGCCGATGCGTTCGCTGCGTCCTTTGCCGAACTTCTCGCGGGCCTCGGAGACGTCGATGACGCGCTGGAGCACCTTCACGTAGTGCTCCTCGGCGTCCCTGGCGGCTTGGGCGTAATCGGCGGCCTTGAGGTCGGCCCCCCGCAGCGCGCGGTGCACCTGCAGCAGCGCCAGGGCGGCCATCAGCACCATCATCAGCCCCAGGGCGAGGCTGGGCGCATGCCACCCTTTGGCGGCCATCGCCACCGCGACGACGGCCATCGCCGCCATCGAGATGCCTACCTGCCGCAGGCACTGCTTCAGATCGTATGTGTCGCTGAGGCGGGGTTCCCCACCATCTTCCCAAGGCATCCGCTTTCCTCCCGGGAGGAATCTACGATCCAGATACCGGAAAGCCGAATACTCGGCTGACTCCACCGTTCCTATCGACCCGATCCCAGGCAGGCTTGACCACGACGGCTCCCTAAAGCCACCCCCGGAACAGATTTGCGCAAAACGCCCCTCCCGCAGGCACGCGCCGTGCGTTTTGCCGGGCCAAGTGATTCTGCCCAAAGGTGTTAAAGGTCGATGGGCCCCAGGGAGCACCCCCCGCGGCTGGGTCAAGAATGCCGGCATTGCTCAAGATCCGTCCCCATCAACCGATAAGGACGGGTAAGGGGGATTCGAAAGATCAGCAGCGGGGTATCGCGATGGCAGACAGCAAGACCGTATCCGAACTCGTACGTCCTGACAGGCGACTGCTGAGTGTCGGCCCGGACGCCACGGCCACCGACGTGGCAGTCTTCATGAAGACCAACCGCATCGGCTGTGTTGTGGTCACCGACAAGCACGGGAAGCTGGCGGGAATACTTTCCGAGCGGGATCTGGTGTGCAAGGTACTGGGGGTCGGCGCAGACCCCGGCAAAGTCCGGGCGGGCGACCTGATGACCCGCGAGGTGATGACCTGCACTCCCCAGACCCCCGTGCAGGACGCCGAGAGGGCAATGGCCCACCGGCGGGTCCGCCACCTGCCGGTCGTACAGGAAGGCAAGCCCGTGGCGGTGATCTCCATGCGAGACGTACTGGGCGAACGGCTCAAGACGTACCGCAGCATCGTCTCCAGCCAGTCGGCCTTCCTGGAAAAACTCGAAAGCTCCTATCCCGGCATCTCGCAGATCGAGAAGGACAAGACCGGACGGATCGTGATCTGAGGCAGGACTCGCGGGCAATCTGGCGCCGGCCTGGCCGGTGGGAGGCGTCCGCCAAGTGCAGCAGGCTCCTCGCCCGCGCAGGTGAGCCTCCGATGAGGCTCCCCGCCGGCGATCTTGATAGAGCCCGGGCCCCACGGCTCGGGCCTTGTTTTTGCGCATTCGGTCGGGCTTGCGGCGGGCAAAAGGCCTCAATGGCAACCCATCGGCCTCCGATATTCAGGGCGTGCCATACGGGCACCGGAGCGTTCGAGCCATGCCGACATCCAGCAAACCCATCCTGATCGCCTGCCCGGAGTTCAACAAGCTGGTGCGCGGCGTCTATCACTGCAACGAACAGGGCAGAATGGCCCGCGGCCGCGATGGCGGGTTCCTGCTGCGCCTGGTGGAATGCTCGCAGATGGAAGGTCGATGTGCCCAGACGCTGTGTGCCCTGCACCGCTACAACCGGGGGGGGCCGCAAACCTGGGTGCCCGACCGTATCTTCGCCATGCCCGACCGGGCCCGTCGCGTGGGCACCGCCGCCGCCCTGTGCCGCCGGCGCAGAAGCCGCGAGCCCGACCTGTTTTGAGCGAACGACCAGGCATGCCCTTGCCCGGGGTTAAGCCGGCGGGTTGATGGTGCCCCCTGGCGGAGGACTTCCAGGCCAATGTCGCCATATGAAAAAGGCCGACCCGGTGGAATGCCGGATCGGCCTTTTGTGCTTGCTGAGGTTACAGGCTCAGTCCTGGCCGGCCGTGGAGAGGATCAGATCCTTGATCTTCTCGCTGGGCAGGTTCAGTGCGCCCTGCAGTTGGGCAGCGGCCTGCTTGAGATCGGCCGAGCCGTCGCCGAGGACGGTATCGACCACGGCCGCGGCCTGGTCGTTGGTCACCTGGCTGCCGAAGCGACGGGCCGACTCGGCACCGTACTTGAACGCCTGGACCCGCACAGTCTCGGAGGCGTCGGTACTGAGGGCGAGGCTCACGATGCCCCGCTGAGCGCTGGCATCCCAGAGGGTCGCCAGGGCACCGGCGGCGGCAATCTTCACCGCGTCGGCGTCGGCGTCCAGTGCCTCCATCAGCGCCGGGCGGGCGACGTCCACGTTCAGAACGGTATTCCCGCTGACACCCAGCCCACGCAGCGATTCGCAAGCCCGGACGGCCCAGGTGGTGGCTTCCTGCGGGGAGAAGGGCTTGCCGGCACCCAGTTCGATCGCCTTGGCGAGGGCATCGGCAACGTCCTGCCCGGCAACGCCCTGCCGGACGACGACCACGCGGGTGTCGGTCTTCTGCAGCCCGCGGGTGGCACCGTTGATCGTGGCGATCAGTACCGGCGTTCCCACCAGCGTGGGCAACTGCCGCATGCCGCGGACGAACTTCGCCGGCTCGGGATCGGAGCCCAGCACCACCACGTCCACCCCGGCGTTGTCCACGGCGGAGAGGGCGGCCTTGGAGGCGTCCGGCTCGTCGATGACTTTGTATCCGGCGGCCCGGCAGGCGGCCTTGAGTACGTTTCTCTGTTCGTCGGCGGCTACCAGCAGCGCCGTTTTCTCACCGGTCTGCCGGACGGCTTCGGCAAGCACGGGCACCACAAGCTGGCTGCCGCGGAAATCCTTCTGGGGCTTGGCGTTACCCAGAGCCCAGGCGGCCAGGAACCGCACGTTGCGGTCGGGGTAGGTCATTGCCGTAACCAGCGGCTGCACGCCACCCTCGACCGGCTCAACGAGACTCTTGGGCCCGGAGGTCTTGGCGAGGGCCTCGATTGCCGCGGTCGCCACCGGCGAGTACCCGTCCTTCAGGGCCCGTGCGAGCACGGCCTGGAGGTACTGGGGGCTGGAGGCGAGGGCGTAGAAGTCGGCGTCGGGCTGATTCTCGCCACGGACCGGGTCGGTCGTGTCCTCGGGCAGGTCGGTTTCCTTCTTGATGATCGCCGAGAGCCACAGCGACACGGCCGGATAGAACTTCGGATCGTGCTCCAGCGAGAGGCGCGAGTACCGCATGGCGTAGACCTCGTTGAAGATCTCGCGGGGCACCGGCTTGTAGCTCAGCACGCCTTCGCTCCAGTACCAGACATTGGCCTTGTCGTACCGCATGTCCGGGGTGACGCTCTCGGCGGCGTAGTAGTACTTCTCGGACCACTCGTAGAACAGCGAGGCGGCCGTCTTGTTGAGGGCCTTGCGTCCGGCGGTGCGGATCAGCGCCGCCTCGACGTACTTGCGGGTTTCTCCCAGCAGGTTCTCCCGCTCGAGGGCCTCCTTGAGCCGCGGGGCGGCGTGGGGGTACTCGATCTGCCCCAGGGCGTAGGCGAGGTTCTGTACCAGCTTGGGGTCGCTGGACTGCAGGGCACAGGAGAGCCCACGGACAGCCTCTTTGCCCAGCATCGGCAGCACGTTGATGACGCGCTCCTTCAGGCGGGCCGAGGAGTCATCGTCGGTCAGCACGCCCACCAGCTTCGGCAGGGCGTACTCGCCGGACTTCTTGAGCCGCTCCTGGGCGATTTTGATCGCCTCCAGCGAACCGCTGTCGAGCTTCTTGATGGCTTCGGCGATCTGCTCCGGGTCGGAGCGCTCGGCCTCGTAGCCCTCTTCGATCATCTTCCGGATGCGGGCGATGGGGTCCTTCATGCCCTCCAGGCGGTCACCGCGACGCAGCGTGGTCAACGAGTCGGGATACTCCACCGACAGGTTGTACACTTCGCCGGGAGAAACGCCCGAGTCCAGCAACGCCGTGGCATTGCTGCGGGCGGCCTCGGCCTGGGCGACCTTGATGTAATGGAGCATGTCTTCCCACAGGGCGGAGGGCTTCTTCTCGGGGGCGGTGGTCGAGGTCTCCTCGCCAACCTGGGCCCACACGGAGGATGCCCACACCAGGCAGCTTACAGCCGCCAGCAACACCAACAGGCTTGCTAGTCTTTTACTCAACATACGATCTCCCAACTAAGCTCAGGACAGGGCTCGGAGCCACGTTGCTGCCTACGCGATCCTCTACAATCGGTATGGGATGAAGGCACGCGGGGGCCTGTAAGTCCAGACCGCTTTGGGATGCGATTCGTCTCGTCAGGCTGGTCATCAGGGAGGAGTTCGATTGTTTTCATCTGAACCCATCACTGAACCGGAAGTGTCTGCTGCGCGAAGGGCTTTTCTCCGGGCTCCTGCTTCTTCTGGGCCAAGGTGACCGTCTGCTCGTCTTTATTCGCGGCTGGGATGAGGCAACCGGAGAACGGGTCAGAACGCATGTGTTCTGGCGTACTCTTTTTCGATGCACCTTGGGAAGATCCCCGAAAATCCTCGTGCTTTCCGAACGGTTCCGAAACAGCCTGGTGCAGTGCGGATGTGACGAAAACAGGATTGAGGTGATCACCACCATGTTTGACGGCGAGATGATGACAGCAGTCTCGCGTGCACAATCCAAGCGCAGATCAATCCTCTTCATGTCGCGTTTCATCCGGGAGAAAGGGGTTTATGAACTTCTGGAGGCATTTCATCGAATTTACGAGCGGTTTCCTGATGTCGATCTGATAATGGCCGGGGACGGGCCTGAACTCTCCGGAGCTCGGGACTGGGTCCGGGATAGAGGACTGCGGCAACGGGTCATCTTTCCCGGGTATGTTCGAGGCAGGGACAAGGCCCAATTGTTGGCGAACGGGGATCTTTTCGTCCTGCCCACTCTTCATGGGGAAGGCTGCCCGAACTGCCTGCTCGAAGCCATGGGGGCGGGAATGCCGGTGATTACATCGACTGTCGGCGGCATTCCCGAGGTGGTTTCCGATCCGGAAAACGGCATGCTGCTTCCCCGGCCGTATGCCTCTTCACTTGCAAATGCTCTTGAGGAGTATCTTGCGGACCGGGCTCGTCTCCATAACACGGGAACGGTCAACA
>JBKHHV010000198.1:0-7181 GCA_046539005.1 Phycisphaerae bacterium
TGGGCGAGTCTGAGTTGCCCGGGCGGGTCAACTACGTCACGCTCAAGGAAGAGGTCAAAACCACCGCGCTGTACGTGCGCTTCCAACTCAAGGACGGCAAGAAGCGCAATCGCGGCCCGCACTTGAGCATGTGCCGCCTGATGACCAAGCGCTTCGAGCCGGTGAAGACAGAACCCCGCGTCCTGCTGCCCGAGGCTGCCGACGGCGAAGCGACCACCCGCGGCCGTGTGGGCTGGAAGTTCCGCACGGTGGAACCGGTCTCCGAGATCGCCCCCGCCAGCGTCGTCATCGACTACGGCAAGCCCGTCACCTTCGACGTCATCAGCTTCCTGAACCACCAGAACCCGCGTTACACGGTCTACCTGTACACCGGCGAAGGCGACCCGGCCGAGGCGACCGAGGACGACTGGAAGCGGGTTCGTTCCCATCGCCCCCGCTACAACAAGAAGTACCGCTACCTGGCCGCACGGGTGAACAACAACGATACCTACTTCCACCTGTACCGCACGACGACCACCCGGGCGATCCGCCTGGAATACACCGACGGCTATCTCGGCGGGAAGGTGACGCTGGGCATGTCCAAGAGCGATCCCCGCCGGTTCGAGTGCCTCGACGTGCAACTGCTGAGGATGGCTTCCAAGCGCATCATGCCGCCCACGCACGTCTACCAGGTTCGCAGCGCCGCCGAGGACAAAATCCTCTCGGAGACCTTCGTGGACGATCTGGAGGTCGAACGGCTGGCGTTCGCCGATGACGGCACCTGCTACACCGTTGCCGACGGAAGGCTTTGCCGCTCGACCCCGGGCGAGAAGGGCTGGAAGCACGAGATACTGGGCGAACTGAAGATCGGCCGGGCCTCGGCGCTGCACGTCTATGGAGATCGGCTGCTGGTGGGCGACCGCGGCAAGAACCCGGCCGTTTACGTGACGGATCGTAACGGCCGTGTGCTGCATACCATCGGCGGCAAGGGGCAGTTCACCATCGGCAAGTGGGACCGCGACAAGGTCAACCGCCCCGTGGCGGTCACCATGGACCGCAACGGCAAGGTGTGGATCGCCGAAAACACGTACGCACCCAAGCGGATCACGCGCTTCAACGTGGACGGCCGATGCGAGAAAGAGTTCATCGGCAATCCCGAGTACGGCGGCGGCGGCTGGCTGGACCCGGACCTCTCGAGCTTCTACTACCGCGGGCTCGAGCACGAACTGGACTGGGAGAAGGGCACCTCGCGACTGAAGGCGATGAACGTCCGCGTCTACACCGAGCAGACCCCGACCTTCGACGCATCGAGTTTCGGCTACACCCGCGGGGGACGGATCGTCCGGGCCAACGGGCGGAAGTACGCCGTGGGCGACCCCGGTGGCGGCTTCTGGATCGCCATCAAGGAAGAGCACCGCTGGAAGCCGGCCGCCATCGTCGGGCCCGCCAAGAGCGTGGTCCTCACCCGCAAGGAGTGGAAGACCCACTGGCTCAAACAGGACCTCAACGGCAAGGGCTTCATCTGGACCGACAAGAACGGAGACGGCCGATACCAGGTCGAAGAGGTGCAGTTGTTCAGCTTCGAGGACTTCGGGTGCAACCCGGCCGCGGGGTACCTGTGGGGCTCCAAGATCGGCCCGGACCTGACCGTCTGGACCACAAACGGGCGGTGGGCACCTTCGGGTTTCAACAAGCACGGAGCCCCGATCTACGAACTGGAGAAGTTCCAGCCGTTCGACTATTTCGAGAAACTGCCCCGCTACACGCGGATGGAGACATTCGGCTCGCGGGCCAAGCCCGGTCCGGGCAATGCCAGCATCGTGACGGCCGACGGGTCGTGGCTGCTGGAGTGCCAGCCTTACCTGCTGCAGAAGGATCTGACCTTCCTGGGTGGCAAGCCCGACCCGAAGGTGCAGGGCTATCAGCCGCCCATCGTCGGGGAGCCGGTGCACCAGCCCCTCGGTTACGCCGGGTCGGCCGGGACGAAATCGGACGTCCGCGAGGTGGCGGTCACCAATGGCAACAACGGGCGGTGGTCGATCACCTCGGTGGACGACCGCATTCTGCTGGACGTGGTCTTCACCGGGAGGAGGGGCGGCTGGAGCAGCGTGCCCGAGCAGCGCGGCTTCGACGTGACCGACTACTCGCACCCGTCGGAGACGTTCTTCGGGCACTTCGTCAAGGGCGACGACGGCAAGTACTACTGCGTGGTGGGCAAGGGCTTCCACGCCATCTGCCGGGTGGAAGGCCTGGACGACATCCGCGTCCGCAAGACCGCCCTGAAGGTCACGCCCGAGTCCGTCGAGAAGAACACCCAACTCCGCGACGTGATCGTGCAGCAATGGAAGGCGTGGAAGCTGACGATGAAGCGCAAGCTCGCCAACCGCGAGGTCTACTTCGCCGACACCAGCGAACGGCTGGCGCGGCTGGGACAGGTGGACGGCTTTGCCGACGAGTGGGGCAAGGTGTCGAAAATGCACGAGATCGACGAGCCCTTCAGCCCCTCCGACCCGCCGGCGAAGTTCTTCTTCGACGCCAGCTACGACGAGAAGGGCCTCTACCTGGTGTACCGCGGCTCCAGCCCCACCGGCAGCAGTTGCGAGGAACCCAAGTACGTCTTCAAGAAGGGCTTCTCGGTCGACTTCCGCTACCGCATCTCCGGCAGCAGGGACAAGGACCCCGTCGCCGGCGACCGGCGCATCGTCTTCGGGCCGGTCAAGGACAAGTGGATGGCCGTGCTGTACGACTACGTGGACGACGACGTGCCCGAGGACAGGCACGAGAAGTTCGTCTCGCCGGTGGTCACCACGACGATCGCCCGGGTGAAAGCCCTCTCGCCCGACGAGGCGAAGGTGGTCTTCAAGCACTCGCTGAACATGGACCTCTCCGATGCGCCGGACTCCGGCGGTCTGCTGGGCGAGGGCAAGGCGGCCAGCGGGGCGATTACCGCCAAGGGAGAGAAGGCGTGGGTGATCGAAGCGTTCCTGCCGTGGAAGACGCTCGGATTCAGAGAGAAGCCGACGTCTCTCAAGGCCGACGTCGGCGTCATGGTGCCCAACAGCGGCGGACTGACCGTGGACAAACGCAAGTACTGGTCGAACCCTGCGGCCGACCGTCCGGTGAGTGACCTGGGCGTGGAAGCGCAGATCCAGCCCGCGACCTGGGGCATGTTCCACCTCAAGAAGAAGCCGGACCCCAACAGGTAAGTCCGTGGCCGATCCCGGGCGGCGGCTGGCTGCCCGGGGCGAGGCCGCGTTTCCCATGGCGGAAGGCGACGGCGTCGGTATAATCAGGAAGACAGGCGACGGAACGCCGGATTCCAACGAAGGAAGCACACATGACCATGCAACCCATCGCATTCCTCGGCCCCATCGGTTGGCCGGAGATCATCGTCATCCTCGTGGTGCTGCTGCTGTTGTTCGGCGGCAAGAAGCTGCCCGAACTGGCCCGTGGGCTCGGCCGCGGGTTGCGGACGTTCAAGGAAGAGGTCTCCGAAACGAAGAAAACCTTCACCGACGAACTGGACCGCGAGCCCGACAAAGAGGACGACACGCAGCAGAAATCCATCGAGAGTGAGAACGGCAAGTCGACCGACGAGTCGAAAGCCTAGCGAGCCCCGGTTACCCCGGCGGCCAGGGGAGATCGCCCCAGACGGCTTACTCCCCGCTTCGGAATTCCTCTTCGGCCTGGCGATGGCGCTTGGCGGCGATCTTCGCCATCAGCAGCCCCAGTTCGTACAGAAGCCACATCGGCAATGCCAGCAGCACCTGGTCGACCGGGCTGGGTGAGGTGACCACGGCCGCGAAGATCAGCAGGATGACGATCACGTGCCGCCGATACCTGCTGAACTGCTCGGGGGTCACCAGTCCCACCCTCGCCAACACCAGCACCACCAGGGGCATCTGAAAACCGATCCCGAAGATCACCATCATCCGCGTCATGAACCGTACGTGGGCGTCCAGCGTGACCGAAGCGGTCACCTCCAACCATCCTCCGAAGCTCATGAAGAACGCCAGCATCGGCTCGCTGACCACGTACAGGAAAAAAGCCGCCCCCACCACGAACAGACCCGCAGAGAAGGGCACTGCCCGCCGCACGATCCGGCGTTCGCTGTCGTACAGACCGGCCGCAACGAACATCCATAGCTGGTACAGAATCCACGGCGACGCCAGCACCCCCCCGGCGATCAGAACCACCCGGAAGTACACCAGGAAGGCGTCCATCGGCTGAAGCACCACCAGCCGGGCGTCGGGATCGATGCGATGCATCACGTGGAAGTACGGGGCGTTGATCTGTGCAAGCAGCCAGCGGGCCGCGAACGCCATTATCGCCATGCCCGCGATCAGCCCCCCCAGCGCGTAGAAGATCCGCCGCCGAAGCTCCTCCAGGTGCTCCGACAGCGTCATCTCGTCGCCTTCAAGACGGCCGTGCTGTTGGGGTTCGTCACACACACTCGCAGCATACCGCAACGCCGCCAATCAGGAAAGACACAGTCATCGGGACACGGGTCGGGACGCATCGCCCGTCACCCATCGCCGCCGTCATTGGGCTCAAGGGTCTCCCCAGGCCGAAGCAGTCCGCTGTCGTCTTCCTGCAGTTCGCCTCGTGCGACGGCCGCGGCGAGCACGTCCTGGACGCGCTGGCGGATGTTCGGGCCGGTCAGCTTGAAGCCCAGCACCCGCGCCACCTGCACCACCAGGTCTTCGCTGCCCATGCCCATCTGGGCTTCCAGCAGCAGCTTTGCCGCCGCGGCGATCTCTTCGTCGCAGATCAGGTCGGCGTCGCGCAGCGACTCGTCCTCGCGCCGGCGCACCGAGGGAACCTGCATCCGCGAAGGCCAGACGAACGGCCCCCGGCGCTCGACCCACAGCACCTTCTCGGCGTGGTCGATCGCCCGGCCGATCTTCTCCTCGATCTTGCTGCCCAGGCGGCTGAAGCCGTACTCTCCGCTCAGGCGGCGCTGCAGTTCGTCCTCGCGGATCGGACCTTCCACTTCCACCGCGGACGAGACGGTCTCGGCGAGGTCCTTGACCGACGCGGCGTAGAACTGCTCGGCCGACAGCCCCACCGCCGCCGACCAGCAGCGGTAGGTCTGCACGTCCAGCCCGTCGTCGATCTGCTCGAACCGCACGGACGACTCGGCCGGCGTCGCCGAAGCGGCGGGGGTGAGCGGCTTCAGTCGTCCGCTTCGGGCGGCCTGCACGGCCTCCAGTACGCGATCGATCTCCCGCTGGGGTGCCCGATACCACTCCAGGGCCCACACGCGGTGGATCCGCCAGCCCAGTCCCTCCAGCACCTCCCGGCGGGTGCGTTCGCGGTCGCGGGCGGTGGCGCTCTCGGAGGCGGCGCCGCCATCGCATTGGATGCCCAGCAGGAGACGGCCGTCGTTATCGCCGTCCGTTACGGCAAGGTCCACCGACGCGCCTCCCTCGCCCACGCTGGCGGTCAGTTCGAGTCCGCGGTCGGTCAGGGCGTTGTAGACCGCCTGCACGAAGGCATTGCGGAAGCCGCCGTGGTCGGGTGCAAGCCCGTCGGTGCGGCGCCGTGCGAAGTCCAGGTAGTTCTTCAGCGCGTGTACGCCCTCGGCCGAGGTGGCCGAGAGGTCGAAGTCCTCGCCCACCACCGAGCTGAACACCACGCACCGCCCCCGGGCCCGGGTGATCAGCACGTTTAGCCGGCGCCAGCCCTTGTCCTGGTTCAGCGGGCCGAAGTTCATGCTCAGTCGCTCGCCGGGCTCGCTGCGGCCGTAGCCTACGCTCAGGGCAATGACGTCGCGTTCGTCACCCTGGATGGTCTCCAGGTTCTTGACGAAGAAAGGCTCGTGGCGGTGGGGGTCGAAGAACCGCTCCAGCGAGTCGTCCTCGCGGCGAAGACGTTCGACCTCGTCGAGGATGGCCTGCTGCTGCCGCTGGCTGAAGGCTCCGACCCCCAGCGAAAGCTCGGGGTGTCGGCGGGCATGGGCGAAGACCCACTCGGCCACGCGGCGGGCCTGGGAGCGGTTGGTCTGGCTTTTCCCGCGGTCGTAAAGGTCTTCGGGATGGTAAACCAGCTCCAGCCCCAGCCCGTCGCCCCGCTGGGGGGAGGGGAAGACCACCAGCCGCCCGTCGTAGAACCGCCCGTTTGAGAAGGCGATCAACGATTCGTGACGGCTGCGGTAGTGCCAGCGCAGGTACCGCAGCGGCAGCGTGGTGGAGCCCTGGTCGAGAATGCTTTCCATGTCGGCGAGCATGGCATCGCGGGACGATGCGCCCTCCGACTCCCCGGCCATGCGGCTGAAGAACGGCGTGGGCGGAAGCTGCTTGTCGTCGCCCACCAGCACCAGTTGCCTTGCCCGGGACACGGCCCCCAATGCGTCGGCCGGCTCTACCTGCGAGGCCTCGTCGAAGACGACCACGTCGAAGTCCAGCCCGTCGGGGGCCAGGAACTGGGCGACCGACAGCGGACTCATCATGAAGCAGGGCTTGAGTCTCTGGACGGCCTCGCCGGCCGAGTTGAGCAACTGCCGGATGGACCGCCCGCCGCGTTTCCGCCGTACCTCGCCCTGGAGGATGCCAAGCTGGGACGTGCGTGCCCCTTCGACGGTGGTCATGGGTCGCTGCTGGGCAAGACGGCTGTGCAGGCGAACGCCCCCGCGGGCGATCCACTCGCGGTCGAGACGGATGAAGTCCCGCACGTCGCTCTCGTGCCCGGTGCGGTTGAACTGCTTCAGCGCCTCGCGACGGGCGATTGCCTCTTCCACCCACAACGTGAGAAAACGCTTCTCCAGCGCCAGCGTGAGGGTCTCGGGGGTGAGCCCTTCGCCCAGCGCCGCCGCGACGAATTCCTCCAGGGGCGGATTGGTGCAATCCTGCAGGGCGTGCTGGTACTGTGCCCATTCGTAGACGTCCTCGGCACGGCCGCCCAGGACGGCTGCCCACTCGGCGACGCCGGTGAGGGGTGCGTGGTCCCAGTCAGCGCCCAGTGCCTGGGAGGCGTCGAGTTTCAGCAGGTCGCCCAGGGTGTCGGCGGTGTTCTGCCATTCGGTCAGCGCTGCGGCTGTGGCGGGAGGCTCCTCCGGGGGCGGGGTCTCGCTGGTTGCCCGGTCGGCGGCCGCGGGCCCGAGGTAGCCTTCCCGCAGAAGTCGGCGAAACGCGATGAGCCAGTCGGACATCTTGCCCAGGGCGGTGAAGTCGCTGTCGAGCCCTTTCCAGTGGTGCCCGAAG
>JBKHHV010000013.1:0-23162 GCA_046539005.1 Phycisphaerae bacterium
TCGAACCCGCAACCACCGGATCGACAGTCCGGTACTCTAACCAATTGAGCTACGGACCCATTTGGGCCGGGGACCAAGCCCCGATGCGAGCTACACATCTTATCGCTCGGGGAGGGAAAGTCAATACCGTTTTTGCCGGGCGGAGGGCAAAAAACTCGTCTTTCCCGCCGGGCGATTACAATTCGAACAGCCTGGGGTAATCGAAGCTCTCCTCCGGCTCTTCCTGGTCCTGTCCGCAGGTTCCGGCGGGCCGTTCCAGAACGACCGTCTGCGCCGACTTCTGGTGGATCGGGCGGGCCTGGGGCACGTAGCGGCCTGGATCGGTCGGGTCGCGCAAGGCCGACATTGCCCGCTTGGTCCGAGGTTGGCGGGACTGCTCCTCCAGCGCCCGGCGCAGGTTCGTCAGGTAGGCTTCCAGGTCGCCGGAGCCGAACTCCGCCAGAAACGCGGGGTCGGCCGTGGTGTTCATGGAGAGGATCTCGTCGATCAGTTGGCGTTTGGTCATCGGTTCGGTCCAATACAGAAGTACGATGCGAAGGGTGCGGTGCGGCGGGCAGGTCCGTCTGCGCCGCCATCGTCCGGTATCGACCGACCCCCGCCCGAAACTTTAGGCAACGGGGGCGATTGGTCAACCGCTGGCTTGGCAGCCTTCAACCGCCTATACTGTCGAGGGTTGATGCCAGGAAGGAACACCATGGATATGAAGACTCAGGACATTGACTTCGAAACCTTCACCCCCCTCCAGCGGGCGGTGAAAAAGGCGATCATCAACCCGTTTGCCAACTACGCACCGGCCGGGATGCTCAAGGGGCTGCTGCGCCTCGGCGACAGCGAACTCGCCAAGGCCAGTTGGGCCGACCCCGGCGGATGGCGGTCGATGGTCATCAGCTACAAGGGCGACCCGGACAAGCTCGCCGACCGAATCCTCGTGGGCGCCGGAACCATTCCCACCGCCCTTCGCAACCGCAAGAGACTCGCCGCCCGGGTGCTTATCCAACTCATCGAGCTGCAGGACCACGAGCCGGTGCACGTGCTGGGGCTCGGGGCCGGGCCCGGAATGATTACCGCCGAGGCGATGACCCAGACCGACAAGCCCTGCCATGCCACCATGGTCGACATCAGTTCCGACGCCTTCGAGTTCGGCAAACAGCACGCCGAAGAGCAGGGAATCGCCGACCGCATGCGGTTCATCGAATGCGACGTCCGCGACGTGGAGAGATTCCTCGACCACCCGCCAGACGTGGTGACCATGATCGGCATCTGCGAGTATCTCGACGATGAACACATCGTCTCGATCGCCACCGCCGCCGCCCACCTGATGCCGGCCGGCAAGCCCATCGTGTTCAACAGCATCTCCGACGCCCACGGGACCGACCGGTTCTTCCGTCGGGTGTTCGGGCTGCACATGAACCATCGCTCCCCCGCCCAGCTCCAGGAGCTGATGCGCCGCAGCGGTTTCGACGACTTCACGGCCGTGCCCGAACCGCTGGGGGTCTACCATATCTGCGTCGGCAGGCGGACCGACCAGCCGGTTCAAGAGGCCTGAGCCCGTACCTGCCCGTAACCACGCAAGGAATCCACGAAGTCATGGCCGACATATCCGTACCCTGGGACCGCGGCGAACTGAGCATCGCCCTGCCGGAGAACTGGACCGTCCGGCAGGTCGCCGAGCCC
This sequence comes from Phycisphaerae bacterium, assembly GCA_046539005.1. Lineage (GTDB taxonomy): Bacteria > Planctomycetota > Phycisphaerae > SM23-33 > SM23-33 > CAZFPT01. The sequence continues at coordinate 1,675 of JBKHHV010000013.1, forward strand.
GAACTGCGCCCCGCCCCGGACGACTGGCCGGTGCGACTCGCCCGGGCACTCACCCAGCCCGATAGCGGGCTGCCCCTGGGCAAGCTGCTGACCGCCCGCAAGAACGGCCGCATCGCCATCCTCCTGGAGGACGTCACGCGTCATTCGCCCCTGCCGCAGGTGCTGGAGCCGATCCTGCGGGAACTCAAACACAGCGGCATCTCCCCCGAGCAGGTGGAGTTGTTCTTCTGCACGGGCATGCATCCGGCGATGACCAAAACCCAGGTCCGGGAGAAAATCGGCGACCTCGCCGACCAGTACGCCTGGCGGTCGAACCCCTGGCATATCCCCGAAGACTACGTCCGCGTCGGCACGGTGGACGGCCAGGCGGTACGCATCGACCGCCGCATCGCCGAGGCCGACCTGCGGATCGTGGTCTCGTCGGTCAGCCCCCACCTCCAGGCCGGGTTCGGCGGAGGGTACAAGATGTTCCTGCCCGGCTGCGCCTCGCTGGAGACCATTCGCCTGCTGCACCGGCGCGGGCTCGGGCGCAAAGCCAGACAGCGGGTGGGCATCGGCGCCGCACGCAACCACATGCGGGCGTTCATCGAAGCGGCCGGCGGGCTGGTCGACGCCTGCCACGGCAAGACCTTCGCGGTGCAGTACCTGCTGGACGGAAACAACCTGCCCACCTCGATCGTCGCCGGCGACGCCGCCGACACCCAGGAAATGCTCACCAAGCAGTGCTCGGTCTCCTGCGGGGTGGTGGTGTCGGAACCGGCCGACGTGGTCATCACCAACGCCTATCCGCGCGACTACGACCTGTGGCAGTCCTTCAAGGGCGTCGCCAACGCCCAGTGGGCCGCTCGGCCCGGTGGGGTAATTATCTGCCTGACCCACTGCCCGGCCGGCATGGAAGACATGAACCCGCCCAAGTGGCCCGTAAGCCCCGCCTGGACGCGCCGCGTGCTGCGGGTGCTCAAGCCGGCGGCGCTGAGTTCGCTGATTACGCGACTGGTACCCTCGCTGGCCGGAGACGCCGCGTTCTTCGTGCGGATGGGGCTGCAGACCATCCACCGCAACCCGGTGATGTTCGTCTCCCCCACGCTCGCAGAGCAGGGCCCCTTCCCGGCCGTGGACATCTTCGCCCGGTTCGACCAGGCCTCCGCCGCGACCCGGCGCATCCTGGGAGAGGGCCCCCAGCGGGTCGTGGTGTTCCCCCAGGGCGGCATCACCTACCCCATCCCACGGCCGCAGACCATCGCCCCGGCGGTGTGAACCCCAGCACCTGCCTGCCGAAAACAACCCCCGTGACCGCCAACTGCCGATTGCCACACCCGCCCGGCGGGGCTATCATGGATGGCTTGATGCGACCTCAGAGAGGAACCCCATGAGCGATACCAGACTGCAGGTGGCGCTGGACTTCGTGGACCTGCACCGGGCGTTGGTTGTGGCCGAAGCGGCCGTCGCCGGCGGGGCCGACATCCTCGAAGTCGGAACACCCCTGATCAAGAGCGAGGGGCTCGACGCCGTGCGCGCCCTCCGCGACAAGTACCCCCACCTGCCCATCGTCGCCGACATGAAAACCATGGACGCCGGCAAAATCGAGGCCGAGTCGGCCGCCAAGGCCGGGGCCACCATCATGACCGTGTTGGGCGCCGCCGGCGAACCGACCCTGCGCGAGTGCGTCCAGAGCGGGCAGCAGTACGGCGTGAAAGTGGCCGTCGACCTCCTCGGCGTGCCCGACCCCCTCGCCCTGGTCGACAAGGCCGCCGGAATCGGCGTCGACTGGCTCGACGTCCACTGTGCCATCGACGCCCAGATGAGCGGCGAAGACCCCCTCGAACTGCTCAAGCAGGTCCGTTCCCGAACCGAGGTCACCCTCGCGGTCGCCGGGGGCATCAACTCCGAAACCGCCGCCGACGCCGCAAACGCCGGGGCCGACGTCGTTATCGTCGGCGGGGCGATCACCAAGGCCGTCGACCCCCGCCAGGCAACGGCCGACATCCGCCGGGCCATCGACACCCGCCAGGCCGTGCGATCGGAACTGTTCAAACGCGCCGGTGCCGGCGACCTGGCCGAACTGCTCAAGACCGTACGCACCAGCAACGTCTCCGACGGGGCCCACCGCAAACCCTGCCTGGAAGGGCTTCGACCGCTGTGGCACGGAGCCTTCGCCGCCGGACCGGCCGTGACCGTACGCACCCACCCCGGCGACTGGGCCAAGCCCGTCGAGGCGATCGACGCGGCCAATCCCGGCGACGTGATCGTGATCGACGCGTGCGGCCGACCGCCGGCCGTCTGGGGCGAACTGGCGACCGAAAGTGCCCGCAACAAGGGGATCGCCGGGCTGGTCGTCTTCGGCGCCGTCCGCGATACCGCCGACATCCGGCGGATGGAGTTCCCCGTCTGGTCCACGCACGTAACCAGCCATGCCGGCGACCCGCACGGGCTGGGCGAGATCAACCAGCCCGTCACGATCGGATCCCAGCGCATCGCCCCCGGCGATTGGATCGTCGCCGACGACGACGGCGTGGTGGTTCTGCCCCGGGCGCGGGCGGTAGAAATGGCCAACCGGGCTGCCGACGTGCTGGAGGCCGAGAACCGCATCCGCGAGGAAATCCGCCAGACCGGCGGCACGCTGGCCGAGGTAGTGAACTTGACCCGCTGGGAGAAGAAAGGCGCCGGCGGCGCGATCGGCTAGAACAACCCCCCGCCCGCCCGTCACCAATCGCCAAACGCTGCTTACGGAAAACCATGCTTTCGGACAAAGAACGAGTACGAACCGCCGGGCGCGAGCTGCTGGCTCGCATCAGCACCGTCATGGAGGAGGCCGACTGGGCCGCCATCCTCGAACTGGCCCGCATGATCCCCACCGTCAACCGGAGCTTCATCACCGGCGCGGGTCGAAGCGGGCTGGTGGCCCGCAGCTTCGGCATGCGGCTCATGCACGCCGGATTGCCCGTGTTCATCCCGGGCGAGACCATAACCCCCGCGGCCGCCGAGGGCGACCTGCTGGTGGCGATCAGTTGCACCGGGCAGACCGGATACACCGAGTATCTTGCCGGGCGCGCCAAAAGCCTCGGGGCCCGCGTGGTGGTGCTGACCTCCCAGCCCGACTCGCCCCTGGGCAGCATCGCCGACAAGGTCGTGGTCATCCCCGCCTGCGCCGAGGACATCGTAACCCGGGCGGCCGTCTTCGAACACGCCGCCAGCCTCTGCCTCGACGCCGTGTTCAACGTGCTGTCGAAGGTCCTCAAGCTCGATGCCGCAACCTACCAGAAACGCCACGCCAACCTCGAGTAGCAACCCCGGCACTTCGGCATCTTCTGCACCCGAAAGTGCCCTGCCTTGCGTCTGGCTGATCAATTGCCTGGACGCTTCATCCAGAGTCACCAACGGACGACGTGGATCAAAGGGACGTGAGTACACGTCCAACACGTCTTCCATCCGCGCGACGAACCCGGCGTTTTCATTCGGGGGAATACACCAGGATTTCTTCAGGTGAGGCTTGAGTTCGTTTTTTTGAGCGATGGCCTCCATGCCAGAAGGTTCTATCAGCCCCTCTCGGCACACAGGCCAACCAGACACTATGCATTTACCAGAGCAGTAGTAAATCTGGAGACAGACAGGAGCCCTGTCAACCAATCCTTGGGCTTGTCCTGATCGGTCAATCGATCGTGGGGGCGTACTCCAACACGCCCTGGCGGGTGGTGTAGCGGCAGGTGAAGCCCAGCCTGCTTTCGGCGCGGGTGGTGTCGGCCTGGGTGTGGTCCTGGTAGGTGCCGGTGTAGGGGTTGTCGATGTATTCCGGCTGCAGGTCGGTTCCGAGTGCCTCGTTGATGTACGTCACCAGTTCGTTGAAGGTCGTCGCCACGCCGGTGCCGACGTTGTAGACGTCGCTGGGCGCTTCCAGGGCGAGCAGGTTCGAGCGGACCACGTCGGCCACGTAGATATGGTCCCGCTTCTGCTCCCCGCTGCGGAAGAGCCTGGGGCGGGAACCGCCCTTCATCTGCCGGGTGAGGTGGTAGATCATGCTGGCGGGTCGGCCTTTGTGCAACTCCCTCGGACCGAACACGTTGAAGTACCGCAACCCGACGATGTGCATCTCGCCGGCGAGTTTCGCTGCCCGCTCGTCCATCCACAGCTTGCTGCGGGCGTAGGCGCTGAGCAGGTCCTTGGGCTGGTCCTCGCTCTGGGGGGCGGCCCCGTGCCCGTAGAGGCTGGCCGACGAAGCGTACACGAGCTTCGCCTCGCACCGCCGGGCGAGTTCGATGATCCGCTCGAAGCCTTCGGTGTTCTGCTGCCAGGTCTCGTCGTCGCTGGGGTGGCGGGGGTCGGTAATCGCCGCCTGGTGGAATACCGCGTCGTATCGCTCGCCGGCATCGAATGGCTGCGAGACGTCCGCGCGCAGCACCTCGCCGTCGAACCCCTGCAGGTTATTCTCGTGACCGGTGAAGAAGTTGTCCACCACGACCACCTCGTGCCCGTCCTGCTGAAGTTCCAGCGCCAAATTCGAGCCGATGAATCCCGCTCCGCCGGTTACCAGACAACGCATCTGCTGCTCTCCTTGCTGCTTGCTTCCTGTGGGGGCCTGACGCCCTGCCGGCGAGACGATACCCGATCGGCCAACCCGGTGCCAGCGCCGCTCTCAACGCTGCCGATACGCCTCGTGGATCCGCTCGATGAGGCTGGTGGTCCGCACGCCCTCGACCACCCCCAGCAGGTGCACCCGCCCGCCGTGGCGCTCGACGGTTTCCCGCTCCACGCAGTCCTGACCGTATTCGGCCCCGTTGGTGTGTACCTGCGGGCGCAGCCGCTGCAGGAACGCCTCCGGCGTGGTCTCGTCGAAGGGGAACACGTAATCCACGCACCCCAGCGCCGCCAGCATCCGCAGGCGGTGCTGCTGGGGATTCACCGGCCGCGAGGGGCCCTTGTACGCCTTCACCGACGCGTCGGAGTTGACCCCGACGATCAGCACGTCCCCCTGGCGGGCGGCCTGATGGAGCGTCACCACGTGCCCGACGTGCAGCAGGTCGTACGAACCGTTGTTGGTGACGACGGTTTTCCCCTCGCCCTTGAACTGCCGCACCAGGTCCGCCAGCTCCTCCAGCGTCTTGATCTTGCGTTCGATCTCCGGCTGGGAGTCGATCGCGATGTGTTCGATCTCGGCCATGTGATTACTGTAGCGTGGACGGGCGGCGCGTTCCAGAGGGCGCAGGGCAATACCCGCCGGCGCCAGTGAAATCCCTCCCCCGCCGGAAGCAAAAACACTGCATCGGCAAGTGGGTTCATCCGAAGGATATACAAGCCACCAGGTCGCCGGGGGCGGCCGATCCCGACTATGGGGAGTGCAACTGATGGAACAACGTGCCTTTGTACGGATCCCGTTCGAAGTCTTCGCGACGATCGTCTACGGCGAGACCAAAACGACCGGCCGTGTGCAGAACCTGAGCCTCAACGGGGCGTTCCTCGAGACCCGCATGCAGGTGCCCGAGGGCATCGACGTGGAAATCTTCATCCGCCTGGGCGACAGGTCGGACGGCCCGCGCATCCACAGCCGGGCCAACGTGGTACGATCCTGCCCGGAGGGAATCGGCGTGGAGTTCTCGCGAACCGACCTGGAGTCCTTCGCCCATCTCGAACAACTCATCGCATCCAACGTGGGCGATCCGGAGCGGGTTCTGGAAGAGTACCAGGCCTACCTCGCCCGCGGCGGAAGGTCGTAGCGCGCAGCCGGCAGCGAAGTTGCCCCGCCCTCAAAGGCGGTGGCAAATGGCCGGGCGGCGTAAGCCCCCGGAAAAGGGCGTCACAATGGGCGAGCCCCGAAGGGGCGCCGCGAGTCGCGGCAACGAGACAGCATGCTTCTCCGCTTCGCGCAGAAACATGGCACCCGGCGAGCGTGGAGAAGCATGGCACCGGCCGACACAAGCCCCCAGCATCGCCGCTACCTGCGTCAATTCCATATCCGTCGCCGATTCCGCCAAACGCTACCGGGTCGCCTTGGCGTTCAGCGCTGTTCGACAAAGCCCCCATCGCCTGCTTCGCAGGCACTTCCCCCAAAATGGGGGAAGGGTTCGGCCGGCAGCAGCATGGCAACGGCCGACACAAGCCCCCAGCATCGCCGCTGCCTGCGTCAATTCCATATCCGTCGCCGATTCCGCCAAACGCTACCGGGTCGCCTTGGCGTTCAGCGCTGTTCGACAAAGCCCCCATCGCCTGCTTCGCAGGCACTTCCCCCAAGGCGGGGGAAGGGTTCGGCCGGCAGCAGAGTGGCAACGGGCAACGAGTCTTACCGGGTGCCTGTCCCTGGGTTCCCCCTTACCGTCGCCTTCTTCGCAACATGAATGCTCCGCCTGCCAGAAGTGTTGCAAGCGTTGCAGGTTTTGGCCGCTGGCGCGATGGTTGGGTGATTCCGCCCGCAACGAGTTGCGGGCCCTACCTGCTGGGTGATTCCGCCCGCAACGAGTTGCGGGCCCTACAGGTGATTCCGCCCGCAACAAGTTGCGGGCCCTACCTGCTAGGTGGCCCGACCTTGCGCGCCTGGCAAGACGGCCTGGCGGGGGTCTGCTGCCGGGTGTCGGGCGGTTTACTTCAGGTAGGCGAAGGCTTTCTCAAAGAAGACGCGGCCGTCGGCGCGGGTAAGGTGTTTGCGTGTCCACTGCGGATGGTGGGTGATCTCCACGAACCGCTCGGGATGGGGCATGAGGCCCAGCACTCGGCCGCTGGGGTCGCAGATGCCGGCCACGTCGTCCACGCTCCCGTTGGGGTTGACGGGGAAACCGCCGGGGTTGCCGTCCTGATCGACGTAGCGCAGCGCCACCTGGTCGCCGTCACGAAGCCGGCCCATGACCTGCTCGTTGGTGGGGATGAACTTGCCCTCGCCGTGGGCGATCGGCAGAGCGATAATCTCCCCCTTGGGCAGGAAGACGCACCTATCGGAATCGGACCGCAGATGCACCCAGCGGTCCTCGAATCGGCCGTTGTCATTCCAGCCGAGGGTGGCGTCTTCGTGGGCGGTGTCGGGCTGCACGCGGGCCCACGGAAGCAGCCCCGACTTGATGAGCACCTGGAACCCGTTGCAGATCCCCAGCACGAGCTTCCCGGCCGAGACGAAATCGTTGAGCGGTTCGCCGAGGCGGTGGAGCATCTGGTTGGCGAGTATTTTCCCGGCCGCCACGTCGTCGCCATAGCTGAACCCGCCGGGCACGACGAGGAACTGGAACTCCTCCAGCCGTCGGGGGTCCTCCATGAGCCGGAACACGTGCACGCGCTCGGCGTCGAACCCCGCCTGGCGGAGGGCAAACTCGGTTTCGCGGTCGCAGTTGGTCCCGGCCGCTCTCAATACCAGCGCTTTTGGTTTCGCCATCTTTCTTTCCAGATTATTCACCCCGGAGATCACGATGAACTGCTGCCGCTCGGCGCCCTGCAGGGCCGGCTCCTGGCCGGCCTCTTCGTGTCCTTTGTGGTCTCCGCGGTTGCTGTCTGTCCTGTTTCTTTCGCACGGCCGTGGGGCAAACCAACGGCATCTTCATCCTCGCCGGGTTCTCCGTGCCCTCTGCGGCGGTCAGTCGGTCTTCTCTCCGGCACCGCTCCAGGTATGTCTTACCACCGGAACGTGCCCTGCCAGGCGGCCTTGGCCTCGGCGTTGGGCAGGTCCACCACCGTTGACTCGCGGGTCTTGATGACCAGTCGGTCGCTGTCGGTCACGGTGCCGATGCGTCCGATCGCCAGCCGGTCCATCGCCTTCTCGAAGGCCTCGACGTTCTCCTGCCGCACCTCCACGAGGAATCGACCGGCCGACTCGCCGAACAGCTTCGCCACCAGCCCGATGACTCCGGCGTGGTCCTCGCCGCTGCCGTCGGTCAGGTCGCCCACCAGCGGGACATTGTGCATGTCGATCTCCATGCCCACGCCGCCGGAGAACGCCATTTCCGCCGCGGCCACCGCCAGCCCGCCTTCCGACAGGTCGTGACAACTCCGCACCAGCCTGGCTTCGATCGCCCGCGACAGGGCCTTCATGGTCCGCCGGTTGCTCTCCAGGTCCACCGGGGGCACGTCGTTTCCGCCGGGCAGCCCCTCGGCCAACAGGTAATGGCTGCCGCCCAGTTCCGGGCGCGTGGCGCCAACCTGGTAGAGCACGCTTCCGGGCTCCTTGGCGTCGGCGGTGATGCAGGCGGGGGCGTTTTCGATGACCCCGAACGCCGAGATCAACAGCGTGGGGGGAATGGCGATCACCTCGCCGCTGTCGGTGCGGAACTCGTTGTTCAGCGAGTCCTTCCCGGAGACGAACGGCGTGCCGTACGCCAGCGCCGCATCGCGACAGCCCTTGGCGGCCTGTACGAAGGTTCCCATGCGGTCGGGCTTGTTGCAGTTGCCCCAGCAGAAGTTGTCCAGGATGGCGGTCCGCTCCAGGTTGCCGCCGACCGACACCAGGTTCCGCAGTGCCTCGTCCACCGCGTGCAGGGCCGACTGGTAGGCATCCAGGTCGCCCAGGCGCGGGTTCATGCCGCAGCTCAGCACGACGGCCTTCTGGGAGCCCAGCACCGGCCGAACCACGGCCGCATCGCCCGGGCCGTCCCCGTCCACGCCCACCAGCGGCTTGACGACGCTGCCGCCCTGCACCTCGTGGTCGTACTGGCGGATGATCCACTCCTTGCTGGCGACGTTCGGCAAGGCGAGGATCTTCCGCAGCGAGTCGGTGTAGTCGCCCTGGGCCGGAGGCGCGGGGGTCGGCTCGGGGGTGCGATCCCACAGGGCTTCCTTGGTCGGGCGGGGGAGCCCGTCGTGGACGAACTTCATGTCCAGCTCGCCCACCAGCGTTTCCTGGTAGAACAGGCGAAGCTTGCGGTCGGGCGTACCGTAATGCCCGATCACTGTCGCCTCGACGTCCTCGTCGGCGAAGACCTGGAGAATCCGCTCGACGTTCTCCTGGGGCACGGCCAGAACCATCCGCTCCTGGGCCTCGGATATCCAGATTTCGTCGTAGCTGAGCCCGGCGTATTTCAGCGGAACGCGGTCCAGGTGCACCTCGGCGCCGATCTTCTCGCCCATCTCGCCGACGGCGCTGCTGAGCCCGCCGGCCCCGCAGTCGGTAATGCAACTGAACAGCCCCGCGTCGCGGGCCTGCAGGATCGTGTCCAGCATCTTCTTTTCGGTAATCGCGTTGCCGATCTGCACCGCGTGAGAGAACTCGGTCTCGTGCTCGTGGGTAAGTTCGCCGGAACTGAAGGTCGCCCCGTGGATGCCGTCGCGTCCGGTTCGCCCGCCGACCACCACGACCGCGTCGCCCTCGCCCGGCCGCTGCTTGGTGCACTTGTCGCGCGGGAGCAGCCCCAGCGTTCCGCAGAAGACCAGCGGGTTGCCGAGGTAGCGGTCGTCGAAGTAGACGGCCCCGTTGACGGTGGGGATGCCCATGCGGTTGCCGTAGTCGCGAACGCCGCCCACCACGCCGCGCATCACGCGACGGGGATGCAGCACGCCCTTGGGCACGTCGTCCAGCGGCATGGAGGGGTTGCCGAAGCAGAAGACGTCGGTATTCGCCACCGGGCGGGCGCCCAGCCCGGTCCCCATCGGGTCGCGAACGACCCCGCCGATGCCCGTCGAGGCCCCGCCGTAGGGCTCGATCGCCGAGGGATGATTGTGCGTTTCGACCTTGAAGCACACGGCGTGCTCGTCGTCGAATTCGATCACCCCGGCGTTGTCCTCGAACACGTTGAGGCACCACGGCTTGTCCAGTTCCTTGGTCGAGCCGAACACCGTGCTCTTGATGAGGTTGGGGATCTCCTCGATGACGTTGCCCTGCCCGTCCCTGACCTGCACGTCCGAACGGAAGGTCTTGTGGACGCAGTGCTCCGACCAGGTCTGGGCGATCATCTCCAGCTCGACGTCCCGCGGCTCGCGGCCGAGGTCGCGGAAATAGTTCTGAATCGCCTGCATTTCGGTGAGATTGAGGAACAGGTGCCCCTGCTCGGAGAGCTTCTGGAGCCCGACGTCGTCCAGATCGCAGATGTTGACCTCCACAACGTCCAGGACATATTCGTGGGCGTGGATCTCCTCGGGCGTGTGGGCCTCGTAGTAAACATCGTCCACCACGGGGTTTGCCAGCAGCTTCTGGGCGATCAGCCGTCGCTCGTCCTCGGTCACCTGCCCCGCCAGCTCATAGCGGCACCCGGTACGGACGGCCTCCACCGGCAGGCCGATGTCGCGGATGGCCCGTTCGGCCGACGCGGCCACAGGGTCCATAACCCCCGGTTGCAGATGCACTTCGATCACCGCCGAGCCGGCACCATCGCTGGTGTCCAGCAGTGCCCGCTCACTGACGCGGTCCACGAGCAGCTCATCGGCCACGCGCTGGGCGTCCTCTGCCGACAGATCGCCGAAGAGGAAATACAGCCGTGCGGAGGTCACGCCGGTCACCCCGGCGATTCCGAGTTCACGAATCTGTGCGTGGACGCCGTCGGCGTGGGGGTTGCCGAAGCCGTCCCGTGCTCTGACTTCAATGCGATGGATCATGGTCCGTTCCGTCTGGGGTTTGAGGAAAGCGGCATTGTAGCGGTCCACCTCTCGGCCGACAACGGTCTAGGCCCAAGAACGACCGCCGCCCTTGCCAACGAACAGACGCCGAGGCGGTATGCCCCGGCGTCCGGTTACGTTCTCCTGCGTGTGCGGGTTGGTCGCGTCGGCTGACAGGCCATGCGACGTGGCGCAGAGACTACAGCAGGTACTTCTTGTCCGTACGGCTGAAGGGCTTGACCATCTTGGCCATCTGCTCGTAGGTCAGTTCCTCCTCGCCCAGCAACCCGGCGATCGACGGGCTGACGTTGCCCTCCTTGCCCATCAGGGCGAAGGTCGCCTGCTTGCCGAGCTCGACGGCCGGCTGATCGTAGGCGTTGATGTTCAGCAGTTCGCCGCACAGGCTGGTGACGTATTCGTACAGGTAGATGAACTCGCCGACCGACTCGGCGTCGATGCGGTCGAACTTGATCGTCACGCTGGGGCGTTTCGAGAAGGCCATGGCGTACTCGGTGGCGTACTTCTCGGCGTTCAGCAGCTTGCTGAGCTTCGCCTTGCGCAGGTACGTAAGCCCGGGCACCTCCTCGAAGGCGTCCGGAACGCGGACGTCCACGGGATGTTTGGCGACCTCCAGGAAGACCGTCAGCTTGTCGTTGGGCCCCTCGCGGTAGAGTTGCACCTGCGAGTGCTGGTCGGTGGTGCCCAGCGCCTTGATGGGGGTGGGGCCGGTGAACACCTCGTTGCCGTCCCGGTCGAACTGCTTGCCCAGCGACTCGGCCCAGAGCTGGCGGTACCAGTCGGCCAACAGGTACAGCCGGTTGGAGTAGGGCATCATCACGTGCATCGGCTTGCCCTTGGCGGTGAACATGAGATGCTTGATGACCGCCAGCATCGCCCCGGGGTTGCTCTGCCAGTCGTCGTTGGCGCAGCGCTCCTTCATGTTCTCGGCGCCTTCCAGCAGGGCGTCGATATCGATGCCGCACATCGCCGCGCTGAACAACCCCACCGGGCTGAGCACGCTGAAACGCCCGCCCACGTCGCCGGGGACCGGCAGCATGTCATACCCGTCCCGCTTGGCGATCTCGTGCAGCGTGCCCTTCTCGGCGTCGGTGGTGGCGACGATCTGTCGGCCGAAGCCATCGCCGATCTTCTTCTTCAGCAACTCGCGGACGACCATGAACTGGCTGGCGGTCTCGGCCGTCTCGCCGGACTTGCTGATGACGTTGAACAACGTGGTCTTCAGGCGTCGCCCCAGCAGCTTGAGGGTGTCGTTGACCACGGCCGGGTCGACATTGTCCAGCACGAACAGGCGCGGGCCGCCACGCTTCTTGTCGCTCAGCAGATTGTAAGTGGCGGGGTTCAGGGCGGCCTGCAGGGCGATGTTGCCCAAAGCACTGCCGCCGATGCCCAGCACCACCAGGTCGGTCACGCCGTCACGCTTCCGCTCGATCAGATCCTTGACCTGCCGGGCGTACTCCCCGTGGGTGGGCAACGCCGCATAGCCCAGCTTCCCTGCCGCAATCTGCGTCTGGACGGCCTTGTGGGCCGCGGTGATATCCGACTCGATATTCGCCAACTCCGCCTGGGTGATCCCGTGGGCGGGGTCCTTGATGACCTTGTCGGTGGCGTTCTTCCAGTATAGATGAATCATCGGGTTTTCCTTTCTGCTCTCGGCCGCGCAACCCGCGCGGGGACGCAGAAGGATAGCCACTCACCGCCCTGCTTGCCAGCGATTTCGACACTCGCTCGCGACACACGAGAACGGCAGATAACGGGAGAAGGGTCACCCTTCCCCCATCTTGGGGGAAGTGCCTGCGCAGCAGGCGATGGGGGCTGTCTGCAGAAATGCCCATGCCGCCTCGAACAGCGCTGAACGCCAAGGCGACCCACTGGCGTTTGCAGGCATAGCAGCGTGGAGGGAATTGGCGCAGCATCTGCCTTGAACCCGTGCAGTGCTTCGGTAGGGCGGGCAACTTGTCTACCCGCCGGAAAAGCGGTGGCCGCCCCTCACCCGGCCCTGCGGGCCACCCTCTCCCCAGGGAGAAGGGTCACCCTTCCCCCATCTTGGGGGAAGTGCCTGCGCAGCAGGCGATGGGGGCTGTCTGCAGAAATGCCCATGCCGCCTCGAACAGCGCTGAACGCCAAGGCGACCCACTGGCGTTTGCAGGCATAGCAGCGTGGAGGGAATTGGCGCAGCATCTGCCTTGAACCCGTGCAGTGCTTCGGTAGGGCGGGCAACTTGTCTACCCGCCGGAAAAGCGGTGGCCGCCCCTCACCCGGCCCTGCGGGCCACCCTCTCCCCAGGGAGAAGGGTCACCCTTCCCCCATCTTGGGGGAAGTGCCTGCGCAGCAGGCGATGGGGGCGGCAGACTGCTCCTGCAATCTGCTCTACCCTCTCTCCTCTACCCTTCCAACGCCCGATACTCGAACCAGTCGAAGTCGGCCGGTCGGTGGCGGGCGGTGAAGTCCTGGCAGGCGAGTGCGAAGAACGCCCCGGTGAAGCCCCAGCCGTGGGGGTGCTCGTCGGAGAGGATGGTCGGGTCCAGCACCGCCCCCACGGGCATCCAGTCCACCTCGCCGCCACTGCAGTGGCTGCCGGTGTAGAACTGCAGCGTCTCGGCGTCGATGGTCGCCCGCAGGAACGTCCGGCGCCGGTTGCCGATGTGGATCGAGTCCATCGGCTCGCTGTACTTGCCGTTGTCGCACACGCCGAGGCGCAGCACCCGCCCCACGCCTTCCTCGTGTGAGACGTGCAGGTACGCCCAGTTGCTCACGTTGTAAAACGCCGTAAGCCCGGCCATCTGCTGGAAAACCTCCGGCTCGAACTCCATCGACGCGGCCGCCTCCGAAGGCAGGTGCTGCACCCGCCGACCAATGAGGCTCTGGTAGTGACGGCTGCACAGCGACTCGCGCCCCAGCAACCGCAGGAAACCCGGCCGCTGGGTGAGGCTGGCCCAACTCTCGTCCACCGGCAGGCGCAGGCTCATGAACTGCGGCGGCAGGCGGCGGGAGTCGAAGTCTTCCCGAGCCGGCTCCTGCGGCCAGGGGTGCTCGGGCAGGTCGGCGGCGGGCACCTCGACGCGCGGGGTATTGCCCCCGCCTTCGAGTCGAAGCCACCCCTCCTCGGTCCAGACGACCTTCTGCATGGCCGTCTCGCGCCCCAGAATGCAGCGGAACTCGCCCGGAGCGGCCGAGGGGTCGGCAGGTCGGCCGACCAGGTGCGGCATGTACCACTCCCCGGAGGGGGTCTCCACCAGCGAGGCGTGCCCGGCCTTCTGGAGCGGGCAGTCGGTATCCTTCGACGTCAGCATGGGATACTCCGGGTCCACCTCGTAGGGTCCGGTGATCTCCCGCGAGCGGGCCATGGTCGCCGCGTGGTTCACACCGGTCCCGCCCTGGGCGAGCATCAGGTAGTACCAGCCGTCGCGCTTGTAAAGGTGCGGGCCTTCGGTAACGCCGATTCCCCCCTCCCGGAAGATCCGCCTGACCGGGCCGACCAGCTTCCCGGCCGCGGGGTCGTACTCCTGCAGGTCGATGCCCGCAAAGCGGTTCCAGCCCGGGCGATGGTCCCAGACCATGTTGACCAGCCACTTTCGGCCGTCGTCGTCGTGGAACAGGGACGGGTCGAACCCGCTGGCGTTGAGGTAGACCGGCTCGGACCACGGGCCCTCGATGTCGGAGGCGGTGGTGAGGTAGTTGGGGGCGTCCTTGTAGGGCCCGTTGAGGCTCTTGACGTCGGTGTAGATCAGCCAGAACTGTCCGTCGGCGTGGGTGAGGCATGGTGCCCAGATTCCGCCCGAGCAGGGATTGCCCAGCATGTCCAGGTGCCGGCGGGTGCGCAGCGGCCCGGGCAGGCGCCGCCAGTGCACCAGGTCCCTGGAGTGGTGCAGCGAGACGCCCGGGAACCACTCGAAGGTGGAGTTGGCGATGTAGAAGTCGTCGCCCACGCGGCAAATGGACGGGTCGGGGTGAAAGCCGGGAAGAATCGGGTTGCGGATGACGGCCATGATTGCTCCTGGTTGGTTTCCTGCTGCAGGCGCGGGGGTTATCCGAGAGGGCGAGGTTGAGCGTGCAGGAAATGCTGCTGCGCATCCAGGCCTCGTTGGAGATGTTGTCGCCGGTCCAGACGGTACCGCTGCGTGCCGGCCGAGGCGCTGCGCGTGAGCAGGAAGATCCGCTGGTCGGGATTCGCCTGGGCAAAGCCCTGGCGTGAGGCCCGGGCCATGCCGTCGGCATACTGGTTGTGGTAGGCATCGTGAGGCAGTCGGCCGCCGTCGAAGAGCATGGGGTGCTGCTCGACGCCTCCGGTGGAGGGGTCGTTCAGCGGGTGGTGGACCTTTTTGTATTCCATCGTGTTCCTCGGGTTGTGGTCTGCGATTGGAGGGGAGAATCTCCCGGCCGAGGCATTCAACCACGAACGCCTCGCAGCGGCAAGCCGGAGATTGGCCGCTCTGGGCTATCGACGGGACCGGCGAGTCATCCCTCCAGCAGCATATGCTCCAGAAGGACGCGGGCAGCCGTTTTGTCCGGAATGCGTCCGCGGACGGCCGAGTCCAGGTCGCTCATGGCGAAGGCCGGCACCGGGGCGCCCACGCAGGAGGGGCAGCCGTCCTCGCACGCGCAGTCGCCGATGACGGCAAGCACCGTCTCCATCAATTCTTCCACGCGGTCCATGCATCGCCGGGCGTAGCCCATTCCGCCGGGGTAGCGGTCGTGCAGGAACAGCGCGTCGCGCCCCAGGCAACTGGAATCCACCACGGTGCCGATGTCCTGCTGGTCGCACATCACGAAGATCGGGGCCACGTCGGTCAGCACGTTGGCGATGCCGATGAGCCCCTCCCCCACCAGCAGCTTGCTCTCCAGCAGCTTCGCCACCACGTCGGCCGGCGGGGCGAGCCACATGGCCACCGTCTCCAGCGACTGGGGCGGCATCTCCAATTGTTCGAAACCCAGGCTGTCCCGCGAGTGGAAGCGGATCTTCTTGAACATCGGGATGCTGGTGGTCACCGTTACGTCTCCGAAGCCCAGTTCGCCGCGGCGCCACTCGGTGCGGGCGCTGACTTCGTCGATGCGGATCTGCGAGGTCTGCACCGACTGGGTGTAGTAGTCCAGGTCGCGCTTCTCCACGTGGGCGATTTTCTTCTCCAGGTCCAGCTCGTTGACGAAGTACGTCTCGGCCGCGTGGATGTACACCGCGTGATCGTGCAGTTGCGCCAGGGCGGAAATCTCGTCCAGCGTGCCGATCACCCGCCCGCCGGAGGCGTCGTCCTGGATGGTGTAGACCGGCCCGGCGATGTTGCGCAGGTTCACCTCGGCGGCGGGGTAATCGCTGGAGGCCCAGAACCACTGCCCGTCGATGTGCTGGACCGCCTGGTCTTCCTCCAGCAGTTCCAGCACGACCAGGGCGAAAGGCCCGAACATCTCCACCTGGTCGTCGGGGAGGGGCAGCTCGTGCACCGCACAGCGGATGTGCCCCACCGCCACGTGCGGGTTGTCCGGGTCCACCACCGCCTGCTCGGGATTCTGGGCGAAGAGATAATCGTGATGCGTCATGAGGTACTGGTCGATAGGCAGGTTCTGGCCGATCAGGAAGATCGCGCTTTCCTCGCGTCCTCGCCCCGCGCGGCCGCCCTGCTGCCAAAAACTGGCGATGGTGCCCGGGTAACCGACGATGAGGCAGGCGTCGAGACTGCCGATGTCGATCCCCAACTCCAGGGCGTTGGTGGACGCCACGCCCAGCAACTCGCGCTGGGCGAGCTTGCGTTCGATCTCCCGCCGCTGCTCGGGCAGGTACCCGCCGCGGTAGGCGTGAACGCTGTCGGCGAGTTTCCGCGAGATCGGGCGAAGCATGTCCCGCGTGTTCTTGAGGATCAGCTCGGCCCCGAGCCGCGTCCGGACGAAGGCGATGGTCTGCACGTTCTCGCTGACCAGCGCGGTCATCAGGTGCACGGCCTCCCAGAGGGGGCTGCGCCGGTCGCCGCCGGTCCGCCAGCTTTCGCCCCCGCCCCGGGCGGCCGTCTCCAGCGGGGGCGGGTTCCACAGCACCACCTGCTTGGGTCCGCGGGGCGAGCCGTCGTCGTCCACCAGTTCCATCGATCGGCCTGTAATCGCCTCGGCGTGCAGCCGCGGGTTGCCGATGGTCGCCGAGCAGCAGACGAACTGCGGGTCGCTGCCGTAATGGCGGCAGATGCGCCGCAGCCGTCGCAGCACGTTGGCCAGGTGGGAACCGAATACGCCGCGGTAGGCGTGGACCTCGTCGATAACGATCGTCCGCAGGTTCGTAAAGAACCGGTTCCACCGTGCGTGGTTGGGCAGAATGCCCGTGTGCAGCATGTCGGGGTTGGTGAGCACGACGTGCCCGCCGTCGCGCAGCTTGCGTCGCAGCGGCCCGGGGGTGTCGCCGTCGTAGGTGCCGGCGAGAAAGCGGGTTTCCTGCTGGATATTCTCGAACATGCCCAGCCCGCGGAGCTGGTCCTGGGCGAGGGCCTTGGTGGGGAACAGGTACAGCGCCGTGGCGGTGGCGTCCTCCAGGAGGCGTTCCATGACCGGCACGTTGTAGCAGAGCGTCTTGCCGCTGGCGGTCCCGGTGACCACCACCACGTTGCGCCCCTGCCGCACCTTCCCTATCGCCTCGGCCTGGTGGGTGTAGAGCTGCTCGATACCCCGCCCGGCCAGTGCCTCGACCATGTGAGGATGCAGCCCGCCGGGCACCTCGGCGTACCGTGGCGGCCGAGCGTCAAGCCGCTGCACGTGGGCAACTTGCCCGCGGAAGAAGTCCCTTCCCTTGAGTCGATGGATGAATTCCGTAACGTCCATGCGTGTTGTTTCGCCGCTGGGGGGCTTCACGTCAAGGGTGGCGAGAACATTTTCCTAACATCGGTCGGACGTCAGGTTTGTGTTCATGCACTTGACAGAGGGCAGAAAGAGGGTACGATTTTGATTATAATTGCCGTTACCGCTTGGTTTGCGCGCATGCCTGACCGAGCCCACGGACGGGGGACTCGTTCAAGGAGTTCGACATTGAGAAACGCTCGCTCTGCGTTCCGTTGGGGGTTTCTCGCTGTGCTGTTGTGTTTCCCGGCGATATTGGTCTCGGCCGGTACACGTACGTGGAACACCGACGCCAATGGCCTATGGACCGACGCCAACAACTGGACGCCGCTGGGCGTTCCCGGGGTGTTCGGCCAAAGTACCGACGATGACGTGGTCATCGACCGCGCCGGCGTCTCCCCGGTGGTCACGCTGGACGGCGAGGACGCCTTCGTCCGTTCGCTCGCCTGCACCGAGCCACTGGTGCTGCAGGATGCGACCCTACGGGTACGCGCCGACTCGTCCATCTCCGGAGCCGTGCAGGCGTGGGAGTCGCAGTTGCAGGCGTGGAACGGGGCGACGCTTACGCTGAGTAACCTCATCGACCTGGACAATACCGATCTCGAGGCCGACGGGGGCAGCACGATCGCCGCTCCGCTCATGACGACCTGGGCCCGGACCGGCACCATGCCTATCCAGTGGGACGCCACCGACGCCGGCACCCTGGACCTGGGCTCGCTTGCCCTGGTCAACACCAACAGCGCCCGGCTGACCGTGCGGGCACTCAACGACAGCCACGTGAACCTCGGCGGGCTGAGCACCATCCTGCACAACAGCGCCGGATCAATGACGGTCATCGCCGACGCGAATTCATCGGTCGATCTGTCGGCCGTCTCTGCATGGACCGGCGGCATAACGGAAATCGAGGTCGGGGCCGACAGCACCGTGCTGTGGAACAACCCCACCATGCTGAGCAACACCGACCTGACGCTGGAGACCGACTCGGCAAACCTGGCGGTTTTGCAGATCGCCGGTTTCCGCAATGGCGACCTTACGGTCGTCAACGCCACCGGCCACGACTTCAGCAACCTCACCGACGCCAACGACAGCCACCTCGTCGCCAACGGGGGTACGCTGTTTCTGCCCGGGCTTACCCGGTACGCCAGCCTCGGCGGAGGCACCCCGGTCAATGGCTTCAGGGCAAGCAACGGAGGAACGCTGTCAGCACCGAATCTCGAAACGGTTCACATCGAGTACATCGCCACAGAAATCTTCGCCGGCTCGGGCGGCACGGTGAATCTGCAGAATCTCTCGAACTTGGATATCGTAAGCGGGAAGGTGTCCATCAGCGCCGGCGGCGAGGGCTCGGTGGTCGACCTGACCGGGCTGTCGGCCGACCCGCTCGGATTCGTGACCATCGAGGCTCGCGAAGGCGGCACGGTGAGGCTTCCAGACCGGGTCATCCTGGGGAACGGAGCCTCGTGGGTGAGGCTTTGGGGCGACGGCACGATCGACACCGACGAACTGGTGCTTCGCGGAGGGGTGGCCGGGGCGGAACTGACTGTCAGCGAAGGTGCGAGGCTGGACGCAGACGTCGTGGCCGAAGAGGGGGACGTCCGCTTCGTCTGGGAAGATCGGCTGACCCTCGGCGGGGACCTGACGGTCGCCGCGGACGGCCAGGTGAAAATGAACGTCCGCAGGTACTCCCAAACCGGCACCTCCTCGATCGAGGTCATCGGTACAGCGGACCTGGCCGGCACGCTCACGCTCAACTCCAGGGGCGACTACATCGGCTGGGGCGACCGTATCCGCGTCATCGAGGCCGACAGCATCTCCGGAACCTTCGACAAGATCGATGCACACATCTCCTTCGCCGATAGCGACGCGCTGTCTCTGGCCGTCGTCTACGAACCCAACGCCGTGGACGTGGTGGTGGCATGGGCCGGGGACGCAAACCTTGACGGAAAGGTGAGCCTGGCGGACCTGTCGACGCTGGCAGGCAACTGGGGTACCACCGAGGGCGGCACCTGGGAAACCGGCGACCTCAACCAGGACGGAATGGTGTCCCTGGCGGACCTGTCCATTCTGGCGGCCAACTGGGGAGATGGCTGGGCCGCTGCCCCTGCCGCCGCCGTCCCGGAACCGGCCTCCTTCGTGGTCATCAGCCTCGGGTGCCTGGCGCTGCTGATGCGGCGGCGACGGTAGACCCCCAGCCCAGGAATCCTTCTTAGCGCATCGCCCGCCGCCGGGTAGGATAGACGTCCATGAAGGCCCGACCATCGGCCATCCTGATTGTGCTGGCAATGCTCGCGCCCCTTGCCCGCGCGGAGAACACCCCTGCCACCCAGCCGCAACGCGACTGGGGCGAAACCAAGGCCGGGCTGCGCGTCTCGCTGGACCTCGCCGGGCCGTTGCAGGCCGGGGGGAGCTTCTCCATCCGTCCGGCCCTGGGCAATGCAGGACGGGGCGGGGCGCCGCTGGGCCCCCGAAAGGAAGCATTTGGGTGGCTGTTCCTGGTTTCCAACGCCTACGGGAGCAAGCGGGCGTATTTCAGCGAGAAGTTCGCCCTTCCCCCCAAGACCGTTTGGCTGCAGACGTTGCCCGGCGGCAAGATCCTCTCGCTGGGCACGATCGACGTGACGAAACTCAAGCTCTTCGAGTACCGCCGCGGTCTGAAGGTGGTCGACGCCTACCCCGTCGCTCCCGAGGGCGAGAAGCTCACCCCCGCCGGAACCATGGCCGCCAAGATCGCACCGGGGGTGCTGGGGGCGAGGCTGATGTTCGCCGTCTGGCCGCCCTCGCGGGATGAGCCGATGCTGCTGGTCTCCAACACCGTAAGTCTGCCGGTGGAACCCCCGGCCTGGAAGAAGCTCAGCGAGAAGGAGCAGGCCGCGTTTGTCCACGACCTGCTGCAGCGCTTCGACAACAACGCATGGAGTGCCAAGCAGGCCCACGACGTCGCGGTGAAGTTGGGCAGGCCGATCCTCCCGGAGCTGATCGCCGCGGCCAAGCAGACCAGGCGCCCCTCCCACTCGCGTCTCTGGCTGGCGACGACGCTGGCGGACATCCGCGACCCCAACGCCGCTGCGGCGCTGCAGGACCTTCTGCAGGACGGCCTCTCGGGCGTGCGGGCGGTGGTGGCGTACCACGGGCCCAAGCAGAAGAACAAGAAGCTCGACGCCGCAATCGTCGCCCGTTACGGCAAACCCGACGCCCCCACGCGCGAGCAGGCGTTCGCCCTGCTGGGCTTCCTGGTCTTCCGCAAGACGGTCCCGGCGAAGCTGATCGAGGCGGGACTGGCCAGCGACGACCCCCGGTCGCGCGCAACCGCCGCCAAGGCCTTGACGAAGCTCGCCAGCGAGTTTAACGTAGCTCGACTTGTCAAGCTGCTGGAGGACCCCGACGCGCAGGTGCGGTCGGCCGCGGCGAAGGTCCTGGCGGCAATGGGCGTGAAGAACCGCACCGTCTACGCCGCGTTGGTCAATGCCTTGGAAGACTCGCCCGACGCCACCCGCAAGGTCCTCTGCGACGCGCTGAGCGAGTTGACCGGCAAGGACATCCGCTACGACCCCGGCGCCGACAAGAAGACCCGCCAGGCGGCCGTGCGTCGATGGCAGGCCTGGCTGGCAAGCGGCGGCAAGTAGCTTCGGCTGAACCGAAATACATTGCGACAAACAGGATGATGCCCCCAAGGACACCCGTTTCTCTTCAGAAGGGACATTCGATGGACCAGATCAAGATCACTCTCGACGAGAAGGAAATCCCGCGTCAGTGGTATAACCTCGCCGCAGACCTACCCACGCCGATGCTTCCCCCGCTGGGCCCCGACGGGCAGCCGGTGAGCCCGGACATGCTCGCCCCGGTCTTCCCCATGAACCTCATCGAGCAGGAGGTCTCCACCGAACGCTGGATCGACATCCCCGAGGAGGTCCTGCAACTGCTGCTGCTGTGGCGCCCCGCCCCGATGTTCCGGGCCCGCCGCCTCGAGAAGCTGCTGGGCACCCCGGCCCGCATCTACTACAAGCACGAGGGCTACTCCCCGGCCGGCAGCCACAAGCCCAATACCGCCATCCCCCAGGCGTGGTACAACAAGCAGTTCGGCATCGAGCGTCTGACCACCGAGACCGGTGCGGGCCAGTGGGGCAGCGCCCTGGCGTTCGCCTGCTCGCTGGTGGGCCTGGAAT
>JBKHHV010000199.1:0-7143 GCA_046539005.1 Phycisphaerae bacterium
CGTCTGCTGGTTGACCACGTCCCACCCGCGCACGGTGACCTCGCTCGGCACGGCCGCCCCGGTGTACCGGGCGGAGTGGAAGAATCGGCCTTAGCGCGGATTACTCGCTTTCGGTCACGTCCACTTCCAGGAACTCCTTACGGAAGGGGATCTCGCCGATGTAGCCGTAGCGGACCTTCTGGACCTCTCCGTCGGGCGATGCGATGACCATCGCCGGGAGCTTCTGGGGATCCACGCCGTAGGCTTCTCCGATCTCGTTGGTGTAGATGACCTGGACGGGCACGAATTTGCCCATCCGGATCGCCTTGCGGTTGTAGACCTTGGAGAGGGTGATGTTCTTCATCTGCTGGGCGGCCTGGCTGGAGGTAGCGGACGTTACGAACAGCAACAGCCGCCGGTCCTGCTCTTTGGCGGTGGCACGGGCGGCGGGCAGATCGTCCTTCCACTCTTCGGGGAGATCGGGCGTCGAACGCTGCACCAGGAAGTAGACCGCAGCCATGATGACCAGCGCTACGATGGCGAAGCCCATCTTCACCTTGCGATCGCGACTGTTGCGGCGGGTGGTGGCAGCGTTTTCGGATGCTCCGGACATGAACTTGCTCCCGGTTCTGTGCCTCAAGCGAAGGACGGCGGACATCTTACACAACTGTTACTCTATCGGAGCATGGAGGGGGAGTCCATAGTCGAAACGGGCAATGCACCGGCGGGGGGTCGGTCGTGGAAATCGGCTGCGGCAAAGATAGCTCAGCGTCGCCGTCGCACCACGGCGGCTCCCAGCAGGCACAGCAGCATGGCGGTGGCGGGTTCCGGAATCGTTGTCGCGTTCCCGGCCGGTTGGGTGGGGTCGTAATTGCGAAGCAATTCCCAGGCGTCATGCATCGTGACCGCTCCGTCGCCGTTGAAGTCGCCCTGAGACCACGTGGCCGACGTGGCGCCGAAATTCTGCTTCAGAGCAGTCACGTCCAGGTCGTTGACGACGAAGTCCCAGTTCGTGTCGCCGGTGGGGACGGTCGACAGCGGCGCTACCTGCTGAATCCAGTCGGCCGAGTCGCTCAGGCGGATGCCGTAAAGTCGGTCGGGGTCCGGGATATTGGGCTGATTGGGGCGGCGGAACCAGGACTGTCCGCCCTGGGGTGAGGGGTGGCTTGTGGCGCCCATGCTCAGCCCGATCAGTACGTACCTGTCGTTGACCAGCCCAAACCATCCGCCGCCGGAATCACCGTCGGCAATGGTGGCTTCCCGGGGCAGCTTGCAGCAATCGTCCGGGCCGTCGAAGTCGGCCTGGAGGCGGTAAATCGTCTCCCCGTTGTAGCTTGTGACAAAAAGCGTGTCCACGCGGTTCAGCCCCCATACCTGGCTGCTGTTGTCCTGCCAGAGGTAACCGTAGGTGCAGCCATCGGATACCAGTTCCTCGCCGCGGACCTTCCCCCGGCCGCCCAGTGCGAAGGTGTTTATCGAGGTCTCGTCGCTTCCGGTGTAGAGTGGGGCATACTTCGTAAGATTGGCCGGAGCCCCCCCGGCCGTGGCGATGCGAGCGATCCGCAGGTCGGCTCCGGGATCGTCAAACACCTCGGCGACCTTCAGGGCTTTCCCGGCGATGGTTACCGACGTTCCTGCCCCTCCGCCCAGGTGAAGCGTGGTGACGACGTGGTTGGGCCCAATGGCAACGCAGCCCCCTTTGCTGCCCCAGCGACCCACCCAGGACGACGGCGGCGGGTCGAAATGGATGCCCTCGTCCTCGGCGTGGATGATCACGGCCGACGACGGGCTCGCGCATGCCAATGTGACTACACAGGCAACGCGCACCAGGAAGCCGATACGTATACATCCCACAGAGCTGCCTCCAGTTGGAACTGCCGAAAACGACAGCGCAAAACAGTACACCGCATGCGGGAAACCGCAGCGATCCTCTCTCGACAATTTGCATTATACTGTCCATCCGGTAACCGGACAACAATGGGGCCTCTTAAGTTTCGGTGAGGGAATGCCTGCCCCCGGTTTGACAGCGTCTTTCCGGGCGGTATCATGGCGGCAGCGCAGGCATTGGCCCTGCGGAAGCTCAGGAAGGAAGTACCATGGAAGAAACAATCCGCGAGCGGCTGGAGGATGCCCTGGCGTGCATCACGGAGGCGAGGGACCGCCTCACGGGCCCGCTGGCTGAGGCTGCCCGGATCATCGTCGACGCCCTCAGGCAGGGGCGCGGGGTCTACATCTTCGGCAATGGAGGCTCGGCGGCGGACGCCCAGCACATGACCGGCGAACTGGTGGGGCGGTTCCTCGCCGACCGCCAGTCGCTGCGGGCGGTGGCGCTGACCACCGATACCTCGATCCTGACGGCCGTCGCCAACGACCTGGGGTTCGAGGAGATTTTCGCCCGTCAGCTCGAAGGGCTCGCCGGCGCCGGCGACGTGGCGGTGGTCCTGAGCACCTCGGGCAACTCGCCGAACATTCTCCGCGGGCTTCACCAGGCCAGACAGCAGGGCATGAGCACCGTCGTGCTCACCGGCAGAGGCGGCGGAAAAAGCGCCGAACTGGCCGATGTGTTGCTGGACGTGGACTCGACGCTCTCTCCCCGCATCCAGGAAGTTCACGCCGTACTCTATCACACGTTGTGCGAGTTGGTGGAGCGGGAGTTTATCGGCAACGACTGACCGGCCGACCGGCGAGGGGGTGCTGACGATACCGCACCCGGCGGGACGGGGAATCCGCCACAGGTCGCGAACCTTCCTTGCTTACGGACGTCTTACTGTTACTGTCCGCCCGCCGCCCACCGGCGGCCGAGGCGAAACGCAAGCGAATCTCGAAATCGAATCCCCTTCAGGAGAATTGACGTGAAGAAAGTGATGATGTTGATCGCGGTGGGCGTGGTGACGGCGGGCACCGCTTGGCTGGCCGCCCAGGAAAAGACCAGCGACGCCGATGCGCCGACGGTCGAGAAACTTACCCCCACGACCGCCTCGGCCAACGACGGCGACAAGAAGGACACCGACGAAGTCCTGGCGACGGTCGGCTCGGTGGAGGTCAAGGGATCGGATCTCGAAGAGATGGTCGACAGACTGCCGATGTCGATTCCGGCCGCCCAGATGGGGCAGGTCCGCGAGGTGCTGCTGGACCGCCTGGTTTTCATGGAACTGACCAAGCTTTACCTGTCCGATAAGGACGTCGAGGTGACCGACGACGAATACCAGGCCTTCGTAATGGGCATGGAGATGGGCGTCCGGGCGATGTCGCGTCAGCCTGTCAGCGTCGACGTGCTCATGGCGTCCCAAGGTATGAACGAGGAAGGCATTCGCACGCAGATCCGCCTGCAGAAGTACGGCCGTAAGAAGATCGAGGACAAGCAGGTCGCGCAGTTCGTCAAGAAGCATCCCAACTACTTCGACGGCACGACGGTAACCGCCAGCCATATCCTGGTGAAGATCCCCTTCAGCGCCTCGGCCAAGGACGCCAAGGCCGCCCGGGAGAAGATCAACAAGATCGCCAAGGCCATCGCCGACGGGAAGAGCACGTTTGCCGAAGCGGCGAAGAATCACTCGGCGTGCCCCTCGGCGTCCGACGGCGGCAACCTCGGCTCGTTCCACTTCGGCGAGATGGATCCGCTGTTTTCCATGGTCGCCTACGACGCGAAGAAAGACGCGGTGAGCGACCCGGTGCGGACGCAGTTCGGCTACCATCTCATCAAGGTCACCCGGCGGACCGAGGGGGAGCAGAAGCTGGAAGGCAAGCAACTCGAACAGGCCGGGCAGCTTGCCCGGGCGGCGCTGGAAGCCCGGATACAGCAGGACATCGCCCAGGCCGGCGTGAAGACCTACCCCATCAAGCGCGACTGACCCGCAGGAAACGCAAGCACATTCAGAAAGCCCCGGGAGTCACGCCGACTTCCGGGGCTTTGTTCTGTTTGCTGTGCCCCGGCGGGGTTCTACCGGCGAGGGAGTTCGGTTCCCCGCCGGCGGCCGCGTGGGTCGTCCGCCATGCCGAGGGAGTTTGCCCGAATCGCTTGCGGAAGAACCGACCACATCCGGCGCCCGGAGGTGGTGCCACTGTGACGGGCGACCTGTTCCACCGACAGGTTCGTCTCCGAAAGCAGGTGGCATGCCTGTTGGATGCGGACGCGATGAATCTCCTCCAGCGGAGTACGGCCGAGGTGTTCGTCAGCAGCCCAAGGCCCCTCGCCCTTCAGGGGCGCTGCGGTGAATGGTCTTCTGAGGAATGCCCCCATCGCCTGCTTTGCAGGCACTTCGCCCATGTCGGGGGTAAGGTTTCTGCCATCGGCCGCTGTCCCCCTTGACGGGGGAAGGGTGCCTCTATCGCCTCCGTCGCTCAGCCGATGCCCAGGTCCTCGCGGGTGAACAGGGCGTGGAACTCGAAGCCGGCCTTGTGGACATTCTCGCGGGCGCCCTGGAGGCGGTCGATTACGAACACCAGCCTCGCCACGTCGGCACCGGCCGTCTTCAGCGTCTCGGCCGCCTCCAACGCCGCACCGGCCGTGGTGCCGATGTCCTCCACCAGCAGCACCCGCTTGCCCTCCACGGCGGTGCCCTCGATCAGCTTGCTGGTGCCGTAGCCCTTCTCGCCCTTGCGGACGATGGCGAAGGGCTTGCCGGTCTTCATGGCCGTGGCGGCCGCCAGGGAAACCGCCCCCAGTTCGGGCCCGGCGATTACTTCGGCGTCGTCGGCATACGCGGCGAACATCTCGCCCAGCGCCTCCAGGATGTCCGGCTGGGTCTCGAAGAGGTACTTGTCCAGGTAGTACTTGCTTCGCTTGCCCGACCGCAGGACGAAATCGCCCTCCAGGTACGAGACTTCCTTGATCCGCCGAGCCAGTTCCGAACGTTCCATGCTGCGCTCCTTAGTGTGTCAGTGAGAGAACGGGGTGTAGCAGGTGAAGGCGTTCGCGTCAAGTTTGGCCGTTGCTTCGGGAAGCTCGCAGGGCGCCTATGGAGGCCGGGACTGAGTTTTTTGCCCCAGACACTTGGCGGGGCGGCGCCCAGCGACTATCCTGCCGAGTCTATGGCAACGCAAGCCGAGCATCCGCATGGGGAAGTGGCCGCCATCCGCGACACGGTCGAGAGCATCTGGGTCGCGATCGTGGTGGCGTTCGTGCTGCGCGCGTTCCTGATCGAGGCGTTCGTGATTCCCACCGGCTCGATGGCCCCGCGGCTGATGGGCGCCCACTGGCAACTGCGCTGCCGCTCCTGTGCCTACTCCTACGCCTTCGGGCTGCCCAAGCTCCGCCCGGGCACCGACCCCCGCACGGTGGTCAACTCGGCCAAGTGCCCCAACTGCAACTTCCCGCACAATTACGCCGGCGAGAACCTCTGTCGTGGCGACCAGGTGCTGGTCATGAAGTACCTCTACCACTTCACCGACCCCCAGCCGTATGACGTGGTGGTGTTCAAAAACCCCCAGAACAACCGCGAGAACTACATCAAACGCCTGATCGGCCTGCCCGGGGAGACCATCGAGATCGTTCACGGCGACATCTTCGTGAAGGACCGCAAGGCCGGGCAGACCGAGTTCCGCATCCGCCGCAAGCCCCCCAAGGCCCAGGAGGCGATGTGGCAGGTCGTGTTCGACAACGATTACCAGCCCGACGAGTCGCAGCACTTCTCGCCCGACCACCGGGTGCCCGTGCCCCGGTGGGTGCCGTCCGAGGGCTCGGACAAATGGCAGACCGCCAACAGCGGGCGCGAGTTCGCCTTTGCCGGCAGCGAGCAGCCCCAGGCCCTCACGCTGGAGATGGTGTGGAAAACCAGCAACCCGCGCGTGCGGGAAACGCTGGAAGACGCCCGGCGCGACATGTTCCTGCCGCATTACGGGTACAACACCCGCCGCAGCGAGATGGAAGAGATCGACGAGGACGTCGACATCTGCACCGACCTGCAACTCTCGGCCGTCTACTGGCCGGGCGATGCCGACTCGACATTGCACCTGGGGCTGACCAGCTTCGACCATGAGTTCCGCGGTGAAGTCAGCCGCGACGGCACCTGCCGGATCCTCTACCGCCACGCGGTACAGACCGAGAACAAGTGGGTCCAGTGGGGCGACGCGGCGAAGATTCCGACCATGACCGCCGGGCGCGGGTATGCGGTGTCGCTGTCGCACGTGGACCTGCGGGTCGCCCTGCGGGTTAACGGCAGAGAGATACTCGCCCGGACCGACAAGACCCCGCTCGCCAACGCACAGGCCGTGAAGCTGATGGGCTACGAGTCGCTCAAAGCCAAGATCCGGATGGTGCGGCACCACGCCGAGGAGATCCCGCTGCCCCGGCCGTCGCTGGCCGCCAGCGGGGGCCCGTGCCGTGTCAATCACCTCAGGCTCTCCCGCGACGTCTACTACACCACGCCGGATCTGCGCTCGGTGGCGGCGATCGAGCAGGACAGCAAAGGTCGCCGACAGGACCGCAGTGCCCAGTTGCGGTACGCGGCCGAGGAGATCGAGGTCGAAGCCGGCAAGCCCGGCTGGGGCACCACGGGTCGGCCGCTCGAACTGGCGTATCACGAGGACCGCTCCCGGGCGGACCTGGACGAGTTTTTCGTAGTGGGCGACAACAGCCCCCAGAGCCTGGATGGCCGCGGGTGGATCAAGGCGGCTCCGACGCTGGAACTGTATGATCAACAGGGCAGGCCGATCTACACGCTGGGAACCGTCCCGCGATACAACATACTCGGGAAGGCGTTTTTCGTCTACTGGCCGGCCGGTTTCCGTTTCCCCGGGCTGCCGAACCTGCAGATCCTGCCGAATGTGGGCCAGATGAGGCTTATCCGGTGAGGTTGGCAATGAAGGAATTGCGCACGAGTCTTGTCTCCTTGCGCCCGGAGTTACCCACAATTTCTGCACGGCCGACATATTTGTAGTTTATCCGGGCGTGGCAGGGCGTTTGCTGGTGGCTTTATCCGGGCTGGAAAGGCTGCCGAAATTGAAGCCCGGAACTGATGCACATAACAGTAATTGAAATTAACAGTTACAACGTGCAGAAACTAGGGTGTTTTCCGGTTGCGTTTCGGGTTTCCCTACCCGGGATAGGGAAATCCCCCAGAGCCCAGACAGGCGAGTGCCCTTGAATACGGCGTCGGAATCGGTTATTCACAGGTTATCCACATTCCCGGCCGGGTTGCTGGGGCATGAAGCAGAGAGACGCTG
>JBKHHV010000200.1:0-7102 GCA_046539005.1 Phycisphaerae bacterium
GTTGACCCCAAGCTCCCGGCCGCCTTCGGCAAGGCCTGGCGGGCGAGGTACGGCCAGTACATCGTCGAGGAACGGCTCAAGCTGCCGGTGAAGATCGAGAAGGCGCGGCTGGCGGGGCTCACCGAGGGCATTCTGCTGACGGCGCCGGTCACCCCGGCCGCATTGCATACCGCGCTTGTGAAGCACTACCCCGATCCCTTCGGATCAAGGAAGTTCTCCCCGGTCGCAGAGTACCAGTACTTCCAGGTTCTTGCGGCGGTAAACCCGGCGCTGGAGCCGGACGGATTCCACCAGACGGGCGAAAGACGCGCTCCCAAGCAGGGCAAGGGTCTGCACGCAACGGTACCGCTGGGCGATGAGGAGAACCGCGTCTACCGGTACACTCTCGACGCCAACACCCCCATTCTGCTGCCCCCCGCCACGTGGGTGAAAGCACGGGTGTCCGACGTGCCCATCCCGGCCGCGGAACCCTCGGCCGACGGTCCGGCGACGAGGGTTTACTGCATCCGGCTCAAGGGGGCCCTTCGCGGGGGCGTACCGCTGAAGATATTCCTCTCCCGTCGCGGGAAGATGTTTACCAGCGCATGGGGGTTTACCCCGACGGTGTCCAACCGGCTTCACCGGGTCGCGATGGTTCCCCAGGACGGCAACGACGTGCAGTTCACGCTGGCAGCGCCGACCCCCGAGGGCGTGGACGCCCTGGTGTTGAGGCTGTCGCTGGAAGGCAGCGGCGACCTGCTGGGGGGGACCTGGGGCGGCACCCGCGGGGAAGATGACGACAAAGAGGAAATCGAGGGGGTTCTCACCGGCGTGAAGCTGTCGGAGGCCATGCCCGCCACCGACGAAGTCAAGGGCCGATGGGACTGGTTCCTGGGTCCGCGGGACACGGCCGTTTCCGGCGAGCCGGCGAAGCTCGTGAGGAACCTGGACCATGCGAAGCTGGTGTGGGGCAGCGACGAGCGGATCCCCGTCGGACGCGGGCCCGACACCCGGGGCAAGGTTCGGCCGATTACCCACGAGGTGCTCTCGGGCGGCTGGGCGAGCCCGGTCGTCGACGAGGGGCGGGTGTTCCTGTCCTACTACGTGCCCAGCGGCAAGCACTACGCCTGGGGGGCCGAGAAGGCCTTCGCCGACGAGCCGGACAACGCGTGGATGTACCGGTTGAACCTGATCGAGGCCGACGACGTGATCCATTGTTTCGACGCCCGTACCGGCAGGACGCTCTGGAAACGCCGCTACCCCGGTAGCGGGTTGAGCTGGTCGGGCTTCAATAAGTCCGGGCCCGAGATGACCCCCGCTGTTGCCGATGGCCGCGTGTACGCGGTGGGCACCCTGGGTACCGTCTTCTGCGTGGATGCCGAAACCGGCAGGACGCTGTGGATCAACGACATCGGCCGACGGGCCCGACTGCTGGCCCACCAGCGGATGGCGCTGATCGCTCGCGGGGCGCACTTCGGCTCCCGCAGCGACTTCTCCACCCGCGTGGTCCCGGCCGGGGAGGTGGTGGCGGTGTGCGACCACGTCCGCACCAAGGGCGGGGACGAGCACTACCGCTACGAGCTGCAAAACGGGCTGATCGGCTTCGACCGCAAGACCGGGGCCGTCCGCTGGCACCTGCCGCAGGTGGGGTCGTCCGCCAGCCGTTGGGTACACAAGGGCAAGGACTACCTCCTCGCCAGCGGGTTGGACAAGGTCCGTTGCATCGACCCGGACACCGGCAAGGTGCTCTGGACCATCGACGGCGACACCGGGCTGCTTCCGCTGCCGACCACCGAGGAGGCGATGCTCTGCTACAGCCCCAAGTCCGACGGCGGCAAGGTGACCTGCTGGGACATCTCCCCGGCCGGTGCGAAGAAACGCTGGACATCCCGCCACGCAGGCCGTCAGAGCACGCCCATGGCGATCCTGGACGGACATGCCTACGTGCAGATCGACTCCCAGAGGGACACCGTCTGCCTCTCGATGACCGACGGGAGCGAAACAGGCCGGGTGAACGTGGGTTCAGGCAACGGTTCGGCGGTGTTGGCGGGCGGACGCATGCTGATTACCCCCGACCAGTCCCACAGCAAGCCGATCGTGCACTGGATTCACACCGACCCCGGCGGTTTCCGCCTGCTGGACACCTGGCAGGTGCCGATTTCCGGATCGTACACCACGCCGCTGCAGATGCCGATCGTGGACGGGCGGCTGTTCGTGCGGTTCCGGGACCGGCTGATGTGTTACGACCTCCGCGCCGCATCGGCCGTCACCGACCGCCCACACGCGCCCAAGGATGTGTCGGTCGGACCGGTGGCGCCGCCCCAGCCCAAGAAGAGCCCCACCGGCAAACCCAAGGATGCCGCCCCGGACAAGCCCAGGCTGCCCGATGGGCCGATTCTGCCCGACGGGCCCGACCTTGACCCGCTGCAACTGTAGACCCGTCACGCGCCCAGTGGGGTGGGGAGCTATCGTCCGGTGCGCCCGCAGCGACGCCGCAGAACGGCAGCAACGCCGGCCGGGACCAGCAGCAACATCGTTGCCGGTTCGGGCACGAGCTGGATCGTGGAGGCGTCGTCTCGATAGAAGGTCCACTCGATCTCCGTGCCGTCGGTGAGCGTCCCGGTCAGGACGCCATCGCTGTCGGCGATCGGACCCAGGGAGTAGTTGAAGCCGGTGCCGTAGATCCGAACGATCCCGCCATGCATCGCCTCCACCTGCCTGCCGACGGTGTCGACGTCGGTGGCGTAAAGCTGCAGCCCGTACACGTCGGCTTCGGCACCGGGATAAATCACGTGCAACCGCCGGGCGACACAGCCGTCGCGGAGTGTCAGGTGGGCATCGTCCAGGGAGCCTTGGACCCACGAGCCTTGGACCCACAGGTAACCGTCCACGCCGGAACTGTCCTTCAGGATCGAGGTGGCGATCAGCTCGGCCTCGCCCGCCCCGGCGGTGAAGTCTCCGTGCAGCGTCACGTTCTCCATGCGCGTCTGCGAGCCGTCGCCGTTGGAGTAGTCGCCCCAGACCTCCGTACCCTTCAGCGATACCTCCGAGGCGCCGGATACCGAGAAGCTGGCGCCCCGGATCGTTCCTCCGGCCGCGGTCAGCGTTGCCCCCAGCAGCGAAAGCCCACCGGTGGATTCGCCGGCAGGGTTGACGGCCGCGTTCCGCAGCGTCACCGTGCTGCCGGACATCGCCGTCATGTTGCTGATCTGTGCCCCGTCCACTTCCAGAGTGGAGCCTTCCCTCAGGCCGACGTGTTCGGCATCGGTGCCCGTCCGCAGTACAATGGTCCCCCCGAAGCCGCTTACATGCCCGACTTCGGCGTTATCCTCGAAGAGCAGATCGTGCCCGGCAAAGCCGGTGACCATGTCGGCCCGGCCGCCCCGTACGATCACCTGCCCGCTCGAGTACGCCGTCAGTGTTCCGCTTTGGGAGTCTGTCAGCAGGGCGGTAGCCTGCCCGTGCAGGCTCGCCCTGGTCAGGTTGCACCCGGAAAGGTCGGCGTGGGAGGCGTCGTTGGCCTGCAGCGAGTAAACATGCGAGTTGCCCAGCGTAAGAAGACCGAGGTCTTCCAGCATGGCCTCGTCGGAGAGGGTCACGTCGTTTCCGTCGGTGGAGCTTGTGTTCTGCACCGTCAACGTGCCGGTGAGTTCGGTTCCGGGCTGAAGGTGCACGCGGGCGGGATTGCCCCCGGGGTCATCGCGGACAGTGACGTCGGTGAAGCTGCCCGGGCCCAGGTCGGCCTCGACGCCTTCGAAGGTCTCTCCCGGGTCGAACTGTGCCCCTGCCGTGGCAGGCATCGCCAGCACAACCCAGAACCCGCAGACCACAACCGCCAGGGCGCGGACCGCCCGTCTTGAAGCAGCGTAATACCCCACGTTTGCCTCCTCTCGATTACCTCAGTCGATAACGAATGACGTGTAGGACCTTTATGATACCGCGGGTCGAGGATCCGTCAAGTGAACGTTGTGCAATGGCCGCGGGGTTGCCACTGGTGGCGCAGGGGCCTATGCCCTACACTTCCACCGATGGAGAACCCAGCCAACAACCTTCCGTATCTGACGGCCGACCTGCCGGGCATTGGCGGGCACATCAAGCAACGGCCGGAGGATTTCCGCGTCGACGAGTTGCCGCTTTATGAGCCCTCCGGGGAGGGCACGCACCTGTACTTCCGGGTGCAGAAGATCGGCGTTCCGACCCCCGCCGCCGCCGGCCGCATTGCCCGGCACATGGGGGTTCCGCTTCGGCAAATCGGCTTTGCGGGCCTCAAGGACGCCCGGGCGGTCACCACCCAGACCATGAGCCTGGAACACGCCGACCCGTCCCGCCTGAAGGCGTTTGCCGATCCGCAGGTCCGCGTGACGCACATCACCCGCCACAGCAACAAGCTGCGAAGCGGGCACCTGCGGGGCAACCGCTTCCGCGTGCGCATTCGCGGCGTGTGCGCCGGCGCCCTGCATCGAGCCCAGGCCGTGCTGGAGGTACTCAGGGCCCGGGGCGTGCCCAACTACTTCGGCCCCCAGCGGTTCGGTTCCCGCGGCGATACCGCCCAGCTCGGCCGAGCCCTCCTGACTGACGACCTGGAGGAGTTCGTGGCGATCCTGCTGGGCAGGCCCGACCCGAACGACCCGCCCGGAGAGCGGGAGGCCCGCGCCGCCTTCGACGCCGGCGACCCCGCCGCGGCCGCCGGACACTGGCCCCACGGCTTCGCCGACCAGCGCAGGGCGCTGCAGGCCTACGCCCGGCGCGGGCGCCCGAAGGATGCGGTCTCGGCGATCGACAAGCGCATGCGGCGGCTGTACGTCTCGGCGCTGCAGAGCGCGGTCTTCAACGACGTGCTCGCCCGGCGGATCGACGCGATCGACCGCGTGCAGTACGGCGACCTGGCGAAGAAGACCGACACCGGCGGCGTCTTCCTGGTGGAGGATCCCCAAGCCGAACAGCCCCGCGCCGAGCGGTTCGAGATATCGCCCACCGGTCCGATCCCCGGCACGCGCAGCCGCTTGGCCGCGGGGGAGCCCGGCAGCGCCGAGCGCGACGCGATCGGCCGATGCGGGCTGGAGGTGTCCGACTTCGACCGGGCCGGGAGCCTGCGTCTCAAGGGGGCCCGGCGGGCACTGCGGTTCGCCCTGGAGCAGCCCGAACTCGAGACAGCCGAGGACGAAAACGGCACCTACCTGGAGTTGCGGTTCTCGGCGCTCTCGGGCAGCTATGCCACCGTCGTGGTGCGGGAGATCACCAAGAGCGACGACCTGCCCGACGGCGAAGAGGACAGCGACGAACCCGGGGAAGACTGACATGGGTGAGGGAAAACGGAGACTGCGACTGCTGGTCAGCGACCTGCGACGTCTGATCGCGCCCCTGGACATTCTCTACCAGGTGGGGAACCTGATC
Organism: Phycisphaerae bacterium; assembly: GCA_046539005.1. Classification (GTDB taxonomy): domain Bacteria; phylum Planctomycetota; class Phycisphaerae; order SM23-33; family SM23-33; genus CAZFPT01. The sequence goes on from JBKHHV010000200.1 coordinate 5,374, forward strand.
TACCGCCGCAGCCTGCGGTACACGGCGTTGACGGTGGGCATCAGCCTGCTGGGTCTGGCGGCGAACCTGTTCGGGATTCGCGGGTTCACCGTCAAGCAGGCGTTGCTGCTGCCGCTGCTGACCGGGGCCGCGACGCTCTTGCTGGGGATCCTGCTGAAGCTGATCCCGGCGATCATCTCCGCTCGCCTGCAGACCGTTGCCCAGGCGTCGGGCCTGAACCTGATGGAAGACTACCGCAAGTCGCTGGTCGACGACCACCTGCGGATTCTCTGGAACCGGGTCTACCGGTGGGAATGCCGCGTTCGGCTGCTGTCGGGGGCGACGGTCTACGACGGCTGTAAGCTTGCGCCCGGCGAGCACATCGAGGATGCCGTGTCGCGTGCCCGCCAGCGGTTCCTCAAGAAGGCCCGCGACGCCCTGGCCAGGCCGACGCCGCAACTGCGGCAGGTCTACCAGGCGGGGCTGGACCTGAAATACCTCGAAGATTGGCGCGACGGGGCGGTCCTGGACTGCTCGGACACCAAGCTCATCGAGCAGTTCGAGGGTGACCCACGCTTGGTGGCCGTCCAGAACGATACCTGCATGTCCGGCACGTGGTACAAGGTGCGTACCGCGCCCCGCCGGGTTTCCCAGCAGTTCTGGTTCGGCTTCGCCACGCGCTCGCTCGCCAGCCGTGTCGCCCGGGCGATCGTCGAACTCAACGACACCTACGACACCGACCTGTTCAACGCGCAGGTGCTGCTGTGGCCGGGCGAAGAGCAACAGCCCGCGCTGGAGCGGTTCCCCGACGCCCCGGAGGTGATCCGCCGCAAACGGCGCGAGGCGATCCACCGCATCTTCGGACACGACTGGGACTCCGCCCGCCGGATGCTCGACCGCATGCTCTACGGGCAATTCGCCCGGGCGGCCGAGCTGCGAATGCGGTACGACGTGGCGTACGCCCTGGGCGAACTGGAAAGCAACCCCGTCGACGACCTGCGGGCCGAGGAACGCGGAGAGGCCGAGGTCGCCCGGGCCCAGTCGTTTGTCCAGTTGGCACACGACCGCTCCGAAGCGCTGCTGGAACTGCTGCGGACCACGCGCCCGGGACTGCTGGAGCCCGAGAACGCCCTCTCGCTGCGGGTGGTGCGCCTGGTGTGCCATGCCGATATCGGCGGCATGGGCAAAACCATCGACCGTATCGCGGCCGGGGCGATCGACCACCAGGTCGGGGCCTCCCACGTGGCGGTGATGATCGACCAGGCACTGGAGATGCAGGAAGTATTCACCCTGCGGCTGGGGAGCCTGCGGCTTCACCACGAACTGACCCGCCTGTCCTACCGCGACTATCGAAACCTGCTCAAGAAGCTGGCGTATGAGCAGGAAGTCCTCGAGGAATAGGCGGTTCTGCCCAGCAGGCCGGTTCGTTGTTTCTGCGGCGGGGCTACTTTACCCAGAACTCGCTTCGCAGTTCGTTGCCCTCGCGGGTGGCGCGAATGAAGTCTTCCACCTTCCGCAGGTCTTTGACGCCGGGGGCTTTTTCGACGCCGCTGGCCACGTCCACCGCCCAGGGCATGACCAGGTCGATCGCGTGGGACACGCAGTCCGGCGAGAGTCCGCCTGCGAGGATAATCGGCTCCAGCCCGCTGAGGGCCCCGGCAGCCCGGGCGTCGGCCACGTGGTTCCAGTTGAAGCGATGCCCGGTCCCGCCGTGGGCGGCGGGGTCGAAGGCGTCCAGCCGGATGCCCTT
>JBKHHV010000201.1:0-7053 GCA_046539005.1 Phycisphaerae bacterium
TCCACCCCCGGCTATCTTCTGCCGGTCCTTCGGACCTCGGGCTGTGGACGACGCGAGGAAGGCAGGATGACGAACCGTTTTGTGCGGCTATCTTCCGTTGGGCCTCGGGCTGTGGACGACGCGAGGAAGGCAGGATGACGAACGGTTATTAGGCTGTGGACGACGCGAGGAAGGGCGGCAGTGGCACCTGGAGCCTGGGGTTTGGGACCTGAGCAGCAAGGCGGCGAGAGCCCGCGGCACTTTGGGCTTCCCCATGTTTCGTGGGCGCGCGGGGTTCATTGATCCCGGGCTTTCTCGAACAGCGCTGAACGCCAAGGCGACCCGCTGGCGTTTGACTGAGTCTGAAACAGGGATGGAATTGGCGCGGGCATGAGGGGCAGAACTCTTCCCCCGCCCTCGGGGGAAGTGCCTGCAAAGCAGCCGGTGGGGGCAGAACTCTTCCCCCACTCTGGGGGAAGTGCCTGCAAAGCAGGCGTTGGGGGCTTTCTCCAGGAAAGCATCCTGCGCAATCTGGTGCCCCGATGTTGCCTCAATCGGCCGTGGTTTCGGTATGGATGATGGGCGGGTCGGCGGTTCGCTCGGTCGGAGCGCCCACCAGGCGACGACGGGGCAGCGCCCAGGGAATCTCCTCCCGCATCCACTCGATGAGTTTCTCGCGCACCTCGCAGCGGAGGTCCCACGCCTTCCACGCGCCGCCGGCGCTGACCAGCGCCCACGCCAGCACCGTCGTTTCGGTACTGTCGATGATCTGCACCTCGGCGACCTTGCCGTCCCAGTTCTCGCTCTGCTCGCAGATCTTGCGGAGTTGTTCGTTGATCCGCGGGATCGGGGCGTTGTGATCCAGGTACAGCAGCGAGTAGCCCAGCAGGTCGGGGCTCAGGCGGGTCCAGTTCTGGAAGGGCTGTTCCACGAAGTAGGTAATCGGCACCACCAGGCGGCGCAGGTCCCACACGCGGACGACCACGTAGGTCAGCGTGACCTCCTCGATGCGACCCCACTCGCCTTCCAGGAACACTACGTCGTCGATGCGGATCGGCTGGGTGAAGGCGATCATCACCCCGGCCATCACGTTGCCCAACGTCCGCTGGGCGGCGATACCGATGACAATGCCCACCGCCCCGGCCGACGCCAGCACGCCCACGCCCACCTTCTGCACGGCGGGGAATGTCATCAGGATCGCCCCGAAGGCGACGATGCCCAGTGTCAGCCGGATGAAGCGTCCCAGCAATGCCACCTGCGTGTTCAGCCGGCGGGTGCGGACCGTGCTGGTGGGCGAAATTTCCCAGCGGGCGAGCATGACTTTCTGCAGCACGGTGACCGCCCGCGACAGGAGCCAGAAGACCCCCGCCACGATCACCAGCGAAATCCCATGGCGCAGCATCCGGTCGGCCGAGGAGGTCAGACCCAGCATGGGCATCACCCACAGCGCCGCCAGGGAGACCATCGTCAGCCGGGCCGGGGCACTCAGATACCGCACGAGCCAGTCGTCCACGTCGAACCGGGTGCGCCTGGCACAGAACCGCAGCACCAGCAGCATTGCCGTGTGAAGCAGGATCGCCGCAACAACCGCCCCGGCCAGCCATGCCGCCGGTCGGCCGAACGTATCCAGAAAGTCTTTTACTGCGTCCATCGGGTATTCCCGTTTCAGGAGCCGGGTTCCTCGTCGGTCCGCGGCGGTCGTTCGCCCGGCGGGGTCGCCAGGTGAGCCACCGGGCCGTCGGCGTCGCCATGACGGCCGCCCACCAGGCGCGTTCGCGGCAGTGCCTCGGGGCAGTTTTCGCGGATCCAGGCGACCAGCTTCTCGCGGATCTCGCATCGCAGGTCCCAAGCGATGCCGGAGGTGGGCGCACTGGCGAGTGCGCGCACCTGGATCGCCGTCTCGGTGGCTTCCACCACCTGCAGGCCCCACAGTTTGCCGTCCCATAGTTCGCTATCGTGGCAGATGCGCCCAAGCTGCTCGCGGATGGCGGGAATGGGCGCGTTGAAGTCCAGGTACAGGAACGCCTTGCCTAGCAGGTCCGGGGAGATGCGCGACCAGTTCTGGAAGGGCCTCTCGACGAAGTAGGTCACCGGCACCACGAGTCGCCGCAGATCCCAGATGCGGACGACCACGTATGTCAACGTGATCTCCTCGATACGCCCCCACTCGTCCTCGACAATCACCACGTCGTCCAGGCGGATCGGCTGGGTGAAGGCGATCATCAGACCGGCCACCAAGTTCGCCAAGGTACGCTGAGCGGCGATGCCCAGCACGATTCCGATGATGCCGGCCGACGCCAGCAGGCTGGCACCTACCTGCCGAATGCGCGGGAACACCATGAGCATTCCGCCCAGCGCCACGAAGCCCAGCACCGCCAGCACCACCCGGTTGAGCAGGCTGATCTGCGTGTGCATGCGGCGGGCGCGGACGTAGTCGTCCACGTCCAGGTCGTACTTCTGCTGGACGGCCTCGCGGAATACGCGGGTGGTCCGCACGACCAGCCAGTAGAACGCGGCGATGAAGGCGATCGCCACGGTCCGCCGCACCACCACCGTCAGCGAGGGGCTCACCCGCGCGATGGGCAGCACCAGCAGCACACCCAGCAGGCCCAGCAGCGCAAAGCCCGGCGCGCGGTAGTAGCGGACCATCAGACTCGTCACCAGCCCGTGCCTGCGGCGGGTCAACAGCCCTGCCAGCGCGAACAGCAGGGCATTGAGCAACAGGCCCGCCGCCGCTCCTGCCACCAGCACCCAGGCGGTGACCATCGATATGAGCACTTGTCCAAGCGAAATCATTGTTCGGATTACCGTTATGCCCCCGTGACTCCGCACCATTGTATCGGCGGAGATTGCCGCGTCCGGGCCCCGCCCCTTCGTCTGCCGCTCCGCCCTGCCATGGCTGCCGCAGTTTTGTGGCGGGCAGACGAGTTGCCCGCCCTACCGAGGGTCTCTTTTGGGCGCTTCGGGCAGTGAATGCTGTCCGGCAGGCGTTTCCGGCAGCGCGCATAAAAAGAGCCCCGTCCGCGCGACTGTGCGGACGGGGCAGGTTTCGGCCCACCGACCACCGGTGGGTCACGCGCCTATCGCTGGCTTACCACTCCCAGCCGACGTTCATTCCGCCGTAGAACTCGTCGCTGATGCCGGCGGCGGCCGAGTCGTCGATTGCCTGGCTGTAGGCCAGGAAACCGCCGACGCTGAACGCGCCGTACTGGGCGGGGATGTCCAGGGCACTGGAGAGATCCACGCCGATGTCGAGCTGGTAGTTGATGCTCGAGAGCTTCGTGGTGCGGTTGCTGTTGAGTTGGCGATGGTCGATGTGGAAGGCGACCGACGGGGTGACCGTCGTGTCCTTCAGCACCGGCGTATCGGCCATGCCCATGTCCGAGAGGGCAAAGTCGTGCCCGAGACCGATCTCGATCCACTGGCCGTAATCGGCGTTGTCGAGGTCGATGAAGTAGGTGATCGTCGGGTTGAGGCTGAAGTCCACGCCCATGGCTTTCCAGCATTCCGAGTCGTCGAACGAGAAGCCGACGTACCACTCGTTGGTCATGCGGGCGTCGCCTTCCGACTGCGGGAAGTGGTACCAGATCCAGCCGGTGCTCATTTCCAGCCAGTCGGTCAGGCCGATGGTCCAGTCGATGGTGTAATCGACTTCCTGCAGAGTGCAGTCCTGGTTGCGGTCGGCCGCCCCGACGCGCCGGGCGTTGTTCTGGTCGGCGTAGAACTCGAACCAGACGTTGGCGCTGAGCGTACCGAGCTTGGTGCCCAGAGCCTCTTCGAGATCGACGCTGACGGTGAAGCCGGCCTGGTGGTTGAGGGCCTCGCGCCCTTCGCCGCCCCACTCCGAGAAGTTCTGACCACGCCAGATGTAGTCGCTCACCAGCGTGTAGTCCCAGCCCAGACCCAGCCACGGAATCGCCTTGCCGGGACCCTCGGCGGGAATTTCCATCTCCGGCTTGCCCGGAGCGACCTGATGGAAGGTGTCTTCCTTCTCGGCCATCGCGTTGAGCCAGTCGGCACCTTCGTCGGCGGCCGACGCCATCGTCCCGCAGGCCAGAACCAGTGCCATGCACCAGAGCATTGCCCTGCTCACACGTCCATTGTGCTTCTTCATGCTACTCTCCTTTGCGTACCACGTGGTTTGTGGCGACTCTGTGTCGCCTGCATGCCAGTTTCTCCCCGCCGCCCGGTCCTTCCATGGCGAGGCGCACCCTCCGCGGGCCACTCCCGCGCGCTAAGAGTGCTTTGAACCAATACTATCGGTACCATTCGACGATTTGCCTTTTTTCACAACAGCCAAAACCCAAGGATTTCCCCAGGTTCTGTCCTGGCTGCCAAAAACTATCGTCCCAGGCCGAATACGCAGGAAGCCACCGCATTCACCGTGCCAAAAGCACTAATGATTCTTAACCGATTGCATTCACAATGGTTGTAGATGCGATGTTTCTGTCGGACCTGCATGAATAGGCAACAATGTTGTCACCGATCGGGGCACGGCTTACAGTTTTGTCTTGAATGAATCGACTTGGCACAGTATTGATAGATCCGGGAAAGGAACCCGCCGAAATGGATACATCCACCGATCATATAAGTATTGAGAAGAAGCTGACGGTTGCCGAGCGGCACAAGCACGAGTTGGAGGCGTTGCACGAGATCAGTGCCATTCTATCCAGCAGTGCCGCCCAGCGGGAGATGCTCGCGGAGGTGTTGGACGTGCTCCACGAGTACCTGGGCATGACGCGGGGGACCATTGCCCTGGTCTCGCCCGACCGGCGGGAACTGGTGATCGAAGTCGCCCACAACCTCTCCGAGCGCCAACGCCAGGCGGTCCGCTATGAAATGGGCGAGGGCATCACCGGCCGTGTCGTGGAGACCGGGAAGCCGGCGATTATCCCCCGCGTTTCCGAGGAGCCGATGTTCCTCGACCGCCTCCACAAGCGGAAGGAGTACAACCGCGAGGAGATATCCTTCCTGTGCGTGCCGATCATGATCGGGGCGGAGGTCGTGGGGGCCCTGTCGGCCGACCGGATCTTTGACGAGAGCGTCTCGCTGGAGGAGGACATCCGCCTGTTGACGATCGTCGCCGGGCTGCTGGCACACGACGTCCGCACGCGGCGGCTCCTGGCGGCCGAGCGGCAGACCCTGGAGGAAGAGAACACCCGCCTCCGCAGCGAGTTGGAAGACCGCTTCCGCCCGGAGAACATCATCGGCAACTCCGGTGCGATGCGCGAGGTGTACCGTGCGATCCACCAGGTCGCCGCCAGCGACACCACCGTGCTGATCCGCGGAGAGAGCGGCACGGGCAAGGAGCTGGTCGCCCACGCGATCCATTACTCCAGTCCGCGGGCGAAGGGCCCGTTCGTGAAGGTCAACTGCGCCGCGCTCAACGAGAACCTGCTGGAGAGCGAACTGTTCGGCCACGAGAAGGGCGCCTTCACCGGTGCGTTGCAGGCCCGGGCCGGGAGGATCGAAGAAGCCGAGGGCGGCACGCTGTTTTTGGACGAGATCGGCGACTTCTCGCCCATGACGCAGGTGAAGATGCTGCGGGTTCTGCAGGAGCGCGAGTACCAGCGCGTCGGGAGCAACCAGACCCGCACCGTCAACGTCCGCGTGCTGTGCGCGACCAACCGCGACCTGGAGGAGGGCGTCGAAACCGGCGAGTTCCGCCAGGACCTGTATTACCGCATCAACGTCTTTCCCGTGCATCTGCCGCCCCTCCGCGACCGCAAGGACGACATCCTGCTGTTGGCCGACTACTTCGTGGATCGCTACGCCAAGCGGATGGGACGCGACGTGCGGCGAATCTCGACCCCCGCGATCAACATGATGTTCGCCTACCATTGGCCCGGCAACGTGCGCGAGTTGGAGAACTGCATCGAGCGGGCGGTGCTGCTGAGCACCGACGGGGTCATCCACGGCCATCACCTTCCGCCCACGCTCCAGACCTCCGAGGCCTCGGAGACCACCGGGCAGGGAACGCTGCAGGAGCGGGTGGACCTCTTCGAGCGGGACATCATCGTCGACGCACTGAAGCGCTCCGGCGGAAATATGGCCGAGGCCGCCCGGGACCTTGGCTCGACGCCGCGCATCATCCGCTACAAGGTCGGCAAACTGGACATCGACTGGAAACACTTCGGGCGAGGCTGAGCGGGCGGTCGCAGGAACCGCCGGGATCACCGACCCATCGGTAGCGCCGCCGTCACGCTGTCTCCGACGGTGACGTTGCGTTGGGCATTTTCGATGACCCCGGCGGCCGAGTTGTCCGAGACCTGCTGAACTTTCAGGTAGCCCACAAACTGGTTGTCCCGGTAAATCACCAGCCTCATGCCTTTCTTCACCTCGGCGTCCGAACCGGCGTTGATGGCGACCACGTTGTCCTTGACCGACGTGACGGTCCAGATGGGGTTGGCGAACTTCTCCGTGCCGCACTGGGCTTTGCCCTTGTCCGACCCGTTCCTGCCCTTCTTTGCCTCTCCCGTGCGTGAGCGTTGTCGCGCGGGCGTGGGGTTTGCCGGGTTCTTCTTCGGCTGCTTCACTGCGGGTTCCTGGCCGCGCGGGATCGCATCCTTGAGTTTGGCCTTCTGCTCCATGAGCTGCCTGCAGGCTCTTTCCAACTTCCGGACCTGGAGCCTGCTGTGCTGCAATTCGGCTCTCAGCACTTCGATCTGCTGCTTGTGCCTGGCCGCGTCTTTCCGGTATTCCTGGATGCTCGCTTCCATGCGTTGGATGACCTCCTGGGAACTTTTCAGCATGGCGGCGGCGTTCTTGTCATCCATGTCGAGGGTCGCCAGCGCGACTATCGCCTCCAGGGCGTCCACCAACTCGGTCATTCGCTCGGCCTGGGTCGCATGTCGGCCGGCGATCTGCCAGGCCGGCAGTATGACGCCGTCCCTGGTATTCACCTTCCGCGAGGAGTACAACATGAACAGCATGGGATGAGGGCGATTCCTGTCCCCGATTTTCAGCCTCTGCATCTTCTGGGCGACGTAGAATCCCACGGCCCTCAGCGTCGTCTTGTCATGCTCGTCTGCCTCGGCGGCACCGCCATCGCCGCCGATCCCACGGCCGAGCTCG
>JBKHHV010000202.1:0-7038 GCA_046539005.1 Phycisphaerae bacterium
CCATCAGGTTGGCGCTGATCTTCCAGGGGAAGATGATGTTCGGCAGCCAGTTGGTGCGGGTGTACTTGCCGTTTTCACCGTCGTAGCGGGCGTAGTTGCTCTTGTTGTTGTAGACGCTGGTGTCGTAGGTTCCGCCGGGCTTGATGGCATAGCGTATGTACTCGCGGAACTTCTTCTCCAAAGCCTGGCGCTGCGGGTCGGTCAGGTCGTGATACAGCACGTCATACGCCAGCACGCGCCACTGCACCGCGGCCCCGAGGGGATGGGGCAGATTGATCAGCCGCAGGAGCTTCTTCTTCTGCCGCTGGCCGGCCTCGCTGTCATTCATCACCGCATAGCGGAAAAGGTCCTCGAAGTCCTCATTCCGTCCCTTCGTGGAGACCATCTGCCGGTAGGCTTCCTTCGCCCACGGCTCGGTCCGGATGGTCTTGCGGATCTTGGCGGCGTCTTCCCGGGTCCAGAGCATGAACGGATGCTCGACCTTCTCCGGACTCTTGGACGCAGCGGGTTCGGCCAGGGAGGGGACGCAGATCGCGGCGATCAGACAGGTGCAGATGAACCACCTCATGTGGGATTCCTTTCGATATGGGGACAATCGTCTGCCGTGGATGTCGGCCGCGGGGGAGTTCAGTCTTTCGCGGAGATCCTCAGGTATCTCCCCGCCGACGTCCATTGGTGGTTTGTATTCCCTACGCGTCCGACCGGGGCGTTGTTCTCTCCGCCCCCGGTTCGCGTGTGAGGGCACTTCTTACTTAAGGCGCCCGCGCGCCGAACGCCAGCGATATCGGACAATGTTCGGCTCGCCGTCGGCTGTCGGAATTATACACAACCTTCCCTGGTGGACCTTGTTGCCCGCTTCGGACCTGGTGTCCGCTTGCCGGGAAGCGATCGGTTTTTCCGCGCAGCACACCGGCGGCCGCGGTGTAAGGGACTGTGAAGGAAGATCGGCGTCGCATCGGGCGGGGGTTTCCGTCGCTGCGGCGGTGAGCCAACCCGGACGAAAGGAGCAGAGATGAAACGGTCAACAGGGGCAGTGATTGCCTGTGCATTGGTGGTGGGGCTGCTGGGCGGCTGCCAGAAGACGGCGCGGATCGCCTGGGACGAGCCCCGGTGCGTCACGCAGAAGCGCACGCCGCTGTACGTGGGCGAGTTGTGCTGCCCGAAGCGCGAGGGTCACCTGTGGGGTTCCAAGGCCAGCGGGGAGGGGATCGGCAAGCATACCTTCACGGTGTTCGCGATCCCGGTGGGAGATATCCACGCCTCGTCCGATACGCCGGTCGCGGGGTCTTTCGACCGGGCGGTGCGGGAAGCCCTGACCGCGGCCGGGTACGACATCCGCCCCGAATCCCAGGCCCCGCAAGGGGCGCCGGTGCTGCGTGGGGACCTGAAAGAGTGCTTCTTCTGGTCCTACTCGTGGTTCTACCCGCTGTTTGTCCAAGGCGGCAAAACCCGGGTGGCGCTTCGAATGGAACAGCCCGGGCAGGGGTGCATCTGGAAGCGGGAATTCAAAGGCGACGGGCCGGGGGTGGGTTTCATCGGCAGCTTCGGCTTCGACGGCATGGTCCGGCGGGCCATGAACAGCATGCTTGCTGACATCGCCGCCGAATGCTCCAGGGAGGAGTTCAGGCAGAAAGTCAGCGCCACCGCGGTGGCGAGTCACTGACCATCGCGGCGTTGTGCCCGGAGGCAACCAGGGGTACCATCGGGACAGATGACCTGCCCGGTGGGGCGACTGTTCTTCATCGCGGCCGACCGGGGGGCTCTCGGCCGCGCCGGTCGCCCACAGCGGCGAAGGCAACAACCCAGGGAGAGCGAGGCTTGGACACCAGGCAATCATGGACCGGTGAGTTCAACCCCGACTGGTCGCAGACCGTCTGGGAACTCGTGGATCAGGCCGCCGGCGACAACCCCGCCCGGGAGGCGGCCGTGGCCGCGCTGACCCGCAGCTACTGGGGGCCGGTCTACGGGGAGATCCGCCGACAGGGCTTCCAGGCCGACGTGGCCAAGGACCTGACCCAGGATTTCTTCCGCCGCGTCGTCCTGGAGAAAGACCTGTTCGGAAAGGCCGACCCCTCCAAGGGGCGTTTCCGCACCTTCCTGAGAGCCTGCCTGCAGAACTTCCTGCGCAACGCCCGCCGGACCTGGTCGCGCCGACCCGCCGACCGACCTGCCGGCCCGCAACTGGTGGGCGACGAGGTATTGCACCGCCTCGACAGACCCACCGAAGCGCCCGACCCTTTCGACGTCGACTGGGCGGAGGGACTCATCGAGCGGGCCGTAGACCTGACCGGCCGGGGCTGCCGTAAAGACGGGCTGGTCGCTCACTGGGATGCGTTCAGCCGGTGCATTCTGGACCCGGCGCTTCTCGGCCGGGCCGTTCCCCGGCGGGAAGCCCTGGCTCGCGAGTTGGGCTTCGCCGGCCCCAAGCAGTTGAGCAACGCCCTGGAGACCGTCAAGCGCCGGTTCCGGGCGGTGCTGCTTTCGCTGGTTCGCAGCGAGGTCGACTGCGACCAGCGCGTCGATGCGGAGGTGCTCATCCTTCTCGACGCTCTCTCGGCCGGCTTGCACAGGACGTCACGGCGGCAATGACCAAGCCACGCGGAGGCAAATTGTGAACCCAGAGAATGAACAGCAGAACGGCCGCAGGGCCGACCATCCCGGACGCCTGCTGGCGATGGTACTGGACGAGCGCGACCCCCAGCAGGTCCTGGCGCCCCACGAGCTTCGCAGCCGCCTGATGGCGGCCATGCTCGAAGAGCCGTCTCCGGTCTCCTCCTCGCAACAGACGACCCTTCGCAGCGTCCTGCTGGAAGGTGGGACGGCCGTGGAGGACCTCGAAACCGTCAAGACCTTCGCCAAGGAGCACGCCTCCGGGGCAGGCCCGGCCCAGCGGGACGTGCTGTTCCTGCTGTACCTGCTGGCGATCGCCTCGGCACTGGTCCACAAGGGCAAACGCATCACCCGCCACGAGCCGGCCGATCTGGCCGCGATGCTGGCACGGCACGCCGAACTGCCCTGGCTGGACGAGGAGGTCCGGGGGCTGCTGGCGGGGGCGGTCGAATGCTGCCCCAGACAGGACGCCGCGCCCCGCAAGCCCGGAAGCAAGTCCCATCAGCGCCTGAGCGTTCGCGTCACCGCCGACCGACGACAGGTTGCCCTGCCCACACTCGCCAGTGACAGGACGACCGTCGTGGGCAGCGCTGCCGAGGCGGACATCCGGCTGGAAGGCGAGGGCATCGCCCCACGGCATGCCAGCGTCTGGTACGATCGAGAATCGGGCGAGTGGACCTTCGCCGCCATCGGCGATGCGGTCTTTCAACTGAACGGCCGGGCCAGTCGCGGACCGATCCCGTTCGAGGGGATTCCCGTCGAGCTTGGGCAATACCGACTGGAGGGGATGCCTGAGGAACCCTCGCAGGAAGATGATGAGATGGCCGGCCAAAGCGTTCGTCTGGACGACCGCGAGGATACCGACCTGCTCGCCAGCCGGGTCGAGGAGACCGTTGCCCTCGACGAGGAGGGCGTGCGGAAGCTCAACCACTTTGGTCAGCAGATCATGGGGGTCGCCACGCCGGAGGAACTGTACCAGGCCGCTTGCAGGGCGATTGCCGAAGGCGAGGGGAACTGGTCGGCGATCGTCCGCATCCGTACCGACTCGCCGGCCGACCTGCCCGAGGCGTCCCTGTTGATCACGAGCGACTCATCCAGCCGGCGGCCGCGCCGCCAGCGACGTCTTTCGCGGACCGTTCTGTCGGCGGTACGGCGGGAAGGGCGTGCCTCCATCGCACGGAGCAGGCCGTCGGGACGCGACCAGTTGCAGTTGTCGATGAGCGACGACTCCGGGCCGCGGGTGGTCGCCTGCGTTCCACTGGAAGTAAACGACGGGCAGACGGACGCCCTGTACCTGGACTGCCCCGAAGCCGACCAGCGGCAAAGCCTCGCCGAGAGCCTCGATTATCTCGAATCGGTCGCGCGGCTGATCCGCATGGCACGGACCAACCTCGTGGCCGCCAGGGCCCAGGCCCGCTGGGAGGCCCGCGAACGCGAGTTGAAACTCGCCCAGGAGATTCAGAAGACGCTCCTGCCCCGCGATCTGGGGACCCAGGAGGGCTTCGAGATGGCGCTGCTGTACGAGCCGGTCGCGTGGGTGGGTGGAGATTACTGCGACGTCTGGCCTCTGCCGGACGGGCGAACGGGCTTTGCCGTCGCCGACGTGGCGGGCAAGGGCGTCCCCGCCTCGCTGGTAATGGCCGGCCTGCACGCGGGGCTTCGTGCGGTCACCGCCGTCTGCGACACCCCCAACGTGGCGGCCGAGCGGATCAACGAGTACGTCTGCAGCCACACCCCCGAAGGCATGCTGGTGACGATGGTGATCGCCTTCTGCGAACCGCAGACGGGCAAGGTCGACTACGTCAACGCCGGCCACGAGCCGCCTGTGCTGCTGGATGCCGCCGGCAGCGCCCGGCGGGTCACCGGCGGGAGTGACCTGCTGATGGGGCTTCAGGCGGTGCGGTACACCTGCCGGACGCTCCAACTCGCCCCGGGTGACACGCTGCTGCTGACGACCGACGGGCTGACCGAGTCGGGCCCCAATCGCCAGACGATGTTCGGCTGGCAGGGGGTATGCGAAGCGGCCGCCGGGTTCGACGGGCCGGTGATGGACCTGGCGAGGAACGTGGTCGACACCGCGCGCCAATGCTCCGGCTCGGAACTGTTCGGGGACGACGCGACGGTATTCGTCCTCCGCAGGCGCAGCTAGCAGCCGACGCCCGGGAACCTGCCCTTTTCAGAGATTCCCCGCAGATTCGGCCCATTTCCGGTGTAGGGGATAGTAGAGGACGCCAGCGCTCACCGCGGCTGCCTCAGATCGTAAGGCCCGGCAATGGGTTGCGCAAATCAAGACCGCGGGTCTGTTATTTGCTGGATGGAATGCGTTTTTCGCCTAAGATAGGCTTATCTTTTGTGGGAACAGGGCAGTAACAAGGGCAACTCCATGTCATTTGAGAAAATCGGCCCCGATCCGCCGTCCGGACATGCAGCAGAGCAACGGGAGCCGGACGATCTCCCGTCCGCGACGTGGGATTTCTCTGTGCCCCCACAGCCCCTCGACGATGCATCCTGCAACGAGGTGCCCGCCATCGACGGGTACGAGATGGAGGATATCCTGAGCGATAGCGGCGCCCAGGGCATCGTCTGGCGTGCCCGGCAGAAGGGCACCGAACGCGACGTGGCGGTGAAGGTGTTCGACCCGGTGCACGGCCGGTCCGCAATCGGCTTGGCTCGCTTCGAGCGCGAGGTCCGCCTGGCTGCACGCCTGGAGCATCCTCACATCGCCAGCGTCTACCACAGCGGGGTGGTGGACGGCTGTCCTTGGTACTCGATGGAACTGGTGGACGGCAGGCCCCTGGACGAGTACGCCGAGGACCGGTCGCTGACGCTGGTCGAACGCGTCCAACTGATGATCCGCGTTGCCCGGGCGATCCAGCACGCTCACGAGCGGGGGATCATTCACCGCGATCTGAAACCTTCCAATGTGCTGGTGACCGGGGAGGGGGAGCCTCGCGTGCTGGACTTCGGGCTCGCCCGCAGTCTCGACACCGACTGCCAGGAACTGCTGGTCTCCCAGGAAGGACAGCCGCTGGGCAATCTGCTGCACATGGCTCCCGAACAGGCTCGCGGGGACGCCGACGCCATCAGCACCCGGACCGACGTGTACGGGCTGGGGATCATGCTCTATCGCCTGCTTACCGGCAGCGAGCCACGCAATCTGGGCGGCTCCTACTACGAAGCCCTGCGACAGGTCGCCGAGCAGGACGTCACCCCGCCCCGGCAGGTCAGCGGCGGTTGTCCGCGGGAACTCGAGGCGATCCTGCTCAAGGCTGCGGAGTCCGAACCGGGTCGTCGATACGCCACGGCCGGGCAGTTGGCCGATGACCTGGAGAACTATCTCGCCGGCGATCCGATCCAAGCCCGCCGGCAGACCTTCGCCTACGTCATCCGCAAGAAGCTCTGGAAGCACCGCTACGTTTCGGCGACGGCCGTGGCGGGGTTGCTGCTGCTGTGCGCGGGCGTGGTGTTCTACATCCATTCGATCCAGGCCGAGCGCCGCCGGACCGAGCAGGCACGGCAGCGGGCCGTGGAAGCCGCCCGGGCCGCCCACAAGAACGCATTGCGGGCATCCACCCAGCGTGCGCTCGCCCTGCGCGTGCTGGACCGGGTGGTGTTCGACATCCAGGCCCAACTCAGCGACGAAATGGGCCACACCCGGCTTCGCGACCAGTTGCTGGGGACAGCCGTGACCGGACTGCGGGAAATCGCCCAGCGAAGCGGCGACTACGACGCCCCCGCCGACCGCAGCGCCGCGGCCGCTGCGATGCAGATCGGCGATACGCTGGTGGCCGCAGGCAGAACGCGCGACGCGGTCGCGGCATACCGCGAGGCATTGGACCAGTTCTCCTCGCTGCTGGTCGAGAGCCCCGACGACCACCGCCTTTTGCACGACGTCTGCATCGTGCGGACGCGATTCGCCTCGGCTTTGCTGCGGATGGGACGTCCCGAAGACGCCGCGGATGCGATCGCCCCGGCCGCGGCGATCGCTCACCGTCTCGAAACCCTGTCGAAGGACCGCTCGACCGCGCTGCGGAACCGCTGGGCTTTGGAGGTGGTCCGGGGCGACATCCAGACGGCCCAGGGGAACCTTCGCACGGCCGTGGGGCACTACAGCAAGGCGACCGAGGTCGCCGAGTCGGCCGTGGAGTTGGGCGAGGGCGACGGCGAGCGGCGCGACCTGTCGCTCTCGCTGAAGCGGTTGGGCGACGGGCTGATGGCGGCCGACCGGTCCGACCGCGCCGAAGACGCCTATCGTCGGGCGCTGGCGATCGATGAGCGCCTGGCGGGGCAGAACTCTCCAAGCTTCCGGGCCCGGCGCGACCTGGCAGCGGCGCTGACGAAACTGGCCGAATGTCTCCACGCGCGGGGCCGACATTCCGACGCCGCCTCGCGGATCGCCCGGGCGACCGACCTGTACGAAGCCTTGAA
>JBKHHV010000203.1:0-7036 GCA_046539005.1 Phycisphaerae bacterium
CCCGATGGTCGGGCTACGTGGTCGCCTGGGGCGGCCGCGCGCCCCGCAAGCTGGTCGGCGGGCGGGTTACCTGCGTGCGCCCGGAATGGAAAGACGGCAAACTCGCCCGGCAATGGGCCTACTGGCAGACAAAAGACAACGAGATCCGCACCGCTCCGCTGTCGGACATTGACTCCAGCCGGGTCGTGTGGAAGTTCGACGGGTGGGAGCCGCGCAAAGACAAGAGCACCAACTTCCAGACCTCCGCCGACGGTAAACGCGCAGGGGCGACCTTCCCTTGGCCGAACAACGGCGTGGCCGTGCTGCCGCAGTCTGCCAATGCCGACTTCACCCGCTACGGCACCGGCTGCTGGCCCCAGATGGCGCGTGACAACAGCTACCGGTTCTTCCACTGCTCGGGAGGGCGGCACGAATGGCTGGCGATGTACGACGCCAGCGGCTCCCGCGGCTGGTGGGTGCGCATCGACCCGCGGCAGGGCTCGGCCGAGTGCCCCCGCTGGGCCAACGACCCCCGCTTTGTCGCCTGCACCGACCGCCCCGGAGGCAAGGAGGCGTGGGTTTACCTCGGCAAGCTCAACAGCGACTCCACGGCGTTCTCCACGTGGGTCCCGGTCTGCAGCGAGGGCCGCAACAGTGAGGCCGACGTCTGGATCGCCGATGCCGCCAAAACGCCCCCACCGCCTCACACCCCCGACCCCAACGCCCCGGCAAACGTCGTGAAGGTCTCCGACACCTGGCCGGGCACGCACGACGGACTGGTGGCGATGTGGAAGAACCTCGCCGCCGAGAACAAGATCGTCGACGCCAACGGGGCAACCGTGCGCCGCTGCGTAGGCAGCCTGAAGGGCCTCGCCCGGCCGACGCGGCTGCACGCAGCCGACCTGTCGGGAGGCCGTCTGCTGCTGGAGAAACTCGGCAAGACGGTCGCCACCAAGGTCGCCGACAGCGGCGAATTCACCGTGGAACTGCGTCTGACGCCGTTTGAGTTCCCCAAGTCCGAACGGGTCATCCTGACGCTGTCCGGCGGACCCGGGGAAAGGAACCTGACGATCTCGCAGGTCGGCCGACAGTTGGTGCTGTCGCTGCGGACCACCCGCACCGACGACAATGCCCGTCGCAGCCGTTGCCTGATGGCGAAGGTCCGCACGCACCGCGACACCAAGCTGGCGGTGACATTCTCCAAGGGCATCGCCCGGGCATACGTGGACGGAAAGCCGGCCGGGTACAAGTACGTCGGAGGCGACCTGTCCAACTGGGACAAGACCATGACGCTGCAACTGGGGGACGAGGTCGGCGGCGAAGCCGACTGGAGCGGCATCGTCGAGGCGGTGGCGTTCTACGGCCGTGCCGCCGACGGCGCCGAAATCAAGAAGCGATGGGAACTGCTGGGGCAGAAGAAGTGGTGGCCCCCGCGCACACGGGCGGTGGTGGTCAACGCCGAGCTGGTGGAGAAGTCGCCCACTCCGGCGGTGGACCAGTTGGGCGCCTATCCCCGGGCCCTGGCGGTGTACGCCTACAAGGTCAAGCAGGTCGTGGCAGGCGACAACGCCCCCACCGGGCGGATCCTGGTTTCGCACTGGGTGGTGCTGGACGGCAAGAAACTGCCCGACGACCGCACCGTCGGCAAGACCTACCGCCTGCGGCTGGAACCGATGTCCGACCACCCGTACCTGAAGGTGGAATACTCGGCCAATGCCCTGGACGACTTCGACACGCCCGAGTACTACGACGTTGCCCCTCCGACCCAGGGCAGGTAGGCGCCCTTCGGCCCCCTTTCTCAGCCCTGCGTGCCGGCGCATACTTAGGACTCGCCCTGCCACGAGACCGACGCCACAACCCCTGGGGAGACCCGCTCGCTTCCGACTTGACAAGTAACATGTCATATTTCTATGATGTCTTGACATGATGACATCCCCATCCCAGAAACCGACAATTCGCGAAGTGGCCGGGGCCGACGTGTCCGAGGCGGCCGCCGTTCTGCGCCTACTGGGGCACCCCGACCGTTTGCGACTGGTGGGGCTTATGCTCGAGGAAACCCGCCCGGTGGGCGAACTGGCCGAAGATGTCGGGCTTGCCCCCAACGCCGTCAGCCAGCACCTGGGACTCATGGAGTCCCGCGGCATCGTGGAACGCACGCGGAAAGGACGCCGCGTATACTACCGGGTGATCAGCAAAGTCGCCCGCAACCTGATGCGATGCCTGCTGAGCGGGCAGATCCGCGGGCGTTGAGGCAACGCCGTGCAATTCGAACAGTTCATCCAGATCGGGCTGGGAGCCAGCGTCGGGGCCCTGGCGGGCTTTCTGCTGTCGCGGGCCTCCGGGTGCAGCGCCGCCGGCTGTCGTACCCGCGCCAACCTGTGGTATTCGCTGGTCGCCGGGGCGGCGTTCGGGGCGGCCGCGGCATGGGTCGTCATCACCCGATGAATTTCCCAACCGCCCCCCAGGGGGCAACGGAAGGAGAGCAGCATGTCCAGGCGTATCGTGATCGTGGGTGGCGTGGCCGCCGGAGCGTCGGCCGCCGCCAAGGCTCGCCGTACCGATGAAGAGGCCGAGATCGTCCTGCTCGAAGCGGGCCCGTACATCAGCTTCGCCAACTGCGGGCTGCCCTACTACGTGGGGGGCGAGATCGCCCAGCGCGAGAGCCTGTTCGTGGTCAACCCGGAGGTGTTCGCCAAGCGGTTCAACGTCGACGTCCGCACCGAGACCCGCGCCACCAGCATCGACCGCGATGCCCGCGCGGTCACCCTCGCGGTGCCCGGCGGCGACAGCGAAACGCTCTGTTACGACCGGCTCATCCTCGCCACCGGCACCACGGCCGTCCGTCCGCCCATCGAGGGGCTCAACCGCGAGAACATCTTCCAGGTCCGCACCGTCCCGGACGTCGATGCGATTACCGAGTTCCTCAGCAGGCACAAGGCCGCCGGCGAGTTGGACCGCACCCCGCCCCTGCGGGCGCTGGTGATCGGGGCCGGTTACATCGGGCTGGAGACGGCCGAGCAGTTCCGCCATCGCGGGCTTTCGGTCACGGTGGTGGAATTGGCCGACCAGGTGATGCTGTCGGTGGACCCGGAGATGGCGCTGCCCCTGCAGGAGGAGTTGCAGAGCAACGACGTGGAAGTGCTGCTGGGCGAGGCGGTCATGAAGATCGTCGAGAAGGACGGCCGAACCGTGGCGGTCACGCGGAACGAACGGGAGATCCCCTTCGACGTGGGCATTCTGTCGACCGGGGTCCGCCCGAACGTGGAACTCGCCAAGCAGGCCGGGCTGGTGCTGGGGCAGACCGGCGCTATCGCCGTGGACGACCTGCAACGCACCAGCGACCCGAACGTCTACGCGGCCGGCGACAACAGCGAAACCATGCACCTGGTGCTCGGTCAGCCGGTGAACATCCCGCTGGCGGGCCCGGCCAACAAGGCCGGTCGGGCGGCCGGTGCCAACGCGGCGCTGGACCTGCAGAATGTCCCGGACGCCCACCCCTCGCGGCTGCGGCTGCGGGGTGTGCTGGGGACGGCCGGGGTACGGGTGTTCGGCCTGATCGCCGGGACGACCGGTCTGACCGAGAAGCAGGCCCACCAGCACGAGGTGCCCTTCGAAGTCGTCTACATGGGCGGTAACTCGCACGCCGGGTACTACCCCGGGGCGAAACCGCTGAGCATGAAGGTGCTGTACGACCCCCAGACCGGGCGGCTGCTGGGAGCACAGGCGGTGGGCGGCGACGGCGTGGACAAACGCATCGACGTGCTGGCAACCGCGATCACGGCCGGGATGTCGGTGGAAGACCTCGAACAACTCGACCTCTGCTACGCCCCGCCGTTCGGCTCGGCAAAAGACCTGGAGATCCTCACGGGCTTCGCGGCCGCCAACTCGCGTCGCGGCGTGGGACCGCTGGTGACGCCCACCGAGATGCTCGACCGCCTCGACGGCGAGAACCCCCCGGCCGTGCTGGATGTCCGCACCCGCAAGGAGTGGGACGCCGGACACCTCTCCAAGGCGATCCACGTGCCGGTGGACGAACTGCGCGGTCGCATGAGCGATGTGCCCGACGGGCCGGTGCTGGTGTACTGCGCCGGCGGGTACCGCAGCTACGTCGCCCAGAGGTTTCTCATGAACGCCGGACGGACCGACGTGTACAACGTGGCCGGTGGATGGGGCATGATCCAGCGGGTCCGCAAGGCGATGGAGCGATAGTCGCCGCCGAGACATTCACCGCAGTGATCGCATAGGCTGCGGAGAACAGCCGGGGTTTTCTGGTGCCACGTCCATTCCAGACCCGTTGCGGATTCCGCCAAACGCCACCGGGTCGCCTTGGCGTTCAGCGCTGTTCGGGACAGCCCCCATCGCCTGCTTCTCAGACACTTCCCCCGAGGCGGGGGAAGGGTTTCTGCCCCGCCTGCCAACGTCAATTCCAGCCCCCTTCAGGATTGCACCAAACGCCACCGGGTGGCCTTGGCGTTCAGCGCTGTTCGAGACAGCCCCCATCGCCTGCTTCTCAGACACTTCCCCCAGAGCGGGGGAAGGGTTTCTGCCCCGCCTGCCAACGTCAATTCCATATCCGCCAAAAATCCCGCCAAACGCTCCCGGGTCGCCTTGGCGTTCAGCGCTGTTCGAGACAGCCCCCATCGCCTGCTTCGCAGGCACTTCCCCAGAGCGGGGGGAAGGGTTCTGGCACTTCGGCGGGCAGCAAAGCTGCACCGCCCTACCGAGCATGGCACCCCGTCCGGGTCAGGCGTTGCGGCGTTGTCTGCGGGCACGCAGCGCACGGAACGCAAGCCAGAATGCCGCAACCGCGGCGGTGCAGAAACCCAGCACCGCAAGCAGCCGTCCGGGCCCGGGAATGAACCGCCCCTGCCGCTGGAACACAATCAGCCCGTTGGGGTCGATTCCGGGGCTCACGCGACGCGCGGCCTCCACGACGGCCTGGGGGGGCTCGCCGCCCAACACCCGGCCGATCATCGGCTCGCCCTCGCGGATGCCCGTGGGACGGCTGGCGTCGTCGTAGTTGAACTCGTCGGTCGCCACCCACACCCGCACAGCGCGGGCTTCGGCAGCCGGACGGCTGCTCACCCCCGGCGGCAGGATGGGGTAGTAGCCCTCGATCGCCACCAGCCGGGGCTGGTTGGGCAAGTCCACGTCGCCGGGACGTTGGGGAAGTTGCGTGTTGGGGTCCACGTTGGCGTCCTCGGGCAGATCGGGCATGGGCAGAACCGGCGAATCTTCCAGCGGTGTCCGGACGGCCTTCATGTCGTACAGGCGGGTGTGCCTGCCGAGTTTGACGAGTTCTCCAGGTGGCACCTGGCCGGCGGCGAGTTGCCGGTAGGTGACGGGTCGGGCCTGCTCACCGCGTCGGCCTGCTTCGATGCGTCGCCCCACCAGCAGGAGCGTCAGCCCCAGTCCCAGGCCGATCCACAGCCCGGTGCCCAAGGGCAGTCTGCCTTGTCGCCAGGGGCGTGGCATGGGCGGTTCCTCAGCGGTCCTCGTGTGTGGTGTGGCGGTGGAACTCCCGCGCGACGGCATCGAGGATACCGTTGACGAACCGCGGGCTCTCGGCCGACGAAAACTCTTTTGCCAGGCGGATGCCTTCGGCAATCGCCACCTTGACCGGCGTTCGCCCGGAAAGCATTTCGTGCACGGCGATGCGCAGGATATTGCGGTCGACCAGCGCCAGGCGTCCCAGTTCCCAGTGGCGGGCATGGCGGGAGAGTACGCGGTCGGCCTGCTCAAGGTCGTGGTAGGTATCGAGCATCAGGGAGCGGGCGGCCTGGATGGTCGGCTCGCTGTCGTGGGCATCTTCCACGAAGTCGATCACCAGGTCGATCGCGGAGCGTCCCTGGCAGTCGAGGCAGCAGAGCCCTTGCAACGCCAGCCGCCGGGCTTTGTGATGGTGGACCAAAGGTGATTCCGCTTTGAGGTTACTTGGGGAGTTGTCCGACCAGGTTGGCCATCTCGAGAGCGGTATTGGCGGCGTCGGCGCCCTTGTTGCCGGCCTTGGTGCCCGACCGTTCGATCGCCTGTTCGATGGTATCGCACGTGAGCACGCCGAAGATGCACGGCACGCCGGTCTTCATTGCCGCCAGGGCCACGCCCTTGGCGACCTCGGAGGCGATGTACTGGTAGTGGTCGGTCCCTCCGCGAATCACCGCGCCCAGGCAGATCACGGCATCGTACCGGCCGGAGTCGGCGAGACGCCTGGCGAGAACGGGAATCTCCCAGCTCCCGGGCGCCCAGAGCACGTCCACGTTGTCCTCGTTGGCGCCGTGCCGCCGCAGCGCGTCCAGCGCCCCGCCGAGCAGCTTGCTCGTGACGAACTCGTTGAAACGGCTGACGATGATGGCGAAGCTCGCGCCCTCGGGCGCAACCAACTTGCCGTGATATTCCTTCATGTCGCGTGCTCCTTGGCTTCCAATCGAGTCAGTATAGCCCCGATACGCCGAACCTTGCAAGCCAACAAAAGCGGTCGTCGCGGGCGATCGGGACTCAGTCCAGGATGCGCTGCATCACCGTCACGTCCACGTAGCGGCCGAACTTGTGGCCGATGTCCTTGAGCACGCCCACGTGTCGGAAGCCGGCGCCCTCGTGCAGGCGGACCGAGGCGGCGTTCCCGTCGGCGATGAAGGCGATGATCGCGTGCAGTCCCTCTTGCCGGGCGGCCGAGAGCACCTCCCCCAGCAACGCCTTGCCTACTCCCCGCCCGCGGACATCGGACGCCACATACACGCTCACCTCGGCGACGTGACGCGAACCTTCCTTGTCGATACAGGTGTGCAGGTCGGCCCATCCGACCACGCGCCCGTCCAGCTCGGCCACGCGGACCGGGTGGTTGTGGTGATGGTCGTAGAACCACTTGCGGCGCCGGCGGCAGGACATCGGCTGCAGGTCGAAGCTGGCGGTGGAGGCGGCGACCTCGGCGTTGTAGATCTCGTTGATCGCCGGCAGATCGTCAACGGTCGCAGTTCGGATGGTCGCCATTGCCAGGACTCCCGGGCCGCGGTGCGGCCGTGATTCGCTTGCGGGATACAGCCGTTCCACTTCGCAGGCC
>JBKHHV010000204.1:0-7002 GCA_046539005.1 Phycisphaerae bacterium
CTGGAGCTTTCGGACATTGTCGGGCAGGAGCCGGCCATGGCCCTGCTGCAGAGGCAGCTCTCGGGCGGGCGGCCTCATCATGCGCTGCTGTTTGCGGGCCCGCGCGGCGTCGGGCGCCAAACCACGGCCGTCGCCCTGGCACGCACGCTGCTGTGCGAGAAACCCGGCGAGGCGGGCGCCGATGCACTGTTCGCCGCCGAAAGCGCCGGCGAAGGCATCGTCCAGGCGTGCGGCAAGTGCAGGGACTGCCGCATGATCGACTCCGGAGCGCACCCGGACTTCCAGGTCGTCGCCAAGGAACTCGCCGCCTTCCATCCCGACCCCCAGGTCCGCTCGCGAACCATGCAGGAGTTGGGCATCGCCGTCATCAAGCACTTCCTGATCATGCCCGCCGGGCGGTCGGCCAACCGCGGACGCGGGAAGGTGTTCATCGTCCGCGAGGCCGAGCTGATGAGCAACGCCGCCCAGGACGCCCTGCTCAAGACACTGGAGGAACCCCCTCCGGGCGTGACGATCATCCTGCTGACCAGTAAGCCCGACCGCCTGCTGCCCACCACGTTGAGCCGCTGCTGTCGCGTGAACTTCCGCTTCCTGCCGCGTCGTTTCGTGACCGAACAACTCGCCGGGCGCGGCATGGACACCGCCGAGGCCGACTTCTGGGCGGGGTTCACCGCCGGCTCCCTGGGGCGGGCGATCGCCCTGTCCGAGGCCGGCATGTACGCCACCAAGCAGGAGATTGTCCGCCGCCTGGTCGACCCCGCTGCCGACGGGCTGGGCGAGTTTCTTACCAAGGTCATGGACGACCTCGCCGAGCAGTCGGTGAAGGACTCCAAGAAGGACGCCGAGAGCCCCACCCTGGGCAAGAACCTCGCCTCCCGCCAGGGCGCGGGCGACATGCTCGAACTGATCGCCAGCCTCTACCGCGACGCGTTGAGTCGCTGTGTGGGCTCCGAGACCCCGATCGTCAACAGCGACCAGCCCGACGCCGTCGATTCCGTCGCCCGGCGGTTCCGACCCGAGCAGCTTGCCGACATCATCGAGCAGCTCAGCGAGTACGAACGCCTCCTGTGGCGGAACGTCAGTGCCAAGACGCTCTGGGAGAACCTGGCGATCACCGCCTCCTCGGCTGCCCCGCTTCGCCTCTGACCGCGGTGGCCCCCGCCGTGGCTGCACGCCCCGCCCGTTTGTCCGATTGACCCGCCGCCTGCCGCCCCGTATAACCGACCCCCTGAGTTAACCAACGGGAG
Source organism: Phycisphaerae bacterium (assembly GCA_046539005.1). Lineage (GTDB taxonomy): Bacteria > Planctomycetota > Phycisphaerae > SM23-33 > SM23-33 > CAZFPT01. The sequence goes on from JBKHHV010000204.1 coordinate 1,248, forward strand.
ACCCATGGAATACTTTCTGCGATCCCTGAAGTACCTGAAGCCTTACCGCAAGCGGTTGTCGGTCGCCGTGGCGTGCGTCGTCCTAATCGCCGTGCTGTGGGGCGGCGGGCTGGCGATGCTCATGCCCGCGATGAAGATCCTCATCGGCGACGAGGGCTTCCACGGATGGGCGTGGAACACCATGGCCCAGGACCGCCTGGGCGCCCGGATCGTCCAGCAGCGAATCCCGGCCGGCACGCGGGTGGACGGCCAGCCGATCGCGCTGGTGCTCTCGGTGGTGGACGTCGAGAAGGACAGTCCCGCCCACGAGGCGGGGATCCACCCCGGCGACTGGCTGGTCGGCATCGGGGACGATCCGAACTTCGATGTCCAGCGGGCCGACGTGCTCGGGCGGACCATCGGCACCTATTCCCAGGGCGGAACCGTGAACCTGCGGGTCTACACGCCCGGCAAGCGCTCCGAGGACGATACCTACGCCCCCGGGTATACCGCCACGGTCCAACTGGGCGAGGTGGGCTTCAAGGGCGAGATTCTGGGATGGATGGCCACGCAGACCGAAGAGCCCCAGACCCGCGCCGGGCGCTTCCCCCTGCTGCTGGTGGTGCTGGGGATCGGCATCGGTATGACCATCCTGCGCGACATCCTGCGCTTCACTCAGGAGTACCTCGTCGACACGGCCGTCTGGCAGGGAATCATGGACCTGCGGTGCGACAACTACAACGTCGTGCTGCACTTGCCTACCACGTTCTTCTCCGAGAAGGGCGTCACCGACACCATGAGCCGTTTCGTGCAGGATACCAACGAACTGGCCAACGGGCAGACCACGCTGTTCGGCAAGACGCTGGTGGAACCGGCCAAGGCAATCGCCAGCATCGTCCTGGCGCTGATCCTGAGCTGGCAGCTTACGCTGTTGGCGATGGTCGCCGGACCACCGGCGTATTTCCTGATCCGCAAGTTCGGAAAGGTCATGAAGCGCGCCTCCCGAAGGGCGCTGGAAAGCTGGTCGGCGATGCTGGCCGTGCTGGAGGAAACCCTCACCGGCATCCGCGTGGTCAAGGCCTACACCATGGAGTCGGCCGAGCGGAAGCGCTTCCGCCAGGTCAACCAGGGACTGGTCAAGCAGCAGCGCCGCATGAGCCGCATCAACGCCGCCACCGCACCGGCCGTGGAGGCGCTGGGCATTACCGCGGCGATGGGTGCCGTCGCCATTGCCGGATACTGGGTGCTCCATGACCAACTCGATTCGGAGATCTTCATCGCCCTGATGGCGTGCCTGGCGGCGATGTTCGACCCGGTGCGGAAGCTGGCGAAGGTCTCCACGCGGTTCCAGCGGTCGGATGCCGCCGCCAAGCGCGTCTTCGAACTGACCGACACGCCCCAGGAGCACCGCGTCCGCAACGCCCCGACGCTGCCGGTGCATTCCGAGAGCATCCGCTTCCAGGACGTGACCTACCGCTACCCCAGCGCCGGCGATGACGCCCTCAAGGACATCGACCTGGAGATCACGTACGGCCAGCGGGTGGCGATTGTCGGCCCCAACGGCTGCGGCAAGACCACGCTGGTCTCGCTGCTGCCAAGGCTGATCGACCCCCAGCACGGACGGATCCTCATCGACGGGCGGGACGTCGCCGAGCACTCGGTCCGGTCGCTGCGACGGCAGATCGGCCTGGTCACGCAGGACACGGTCCTGTTCAACGCCACCATCGCCGAGAACATCGCCTACGGGCTGCGGCGACCCAGCAGCGAGAAGGTACTGGACGCTGCCAAACGCGCCTTCGTCGACGAGTTCGTCCGCCAGATGCCCGACGGGTACGAAACCATGGTAGGCCAACACGGGGCGACGCTCTCGGGCGGGCAGAAGCAGCGGCTGGCGATCGCGCGGGCGATCCTGCGCAACCCGGCAATCCTGATCTTCGACGAAGCCACCAGCCAGGTCGACGCCGACAGCGAACGCCGCATCCACCAGGCGATGGAGCAGTTCATGGCCGACCGGACCACGCTGATGATCGCCCACCGGTTCCAGACAATCATGTCCTCGGACCTGATCGTGGTGATGAACGCCGGGCGCATCGAGGCGACCGGGAACCATGAAGACCTGCTGGGGACCAACGAACTGTACCGACACCTGTACAAGACGCAGTTCGTCGACGCCGACGTATAAGACAGGGCCCGGACAGGGACTCTCGCCCCTTTCCGACGGATCGACGAGATGACCGGAGCCCTGCCGTTCCGCTCCGGCGCCGGGAGAAGCCATGGCCGAGAAACAGGAAAGCAACCAAGTGGTGGCGAGTCTGCTGCCCGTTTCTCCGACGGTGCCCACGGGGATTGTCACGGTGGTGATTCTCCTGGCGGCCGCCGGGGTGTGCCTGGGACTCACCTGGCTGGCCGGCGCGTGGCTCGGGGTGGTCATGGTCGCGGCGATCGACGGGTTCTTCGCTACACTCATCCTGGTCGCAGCGGGGGGGTTCGGGTCGGTCTTCGTGCGTCGTCTCGCCCCGCCCGAAGCGCCCGCGGGCCTGCGGGCCGTCACCTCCGCAGGCGTTGGCTGCTGGGTGCTTTCGACACTGGTGGTCTCGCTGGGATCCCTGATCGACGGGGGCCTCTCCGCGTGGCGATGGTGGGTGGTCATCGCGGCCGGGGTGCTGCTGGCGGCAGTAGCCGTCGCCCGTCACCTCGCCTCGCTGAGCGGCGAACAACGGCTCGTCAAGGGCACCGAAGCCACCCTCACCCGCTGGAAGCTCCCCCTGCGGGTCAAACGCGACAAGCTCTGGCTGGCGGTGCCCGCCATCGCCGCGGGGCTGTGGCTTGCGGGGGCTGCCTGTGCGCCGGGGCTGGTCGGCCTTCATGGCGACAGCTACGACATCCTCGAATACCACCTGCAGCTTCCGCGCGAGTTCCTGCAGCAGGGAGCCGTGAGCACGCTGGAGCACAATGTCTACAGCCACTACCCGCTGGGACAGGAGATGCTCTCGCTGCTGGCGATGATCCTCCGCGGCGGCGCGTATGAGGGCATGTACGCCGGCAAGCTGCTCCACGGGGCGATGGGCGCCCTGGCCGTGGCGACGCTGTGGCTGGGCTGGGGGCGCGAATCCACCCGCCACCGCCGGCGCTTCGCGGCCGTGCTGCTGGCGGCGTGCCCGTTCGTCATCTACCTCTCGTGGGTAGCCATGGTCGAACTCGCACAGGTCTTCGCGCTGGCTCTGGCGGCCGTCTGGTTGCGAGGCTGGTTGCGCAGGCCCTCGTGGCGGTCGGCGGCGATGATCGGCCTGGCGTGCGGGTTCGCCTGCGGCACGAAGTACCTCGCCGTCGGCTTCGTGGCCGCCCCGGTCCTGCTGGCGATGGCCGTCTCGGCCGTGCTGCGCGGGGCAGGTTGCTGCAATCCCCCTGCCCCTTCCACCGGGGAGGCGACCGACGAGGCAGACTCCCAAACGCCCAAGCGCCCCTGCCCGGGTTGCGGCCTGGCGAACGTGCTCTTGGCCGGGCTTCTTGCCGCGGCCATGATGGGCCCGTGGCTCATCCGCAACCACGCCGCCACGGGCAACCCCGTCTTCCCGCTGCTGACGAAACAACTCGGCCGCGGGCACTGGGACACCGAAAGCCAGCAGCGATGGATCGCCGGTCACGGGCCCCAGAAACAGCCCCCCGTCCCCACACCGGCCGCGTACGTCCCCGAAGTCCCGCCCTCGCGAACCGAGTTGCTGGTGCGCAACTTCCTGTCGGTCGACGGCATGCAGTGGTTCGGCATCGTCACTTTCCCGCTGGCGCTGCTGGGGATCGGCGTCGGTGCCGCCCGGGCCGGGAAATGGGGGCTCTTCGTACCATGTCTGACCATCATCGCCGCGTGCCAGGTTGCGCTGTGGGCTGCCTTCACGCAGGGTCTGCCGCCGCGGTTTTTGGTGCCCATCGTGGTTCCCTTGGCGCTTCTGGCCGCCGAAGGCGTCCGCGGGATGCAGGTCGTGCTCGGCTCGGTCGCGAGAGAGAAGGCCGACGCCGACCGGGCCCGCACCGAAACCACGCTGCAGAAGGTTCTGGACGCCGGCGGAACGGTGGTGGTGATGCTGGGGGCGATGGCGGGGCTCGCCCACGCACTGGAAGTGTACCCCGCCGCCACGCGGAACCTGCACCTGCACGGCTTGGAAGGTCGCGACCTGGCGACGAACATCGCCCCCTACCAGATCGCCCACGAAGTGCTGCCGGAGGATTCCACCCTGCTGCTGGTCGGCTCGGCGACGCCGTTTTACTACCCCCCGGGCACGCAATACGCCACCGCGTTCGACGCCCATCCGCTGGCGCAGCTCGCCCGCTCCGGTGCCACGCCCGCCAAGATTATCCGTCGCCTCCGGCACCGGGGCATCACCCACCTGTGGATCCATTGGGGCGAGATCGAACGCCTTTCGCGCACCTATGGCTACCCGGCGGTCCTGCAGAGAAGGCCTCCGGGCTCGGCCCTGCCGACACTGCTGGGGAAACTCGGGCGCGTCGGGCTGAGGCGGGTCGGTTCCCTGGGGGCCGACAACACCTTCCGGCTGGCACCGAACGACGGGGTGATCCCTGCGACGCTGACGGTTTACGCCCTGCCCCCTTCGCCACCGGCCACCTCCCCCGCCGAACCGGAGCAATGAGCATTCCCTATCCGCCCCGATTCGGGTACAATCTCCCCTTCGCATGACCAGAACGTTTCTCCATGCCGTACTGCTCCTGGCGGCCGCCCTGGCCGGGTGCTCCAGGACGAGCCTCGACGCGTGGGTCACCGGCGAGATGACCCGCCTGTCGGCCGATACGCCGCGCAACGACGACCCTTTGGTATTCGACAAGGTCCGCCGCACGGTGCGCCTGTTCGGCGGTTCCAACGAGACGGTCAGCTTCCAGGTCGTCGTGGAGCTTTCCGAGCAGCAGCGTCGCGGACTGGGACACGTCCGCCTCGATGCGACCGCCCTGAAGGGCCCGGACGGCAAGTCGTTGCCCGCCGATAGCGTGCGCGTCTTTCGCATGCTGCCGGTCCCCGTCGCCGACCACCCCGCCTGGTATCTCCGCCTGGCAACCACGCCCCCCAAACCCACCAAGGTCTACGACGCGCTGGTCGCCCCCGAGCAGGCGCCGCAGCCCTCCGGCGACGAACCGCTGCCCGAACGGATGGCGTTCTGGGTGGACGTGGACATCCCCCGGGGGACCTGGCCGGGGACGTACGTCGGGCGGGTGACGCTCCGCGGCGAACTGCGCCCGGCGATGGACCTGCCCCGTGAACTGGACTGGATGCACACACGCGACCTCCAGAACGCCACCTGGGAGACCGGCCTGGCGGTCAAGGTGTACGACTTCGTGCTGCCCGACGCCCGCCCCGTCGCGGCCGTGGGAGCCTTCGACTACCGCGACCTGTTCGGACAGATGCTCGAAGTCAACGGCCGTCCGTATCGGCCGACACACGTGGAACCCTCCAAGCCGATGGCGCGGCGCGGGCTGGTGCTGATGCGGCAGTTGATGCGGATGGCCCATCGACACCGGCTGGACCTGTTCGAGACGTCCCTGCGGCCGGTGCTGAAGCGCGACCCCCAAGGCAAGCCCGTCCTGCGGTGGGACGACTACGACCGCATCGTCAAACCCTACCTCGACGGGTCGGCCTTCGAGCCCCAGGACCGCGTGGGCACTCCCGCCTGGCCGATCCCCGTCAGCGACGATTGGCCCAACCCCGAGCATTACGGCGGCCGCGATACCGACGCCTATCGCCAGACGTTCAAGGCAGTGGCGGCCGCTTCGA
>JBKHHV010000205.1:0-6992 GCA_046539005.1 Phycisphaerae bacterium
ACTGACCCGGCACCTGATCGAGCTGGGGCACACCCGCATCGCCTACGTGGACACCTGGTGGGGCTACGAGCACGACCACGCGCACCACAGCGTGGGCGACCGCCGCGACGGATACGCAGACGCCATCGCCGAAGCCGGCCTCGAACCGGAGTGGTTCCTCCTGCAGGAGGCGACCCCGCACGAACAGTGGCAGCAGTTGGGCCGCTGGCTCCGGAGGCCCGGCCGCCCTACCGCCGTGGTCTCCTACTGGACCGCCGACGCCTGGCCGATCCTCAACATCTGCGGGAAGTTGGGGCTCCAGGCGGGGCGCGACCTGTCGGTGGCCTCCTTCGCCCAGCCCAACGATGCCGGCGTATACGGCTTCGGGCTGACGGTGCTCTCGCAGCCGGAGGCGTCGCTGGGACACGCCGCTGTAGACGTACTGATCGAACGCATGAACGGCGCCCGCCCACTACCCGCGGCCGTCGTCAAGGGGAAGCTGATCGTCGGAGAAACCACCGCCGCGCCGGACGCCGGCAGAGAAGGGAACGAAGAACCATCCGACGGGCCGTCGCGTGAACGACCCGACACCTCGAAGTAAGGGAGGCAAGAAGAATGATGCGAAATGGAAAAAGGTGTTTTGTGCTGCTACTGGCACTCGCGGTCTCGGCCGGGGCAAGCTACGCCGAGAACGTGGTCACCGCCACGCAGCACAACCTGAACAACGACCTGAGCTACCAGGCCTGGGGAGACGGCAACGAGGCCCTCATCAGCAAGGCCGACGCGGGGGACAGCGTGCTGTTCACCGTCAAACTGGGGCTGACTGCCGCAAGCGACGGCAAGTTTGTCTGGGCCGAATGGCGTGACGCAGTGGCCGACTGGAGCATGTACGACGGGTTCGCCCTGAAGTTTACCCTCATGTCCACCACCGGAAGCGGAACCATCCAGGTGACCAATTTCGTGAGCGACAACAACTGGGGCTTCCACCAGCCGAAGGGCGCCTGGCCGATCCTGGACGTGGGCGACGAGGCGATTACCTACGTCGACTTCGACGACTGCTGGGACGCAGGCGAGTCCCCGACATCCCTGTCACCGGCGGACCTCAACAAGATCGATGGCTACGGCTGGCAGGTGATAACCAAGGACCAGTCCATGTTCGGCGAACAGGTCTGCCTCCTGGTGACCCCGACCACCGTCCCTGAGCCGTTCTCGCTGAGTCTGCTGGCGATGGGTGGACTGGCACTGGCCGCCCGCCGCAAACGCTGAACGCACCAGGGCACACCTCGGTCGCCCATGCGGGGGACCGAACAACGGCACGAAGAACACCACGGCGCGCCGGGCGCCCGCCGCAACCATAGCGCCCGGCCGCGCCGTACTTTCCAGGGAGTATCCGGTAATGCGTATTACGTGTTCGCTGCTGATGGCGATTGTGCTGTGCCCCGTCGTTGTCCACGCCTCGGGCACCGTCTATGAGGCGGGTGACCCGGGGCTTGGCTTTAACCTCATCTCTTGGGCGAACTTCGGCGCGGACGGCGAAGACGTCTGGACCGCGGCCGTTCAGGACGCCTGGGACAACGGCTTCTCCCACGTCTCGCTTTGCCCGGTGCGGTATTTCAACACCTCCACCGGCGAAATCTACGACACCCACGCCAAGGGGCCGGAACTCTCTCACGTGGCAGCCGGGCTGGCACGGGCGAAGTCGCTGGGGATGACCGCCACCATCAACCCCTTCGTCGAACCGGACGGGTTCACCATGTGGCGGGGGCAGTGGAACCCCAGCGGCGCCACGGCCTCGACGTTCTGGACCGACTACACCGCGTACATCTCCGCGGTGGCGAACCTCGCCCAGACCGGCGGGGCCGACCGCATGACCATCGGCACCGAGCTGCGGGCCATCATGCGCAACTCCGCCCACAACACGGCCGTCACCGGCGTCATCGGCGCTGCCGACGCTGCCTACTCCGGGCAGATCGGCTATGCGGCCAACCACGACAACTACAACAACGCCAACCTCACCGCCAGCGTGTGGGAGAACCCCGCTGTGGACTTCTTGGGCGTGGACGCCTACTTCCAACTCGCCAGCAACTCCCAGGCCGACGCCTCCGGAACCCATCCGGACACGTCCTTCATCTCCACGGTGCAGAACAAGTGGAACAATCTGCTGGATAACTCGCTTCTGCCGTTCGCCTCGGCCCGAAAGAACGGAACGGGCATGCCGCTGGTCCTCACCGAACACGGGCTGATCCCGTGGAATCGCACTACCGTCCAGCCGTATTCGGAGAACCCCTACTGGTCGGGACAGCCGCTGGACCAGGATGAGCAGATCAACGGGTACGACGCCATGCTCCGCGCCCTGGACGGCCGCTCGGCCGATGACAGTCTGCTGGAGGTCGACCTGTGGCAATGGGGCATGCCCGGGGCCCACGACAGCCTGTGGTTCCTCAACCCACGGGCGACCGACAACGAACCCGGCAGCAAGTACGACGAAACGCTCGGGATCCCGGCCGCCCGGTTCCTCAGCCGTTTCGCCACCTCTGCCCTGTTGGCCGGCGACGCCAATCGCGACGGACAGGTGAGTCTCGCCGACCTCTCGGCTCTGGCGGCCAATTGGGGTGCCTCCGGCAACGAGGGCATCTGGGCAATGGGCGACTTCGACGTCGATGGCAGCGTCTCCCTGGCCGATCTGTCGACCCTGGCCGCCAACTGGGGCGCCGGCACCTCGGCCGCGCAGGTTCCGGAGCCGGCAAGCCTTGCACTGCTGTGCCTCGGCGGGGCGATGATGGTCCGCCGACGACGCGGCCGCCGATAGACCGGTTGCAGGCCGGGCATTCCTCGCCTTGGGGAGCGAGTGCTCACCTGGCATGGAGACATCATCTCGTCTTGCTCCCGGCGGGGGCGATTCGCTACAATCTGCCTTTCCCGCAACTCCGCGGGAAGACGGGGGCGAACCCCGGTTCTGGACCTGCCGATGATGAGATTATGAAACAGATCGCCGTACTTGCCATATATGCCGTATCGGCCGCCGCTGTCGCAGGTTGCGGAGGCCTGCCGGCCGCACCGCCACCGAAGAGCACCGTGGAATACGAGCGCATGCGCCTCAAGCAGCGCACCGACTACCCGCGGCATACGGTGGTCATGTACAACATTCAGCGCGTGCTGGACCCGAGCGTCTCCGGGCCCGACCGGGCGAAATCGCTGGAGTTGGTGGAGCAACTGGGCCAGGAGAACCCCGCCATCCGCGTGGAACTCGCCCGCGTGCTGGGGGCCAAGGAAACCCCGCCCGAGTTGCGAAAGGCCGTGCTGGCGATGCTGCTGAAACGCGACCATCCGGACCTGGCCGAGCACGTGGTGCGCGTGCTGGCGGAACTGGAACCGGACGACCCCATGCGCGCGACCGTGCTGGACTGGCTCACGCGGCACCCCACCGAGGGCGTGCTGGCGGAGGTGGTCGCTCTGTGGGCCCGGGAGCCGGACGCCGACGGATACAACCGCCGCTACGAGCGCGTGGTGGAACGCATCAGCGGGCAGAACTGGGCCACCGCCCTGCTGGAGGGGCTCAACAGCGACGGGTTCACTGCCCGCGGGTCCGCCATCGAGGTACTCTCCCGACGGCTGGGCGCCAAGGAACTCGCCCGGCGGATCCGACAGATGTCCCCCCGAACGGTCAGCGTGCTGGCGATGCAGACGTTCCTCACCGAATTCGACTACCTGCCCGAATCGGCCGAGCAGTTGTTGTCGGTGGTGTCGCTGTACCGCAGCGAGAACGACGACATCGACGATGCATCCAAGGAGTACCGCCTCTGGAACCAACAACACGGGTACGTCTTCAAGGTGCGCGACTTCCACCTGCTCAAGTCGCTGGCGAAGGATCCCCTGCGTCCCAACCTGCGGCGCAGCCACCTGATCCTCACCATCGGTCGCCGCCTGAAGGAACTCAAACACGTGCGGCACAACGCCCCCGGCCGCGGGAGGGTGAACCAGGGCAACTTCTGGGTGCTCTCGCACAAGCTCACGATGGCCGACCTGTGGAATGTGAACCTGCTGTCGGAGATGCTCGCCCGCAAGCGCGTCCAGATGGCGCTGGGGATCGTCGCCGACCGCGACCTGTCCAACACGCGGACGGCGATGGGCGGGCTGGTGGTCTACCAGAACGGGCAGGCCGAGGCGATGCTCTACTCCCAGGCGGCCGACGCTCCCACCAACGACCTGACCTACGTGCCGAACAAGGCGGCCGTCCTGGCCGGGCGGGATGCCCTGTGCCGGTTCCAGGGACATTTCGAGAAGATCAACAACGCCCTCCGCGCCGGGCCAGGCCCGCAGGAGATCCGCCACGCTGAGAAAGAGAACTACTACGGGCTGATCCTCACCAGTCTCTCGCAGGATTCCTTCGCCGCCCATTACTACAACCCCGACGGCGAGGTCGTCTCGCTGGGGGTCTACCCCTTCGCCGGCGGAAGGACCGCCCGCTGAGCCACCGGTTTCCCCACGGAAAACGGGACGCCTACCACGCCAGGCCGAATACGATCATCAGCATCAGCAGGATTACCACCAATACGATCATCCACAACCGTCCCGGCCGGGCGCCCGTGCGGTCGGCATCGCTGATCCAGTCTCCGCAATACCGGCAGCGGTCGGCCCCTTCGTAGATGTCCTCCCCGCAGCGCGGACACGCCTCGACGGCCAACTCGTCGCCGTCGTCCATCAGGTCGCGGTCCTCCTCGCCGGGACTCTCGCGATCGAACTCTTCGTCACGGTCGGCCATGTCATGCACCCGCCGATTCCAGCAGAACCGTCGCCAGCGCGGCGATTCCTTCGCGTCGGCCCACGAAGCCCATGCCCTCGTTGGTCTTGGCCTTCACCGCCACCCGCGACGGTGCTACCTGCAGGATCTCCGCAAGCCGGTCGAGCATGGCCTTCTTGTAGGGCTTGAGCTTTGGGCGTTCGAGCAGGAGTGTCAGGTCGCAGTTGCCCAGGCGCATGCCCTGCTCGGCCGCCAGGTCGATAGCGTAACGCACGAACTGCGTGGAGTCGGCGTCTTTCCACTGGGGGTCGGTATCGGGAAAGTGCCGGCCGATGTCTCCCTTACCGAGTGCTCCCAGGATCGCGTCGGTCACCGCGTGCAGCGCCACGTCGGCATCGCTGTGCCCGGCAAGTCCCACGTCGCTGGGGACTTCCATCCCACACAGGATCAGCGTCCGATTCTCGGCGAAGCGATGCGAGTCGTAACCCAGTCCGGTTCGGTACATGTGCCTGCTCTCTGAAAGGTGGATCGGCCGACGTTTGTAAGTAAACCTGCCGGCTTATCCAGACGATAACCCACACCGGGACCGGGCCTCAAGGCCCGGAGTGCAGGAATTGCTGCAAGCCAGTGGTGAGCAGTAACCGGGGACCATGCCGTCCCGCCAACGGGCCAATGCCCGCGCGGCCGGCAGCGGGGAATTCATGAGCAGGAACATCCAGCCAATCCGCGTACTGGCGTTGGACGACGAGCAAAGCGTCCTGAAGTTGTACGGTACGATCCTGTCGCGTCCGTGGCAGGTCTTCGCCGGGCAAAGCGACTGCGCCGAATTCGTCGCGCGGATCTTCGGCGAGGATGCCCCCACCAGCGGAGTCGGACGGGTCCGCACCACCTTCTGCGACAACCCCGCCGACGCGATCGAACACGTCCGGCAGGGCCACCTCTGCGGCGACCCGTTCGCGCTGGCGTTTCTGGACGTGAATCTCCGGGCCGAAATCGACGGGGTGACCGTCGCCGAGCGGATGCGGGTGATCGACCACAACATGCACGTGGTCCTGGTCACCGGCGACTACGACCCCGACGCGGTGGAGCTTTCCACACGCATCCCCCCTGCCGACCGTCTGCTGTTCCTCGAGAAGCCGTTCCAGCCGTCGGAGATCCGACAATTCGTCCTGGCGCTGGGCACTAAATGGCGCGTGGAAGAGCAACTCCGCCGCGGCCAGGAGTGGATGTTCCGCAGCCTTCGCAGCCAGAATGAGCAACTGGAGCAGGCCAACCGGGCCCTGGAGGTCCGCATCGAGGAGTCCGAACAGATGCGGGCCGAGCTTACCCGCAAAATTGACGAACTGGAGCGGTTCAACCGCCTCACCGTCGGCCGCGAGTTGAGAATGGTGAAACTGAAGGTCGAAGTCAACGAAATGGCCCGCAAAGCCGGCGTCGACCCGCCTTACGACGTTCCGGCATCTGAGTTGTCCGACGAGAACAGCAAGCTTTCCGCCAAGGCTTTCTCTAAGCCCTTTCACCGGCATCTGACGGGGTAAATCCAGCCCGGTTGACCGGTAAGTTAAGGGCCCACCTGATTCCGACGATACCACCGAAGGCGTCTTCTGCGCTTCGGCGAGGGCGCCTGCGCAATGACCGGTCGGCCGGGACGGTCGAGAGACGTTCGCTCCGTTTACCAGGGGAGCCGGTTCGGGCTGCCCGCCACCGGAATGAGCAGAGGACTCCAGGTGAAGTCGCCACAGAAAGGCATTCTGACCGGGATCCGCGAGGGGTTCACCCAGCACCCGGCCGGTGGGCTGGTGGTGGGCACGGCGTGCCTGCTGGTCTGCTGCGCCCTGCTGGTGGCGGGGGCGATCTCCGACATGGCGATGTTCGTGCTCGCCGGCGTCATCACCGGTGCGGTGGCGTTTCACCTGGCGGCCCATTACAGCCTTTCCCGTGGCGAACCGCACCCCACGCAGGTGCGATGGGTCGTGGAGTCGATGCCCACGGCCGTGGTCGAAATGGACCTGAAGTCCAATATCCTGTTCGGCAACCGCCTGTTTCGCCAGATGTTCGACGTCACGGTCGAGCAGTTGCGCGACGGGCTGTCGGTCGAGCAGTTCATGTCGCGCAAGGACCTCATTGCCGCCCGCCGGCGTATGCAGCGGATCTCCGGCGGGGAACTGAGCGAGGGCCCCCGGGAATACCGCCTGTACCGCGCCAACGGCGAGCGGTTCGTGGCGGTGGTCAATACCCACCCGGTCCGCAGGCGAGGGACCATCGTCGGGCT
>JBKHHV010000206.1:0-6947 GCA_046539005.1 Phycisphaerae bacterium
CTTCTGGGCGAAGCGCACGCTGGCCATGCAGTCGCGCCAGTCGTCGGTATCGAACCCGAAGATGAAGCTGCCCCACAGGCCGATCCCGTAGGACTGGATCGTGCGGATGTACTGCTCGTACAGGTCGGCCGAGACGAAGCGTTTGCCCGCTTCCTCCAGCGTGCCGGCGCGGGGGCTTTCGAGCCCGAGGATCAGCCCGATGCATCCGCTGTCGCGCATCGCCTGCAGCAGTGTCCGATCGCGGGCGATGAGGATATCGCACTGGCTCGCCCAGCGGATATCCAGCCCGCGCAGCGCCTCGAACAGGTCCATCGCCCACCGGGGACTGCCGGCAACGTTGTCGTCGCTGAAGATGAAAAGACCGGTCCCGAACTGCTCCTTGGCGGTGCGGATCTCCTCGACGATGTCGTCGATGGACCGCCTGCGGTACCGGCGGCCGAAGATGGACGGCGTGGTGCAGAAAGTGCAGTTGTGCGGACAGCCGCGGGTGGTCTGGATGGGGTTGAACACCAGGTAATCGCGCGGGTTCAGCAGGTCTTTGCGCGGTGAGGCGATGGGGGCGTCGGGTTGCTCGGTCCAGTCGTAGAAACTCTTGGCTTGGCCGGCGTCGAGGTCCTTCAGGGCGCGGGGCAGCGTACCCTCGGCGTCACCGCGGCAGACGACGTCGGCGTGCTGCATTGCCTCCTCGGGCAGCGCCGAGGGGTGGATACCCCCGAGGATCACCTTCACCCCGAGCTTCCGGTAGGCGTCGGCGAGTTCGTAGGCCCGTGTCGCCTGGGTGGTCATGGCGCCGATTCCCACCGCGTCGATCCCGGCAGCGTCCGGCTGGTGCGGGTCTTCGCTGGTGTTCTCGTCGACGATCTCCACGTCCCAGCCTTCGGGCACGACGGCCGCGCAGATGGTGAGGTTCAGCGGCATGAACAGCGCCTTCCGCGAGAAGGTCATCCGCTGGATGATGCCGGGCATCGTGATCGTCGAAAGTGGACTTCGCGGGTTGATGAGGCGCAGTCTGCGTCGTTTCGTGGGCACCATGCCGGGGGTCTCCTTCTAAAGGAACGGCTGCAGGCAGTGTATCCTCCCGAGGGGGCGTTTCCCCGCTTCTTCCCGCCGGGCAATGACAAAAGTGCCGGGGAAGGACGGGCTGCCGACGCCGTCGGGGATACGGGTGGCGTTCGATTCCCTCTTTACCTCGCGGTCCGGGGGCGATAGAGTTCTCCGTCGGTTTCCCGCATCTTCCGCGCGGCGACGGCCGTGCGAGTTCGAACCCAACAGGAGATTCACCATGGCTTTGATGTCCACCTGCCTCGGCCGCCTCGGCAGCCGCTACAGCATCATCTTCGATCCCATCCGCCAGGAAGTCCAGTACGGCGGGCTGGGGCTGCTCTGCCAGCAGACCGGTCAGATAACCGTCGGCATCGACACCGAGAAGGGCTTCAAGTCGCTGCCGTTGCACAAGAAGGCCAAGGGCTTCTTCAACGTCGACCAGTGGCAGACGATGACCAGCGTCAACTTCGAGGGCAACTGCCCCGACACCGGGCTTCGCCTGACCGCCTCGTTCGTGGCGCCCTTCTGGCCGCAGGACGAGCAGACCTCGCTGGTGCCGGCCTACATCGTGAAGCTGCGGGTCGAGCCGGTCAGCCACATCCGCTGGAACCACACCAAGAAGGGCGTGAAGCGGTCCGGCAAGGTGCGCTTCACCCTCGATCTGCCCGGCGTGGAGACCAAAACCTCCAAGGGCAAAGCCGCCCTGAAATACGACGTGACCGTCGGGGAGGAGATCAAGACCGGTGAAGGCGGGCAGGAACTGGTATTCGGCCGCGGCGGACGCAGCGTGAAGACCGACGGCACCAGCCACGACCTGATCGTCCCCCTCGAAGGCGACTGGAAGGTGACCAAGGGCGTGCTGGAGGTCCCCTTCGACTGCTCGGACGGAGAGGTCCATGAATTCTCCCTGGCGCTGGTGGGCTACGTGGGCGATGCGCTGTTCGAGCGTTTCAGCCAGGCGATGCCGCTGAAGTACACCACCCTGTGGAACAACGCCGATGACGTGGCGAAGTTCGTGGAGAAGAACCACAAGGACCTCGTCGCCCGGGCCGAGACCTTCGACACGCTGTTTGAGGGCAGCGCCCTGCCGGTTGCCGGACAGGACCTGCTGGCGACCAGCTTCCAGAGCTACCTGATGTGTTCGCTGTGGACCGTGGGCGAGAAACCCAGGGAATGGTTCAGCGTCTGGGAAGGCTCGTGCTGGTACAACTCCACCGTCGACGTGACCTTCCAGGAAAGCATGTTCTACTTCACTCTCTGGCCGCAACTGCTGGAGATGCTCTTCGAGGAGTGGTCGCACCACGTGGACGACAAGGAACGCGACGCCGCCCGGCGCAACGTGATCTCCGACGACGAGCGGTTCGGCGTGGGCGAAGACGAGTTCAACTTCCCCGGGGCCGTCATGGAACACGACATGGGGGCCGGCTGGACCGCCAACGGGCAGAGCTACCACCACGCCATGCCCGTGGAGGAGAACAGCAACTTCCTGATCATGCTCTACGCCCACGGCAAGTGGTGGGGCAAGGAGTCGCTGTACAAGAAATACAAGAACGCCTCGGCCCAACTCGTGGAGTACCTGCTGTGGGCCGACTCGACCGGAAACGGCTTCCCCGACCGCGGAACCGCCAACACCATCGACGACGCCACCCCGGCCGTCCAGTACGGCCGCGACAACGTCTACCTCGGCATCAAGCGCCTGGCGGCGATCCACTCGGCGATGCGGATGTTCGAGTACACCGGCGACAAGGACCTCGCCGAGCGTTGCCGCAAGGAGGTCAACAAGTCCGTCAAGACCCTCAACAAGGGCTGGCTGGGCGACCACTGGGGCGTCTGCCTGGACAAGTCCGCCGAGGGGCTCATCGACTGCTGGACGCGCGAGCCGCTGCCCTACGATGAACTGCCCGGCTGGGACGCCTACAGCCTCTACACCACCAACGGGCTGGTGCCGCTGCTGATGATCGACGACCTGCCGGAAGGCATCTCCGCCGAGAAACTGCGCCAGGACGTGGTCAACGCCACCCGCGAGAGCATGACCCGCTATGGCTGCGGGCACTCCTCGATGGATACCGAGAACATGTGGGTCTCCATGAACATGTGGCGCGACGTGGCGGCCGGCTATCTCGGCGAGAACATGCTGGACAACTCGACCCGCTACTGGAACCAGCAACTGTTCGCCAACACCCTGGGCTCCGAGAAGGCCAACTGCTTCACCGAGACCTCGCTGACCAACAACCTGGTGTGGTACCCGCGTAACGCCGCCGCCTTCGGCATGGTGCTGGCGGCGACCCGCCTGGTGATGGACGGCACCAGGAAGCAGGCGTCCATCTCGCCGATCCTGCCGGGCGTCTGGCCGCTGCTGCCGCTGGCCAACTGGAACAGCGCCACGGTGCCCCTGGCGGCCGTGGATATCACCGAGGCGCGAATGAAGACCACCCTGACCGACAAACCGGCCAAGGGCTTCAAGCTGACGGTGAAGAAGGAGTAACCCCCGCGGTTCACGAAAACCCAAGGGCGTCGGGAACTTCCCCGGCGCCCTTTTCTGTGCGCGCCCGGGCGGGATGATCCGCTGTGCGGCGCCCGCGATGGTCCCCGGGCGGGGCGGGGGGATATGCTTGTGATGAGGGCAGCGGGCGGCGAGCCGTCTTGACCTGCCGCCGCAACGGGCCGATAATGCCCCGCTCAGGACAGAAACGAAACCCACAGGAAAACAGGAGAGCCAAACCCATGGCCGACCGTGACATTCAATCGCTGCTCAAGACCGCCGAGCAGGGAATCAACAGCTACCTCGAAGACGCCCTGAACACCGGGCGGATCGACGGACAGCTTTACGAGAGCGCCCGCCGGGCGACGTTCAAGAACCTCAAGGACTGGCTGACCGATCCGGAAATCGACCGGCTTAGCGACAACGCCAAGGAAGGAATCGCCCGGACCATCGAGGCCGGTCACTGGGAGGCGCTGGTCAACGCGTTCCGCCAGTATCTTCGTTTCGGCACCGGCGGCATCCGCGGAATGATGGCGTTCGACAAGGAAAGCATCGTCCAGATGAAGGACTACGGGCTGGACGTCCCGATCCTCAAGGGCCCCAATACCCTCAACGACCTGGTGCTGCTGCGGACCTCGGCGGGGGTGGCGAAGTTCGGGCAGGAGCGCAAGCCTCCGCTCAAGAGCATCGTCATCGGCTACGACAGCCGTATCCGCGGGCACGACCTGGCGAAGATCGTCGCCCAGCTTTTCCTGGCGTATGACTACACCGTCTACTTCTTCGACGCCCCCTGCCCCTACCCCGAGGTCACCTTCGCGATTCCCAACCTGCAGGCGGACATGGGCATCCTGATCTCCGCCTCGCACAACGACTATCGCTACAACGGTTACAAGCTCTCCAGCGCCAACGGGTCGCAGTTCGACCCCGAGGAGCGGGACAAAATGTACAACCAGTACATCGTCAACAGCGCCTTCGAAGACGTCAAGCTCACCTCCTTCGCCGACGCCGCCGCCGACAAGCTGCACTTCCTCGGCGGGGACGCCCCTCTGGAGGATTACGACTACGCCGGCAAGAAGGACAACCTCATCGACATGCACGAGCGGCACATCCAGCACGTCCAGAGCTTCCTGATGATGGACGACCTGGCGGCCGTGCAGGAGAAGGACCCGCTGAACATCGGCTTCTGTGCCTACCACGGCGCCGGCCGCCTGGCCGTACCGCGGATTCTCAGCGAGGTAGGCTTCGAGGCGCCCAACGCCTGCCACGAAGACGGGCTCAACGAACTCAACGGGCTGTTCCCCAGCTTCTGTTCCGAGCCCGGCAAAGAGCAGCAGCCCGACCCCGGCGACAAACGCGCCGCGAAGACGGCCGTCCAGGCCTACAAGAAAGAATACGGCGAGGAAACCTTCGATAAGACCGACATCCTGATCGGCACCGATCCCGACGCCGACCGCTGCGGGATCGTGGTGAAGGTGCCCGAGAACCAGCAGGACGTCGCCGGCGACAAGGACTGGATGCTCCTGCCGGCCGACGAGGCCTGGAGCGTGCTGCTGTGGTACCGCCTCGAACAGGAAGTCAAGAAACACGGCAGCGTCCAGGACGCCGACAGCAAGTTCATCGTCCTCTCGCACACCACGGCCGACACCACCGCCCGCATCGCCAAGAAGTACGGACTGGGCGTGGTGAAGACGTTGGTCGGCTTTGCCGCCCTGGCCGCCAGCACCCGCATGGTGTGGGACGGGCAAGTCGCCGAACTGACCGCCCTCCACGACGGGCGCGACGGCGAAGATTACCAAGACCTCTGCCATCCGATCGTCTGCGAAACCGAGAAAATGAACGACAGCCGTTCGTTCAACATGGCCGCGATGGAGCAGAGCAACGGCTTCTCGCTGCTGGGCGGGCCGCCCAAGGACAACCGCTCGCTGGGCACCGGCGGGCACGTCCGTGACAAGGACGGAACCTTCGCGGCGCTGCTGATGGCCGAGGTGGCGGCGTATGCCAGGTCGCAGGGCAGGACGCTGATGCAGATTCTCGACGAGGAGATCTACCTCGACCCGGACGTCGGGCTGTTCGTGAACTTCTACGAGCCCGACCCGCTCGACGGCGAATACCCGGGCATCGAGGGCGACCGCCTCAAGAAGGCGATCCTGCGAAGGGCGCTGGGCTTCTTCCAACTCGCCCTGGCGGGCGACCTGAGCATCGGCGGCCGCGATGTCCTCGGGGCCACCATGTACCGGACGGGCAAGTACGATGCCCTCTACCCGGCGACGTGGGACTTCGTGTTCCCCGACGAGGGCATTCGCTTCTTCTTCGACGAGGAGCACCTCGAGCACCTGACCATCCGCCCCTCGGGCACCGGAAACAGCCTGCGGTTCCACATCCAGTTGCACAGCAAGCCCTCCAGCAAGGAGGAACTGGTGACCGAGAAGCGCCGCCTCAAGGCCCAGGGCGAGGCGATGATGGACCACCTGCGGAAGATGCTCAAGGCACCGCGGTAACCACCACCCTGCTTCAGCCGGGACAGATGACAACGGCCCGGGCTCGAGGACTCCGGTTCCCGGGCCCTTCGCCGACCTGATCGGAACTGCGAGCCATGGACTTCCAGGACGCACTCAACCAGGCCGAGCGCATCATCCGCCGCGGCGGCGACCGGGCGGTGGAAATCGCCGGCGATTCGCAAGTCCGTCGCGAGAAGCGCCACCGTGACATCGTCACCGACGGCGACCTGACGGTCGAGGAGATGGTGATCTCCGACCTGCGGGAGCGATACCCCGACCACGGCTTTTACTCGGAGGAACGCCCACCGGAGAACACTTCGGCCGAGTATGTGTGGGTGCTGGACCCGATCGACGGCACCAAGCATTACGCCCGCCACCTGCCGTACTGGGCGGTCTCGCTGGGGCTGGAACGCCGCGGCGAGCCGGTGCTGGGGGCGGTGTACCTTCCGGAGTGCGGGCGGATGTACTCGGCCGCCGCCGGACGCGGAGCGACGCTCAACGGGCGACCGATCCGCTGCAGCACGGAGACGTCGCTGCCGGACGCATTCCTTTGCGTGGAGATTCCCCATGCCGAGTCGGACCCGTCGCTGCGGTCGTGGGCGATGGACCGCCTGCGCAAACTGATGGAGCGGACGCTGCGGGTCCGGATCATCGGGGCCGGGGCGTTGGGGTTGTGTTTCACCGCGGCCGCGGGTTTCGACGCGTACGTGAACCTCGGCAGCAACTTCAAGAAGGTGGACTACGCCGCGGGGCGGGCGATCCTCGCCGAGGCCGGTGCGATCTTCGAACCGCGTGGCGATGCGATACTCGCCGCCCCACCGGACCTGTGCAAACCCATCCGGGAACTGCTGGAAGAGTAGTCACGCAGCACAGGAATCTCCGGCAGCAAAGAAACAGGCCGTTGTCCCGTTTCCCCGGCCTCA